>JAZRKG010000107.1:0-2421 GCA_045646185.1 Butyrivibrio sp.
CGGTCTCCAGAACCACAATCTGGCGCGTTAGCCAGCTACGCCATACCCACCATATATTTAGCAGCCCATCCCGCTGCTTCGCTAAACATGAGGGGAACTGTGCACATACATTGCGATCCTGTAATATAGTAAAAAGCGAAACCACTATATAAGACCAACAATAATTCCTTTTCTCATGAAAATGTGCCCGAAGGGATTCGAACCCCCGACCCACGGCTTAGAAGGCCGTTGCTCTATCCAGCTGAGCTACGGACACATATAACAAAATGTGTAATAAATACACAAAGCAGGTGATGGGAATCGAACCCACGTATCCAGCTTGGAAGGCTGGTGTTCTACCATTGAACTACACCTGCACATTCGACTCAGCTATTGCCAAGTCAAAACAATATAGGCGATAAAAAGTCGGGGTGACAGGATTCGAACCTGCGACCCCCTGCTCCCAAAGCAGGTGCTCTAGCCAAACTGAGCCACACCCCGATTTGTTTTCGGCTCTGAACTTTTGCCCATCGCCGTGACGCAAGTAAAATTATATAATACTATATTCATCATTGTCAACACTATTTTTCAAAATTTTTTATTCATTTATTATGTGACGAAAATAGGTTAATCTCCCCTGCGTCAAAATGGCCAAAAAGCCTGTTTTTATCAATATCCAGCCAAGTAATTAATCTTGTAGCTGATATGGCCATCGTCATAGAAATATACTGTCAGATAAGATGGATGTCTGCCTTCCTGTCTTGGATAAGATAAGCTACCAGGATTAAAAATATACATTCCATCTTCAAATTCCGCTACAGGTTTATGGCTATGTCCATACATTACTATCTCGGCTCCTCTGTCACGGGCCTCATCTTTTATATTTTCATAGCCCATGGATACCAGATACTGATGTCCATGGTTTACCCATATCTTATGTCCTTTTATTGTAAATTCCAGGTCTTTTGGCAGATCTGAAAAGAAATCATTGTTTCCTGATACAAACTTTATTGGACAATCTGCTATAGTCTCCAGAACGTCCTCAGTGCCTTCTACATCACCACAGTGAATAATAAGGTCCAACTCATCTTCGTCCTGAAGTACCTGATAGAAATTATTGTTTTTACCATGAGTATCACTAACTACAAGTACTTTGTAGTAATTCCTGTTTGTGCCACCATTTTTCCACTGGGTAAGGGTCTCCTGCATAGCTCTGAGTGCCTTACCTCTGTGACTTATGGCATTCTTTTCTTCCTCGCTGATTTCGGCAGAAGTTTTGCCATATTCAGGCAGGAAGAATATAGGGTCATAGCCAAAACCATTTAAACCATCGATAGAATGGCCTATACGGCCTTCCATTGTCCCTCTTACCACCTTATTTTCCCCATTAGAAAAAACAGCTGCTATAGCGCACACAAACCTTGCCGTTCGCTTTTCATCAGGAACGCCTTCAAGTCTGTCCAAAAGGCTTTTATTTTTTATATCATAAGAAGTATCATGTCCCATATATCTTGCAGATTGTATGCCAGGTTCCCCGCCAAGGTAGTCAATCTCAAGGCCTGAGTCGTCGGCAAGCACTACAGCATCTTCAGCATAGTCTTTTTTGTTTGACTTTAGCCAGTCTGCTATAGCTCCAGCCTTAATAAGTGCATTTTCTTCAAAAGTAGTACCATTTTCCTCAATATCGCCATCAAAGCCTGCCTCCTTCATGGATACAACTTCCAGACCAAGTGGCGCCATTATTTCACGAATCTCGCGAAGCTTGTCTTTATTACCTGTAGCAAAAACAATTTTCATATTGATAGTCTCCCGACTTTATTTTTCCATTTCGTTAAATGTGGATATGGCATTTATAATGCCGTTATATACTCCCTGGGCAATCTTTCCTACATATTTTTCATCCCCAAGTTTTTTTGCATCCGTATCGTAAGCAAGATTGCCTACATTGAGCTGCGCGGAAGGAATTTTGGTACTCCAGAGAAGAGATTTTGTATCTTCTATTTCTCCTATTCCCCTGGCCGACGCAGATGTAGTAGCCAGCACGTTACTTTCCAGTTCATTAGCCAGTTCTACATTTCCAAATTCTCTTATAAAGTATTTTCCATTATAATAAGCTGCTATTCCCTCAGTATCCTGCTCATCCAGGCCTGTTGCCAGCTGAACATACATATCGGCACCACTTTCTTCTATAAAATCAAGACGTGTTGCTTCGTCCCGATATACATCAGAAGTTCTTGTAAAAAATATTTTGAAAGACTCATCGGAATCTTCATCAGTAAGCTTTTTTAGTGCAAGTGCGATATTCAGATTGATGTCTTTTTCCACAATATCATCCTTGCAGGACCCAAGAAATTCGCCACCCATAAGTGGATCAACAACTATTATATGTTCATAAATATCCTGTGGGTTGGCGAATTGTATTACAATACTATTGTCTGTAAG
>JAZRKG010000108.1:0-23246 GCA_045646185.1 Butyrivibrio sp.
ACCATCCTGATAATGAATACCTTCTGATACTGCTATTATAACATGTTCCCTGTCTTTCATCTTTTCTCTAAGATCACTTAAAAACTGTGCATCAGAGAAATTACGCTCTGGCAGGTAAATAAGATGCGGTGCATCTGAAAACTCTGTTCTGGCAAGTGAGCTTGCAGCTGTGAGCCATCCTGCGTCACGTCCCATAATCTCAACAATAAGAACACTCTTTGTACTATAAATAGAAGTATCATAAGCCATTTCGAGCATAGAAGTTGCTATATATCTTGCTGCACTTCCATAACCTGGAGTGTGGTCAGTTATAGGCAGATCATTATCAATTGTTTTAGGAATTCCAATAAATCTGACATCTGAGCCGATGCTCTTACCATAAGCACCAAGCTTTTTGACGGTATCCATAGAATCATTACCGCCTATATAAAAGAAATATTTAATATCATACTCATGAAGAATATTAAAGATGCAGGTATAATCATCTATTCTCTCATATTCCGGAATCAAAGTATTAATTGCTGTCTCAACGTCTTCCAGCTTATATCTGCAGGAACCTAAATACATGGATGGAGATATTTTAAGCATCTCAAGACTGTTATCATCTGTTCCAAGAAGTGTTTCTATATCAACAATATTTCTGGATAAAACACCTTGAATACCATTGATGGCACCATAAATAGTACCTATTTCCTTACTCTCTCTTGCAGCCTTTATAACACCTGCAAGTGAAGCGTTGATAGCTGTAGTAGGTCCGCCAGACTGGGCAACCAGGCAATTAAATACTTGTTTACTCATGAGTTCTCCTTAAAAAATGTCTTAAATACACATGGCATTTGCCATATACAAAATGTTTTCCCAATACATTAAGTCAAATAGTGCTAATAACCCAAATCCCAAAGAAAAACTTATGCTTCAACAGCAAGTCTGGCAACTTCCCAGGCAGCTTCTTTTGTCTCTGCTGCACACAAAAAGCCTGAATTATGGCAGAAACGAAGTCCCTCAACGCCGGTTATTCTGGCAAGTTCTTCTGCAGACTTACCTCTCCAGTTCTCAGGAAATCTTTTTTTCTCATCCTCTTCGCCATCCTTGCGAACACACTGAATATTATAGCCACCACGATTTGATTCGTAGATTACATACATAATATCTGTATTTTTAACAGCAGCCTTCCATGGAATAGTCTCTTTTAATTCCAAAATAGGTCCGTCGCAGGCCTTAACCTCTTCCAATACTATGTAATAAGCTTTGCGGTTTGCTTTAATCTGTTTGAACTTTTCATTAAGAATAGCCTTGGCGACCTCTACAGCTTTCCAGAAGCACTCATCAGGATCTGCATTATCAATCCATGTAGGATTAAAATCGCCTATAGCTTCTGATACAGGGTTAAAGGAACCTGTATTGTCTGAAAGGTCAAGTCCCATAACGAAGTTCTCATCAAACTCCAAAACGTCTGCTTCATCAAGAACAAGACTTCCGAACTGCTCCCATAACAGTCCAAAGGCTGCATAAGGAATTCCGTTCTCACGTACCTTTCTATCCTTCTGGTGATGATCAAACTCACCCCAGCCTATATCATAAACAAGACCTGTATAGCCTTCAGGTACAGCAAATACTCTTTTAACCTGTATTTCAGGATTTACTATCTTTAAGAATGCTGTTGAAAAAACATCGTCAGCGTGAAACTGCCCTGCATGAGTAAGGGCTTCTTTTATATTTAATAAATCTTCTTTTTGCATTTTATAGCCTTCCTTAGCAATAGATTTTAATAAACAAATAGATAAAAATGAACCTGGTTTTAGTGCAACAAAATAGAACGGAGAAAAAATCTCCGTTCTATATATTAACATATTTCTATTAAATTTAAAGAAAAATCAGATAAAACAATAATTATAATAAGGATTATTCGCCAAATACAGCAATATAGTCCTTCTGGAACTTTGCGATTCCTTCATCTGTAAGAGGATGATGAATCATCTGCTCAATTACCTTGTAAGGAACTGTAGCTATATCTGCACCTGCAAGAGCACAATCTGTTACATGCATGCAGTGACGAACACTTGCTGCGATTATCTCTGTCTCGATACCATGAAGAGCAAAAATGTCTGCAACTTCTTTAATAAGATCTGTTCCTCTTGTTGAAATATCGTCAAGTCTTCCAAGGAATGGGCTTACAAATGCAGCTCCGCTTCTTGCAGCAAGAAGTGCCTGGTTTGCAGAGAAAATAAGTGTCATATTAACCTTTATTCCCTCACCTGCAAGTGTATGGCAAGCCTTAAGCCCTTCTGCTGTCATAGGAATCTTGACAACCATGTTAGGATGAATCTTGGCAATTTCTCTACCCTCTGCAATCATGCCTTCTGCATCAGTAGTTGTTGCCTTAACCTCGCCACTGATTGGTCCGTCAACGATTGATGCAATCTCTGCTACAACCTGCTTGAAATCTCTACCTTCTTTAGCTATAAGAGATGGGTTTGTAGTAACACCACAGATAACGCCCATATCATTGGCTTTTTTAATGTCTTCAACATTTGCTGTGTCTAAAAAGAACTTCATACCTTTTCCCTCCAATAATGAATCTCACATTCAATGCAATAATAATACCACATATCTATTTTATTTTAAATAGTTTTAAAATAATTTTGTAAATAGTAAAATTCAGCAACATTTAGTACAAAATAAGCAACATTTAACTAGCTAAAGGTAAACAAGAAATCCCTTAAGCATCCTGGAAATCATCCTGACGCTTAAGGGATAATATATTAGTTGTGCCATACTCCGGTATTTATAAAATTCTGTGCCATTTTTTCTGCTTCTTCAGTTATCTTTTTGTCATAACCAATGATATCCAAAAGCTTTATGGCATTTCGATTAGTCGCTGGACCTTCGTGTAGCAGATAATCAAAATGCACGTCGTTATCAGTTACCTGACCTGCAAAATGATAAATATCGTAGAAGTCTTTTAACATATCATTAAGTTCTACATCATGGGTTGCTGCAAAGCAAAGTACGTTCATAAATGAAAACTGCTTTAAAATCTGAGTTGAAGCAGCAATTCTTTCAACTGTATTAGTTCCTCTAAGAACCTCATCAATAAAGCACAGTATAGGTCTTTTGGAGTTTTCTGCTGCATCAAGAATTCTCTTTAAAGACTTAATCTCAACTATATAATAGCTATCCTGTCCGCCCAGATCATCTCTTAGTGCCATTGAACTGTAAATACTAAAATTTGAAGCCTTGTATGCCTTTGCCGTGCAGGTGTGAATTGACTGAGCCAAAATAGCATTTATAGCGCAGGTCTTTAAAAATGTTGATTTACCGGAAGCGTTAGAACCAGTCAGGAGAAGCCCTTTTGAGGTTTCAAAGCTATTTGCAACTGGTTTTTCAATCAATGGATGATAGCCTTCAGTAATATCAAAATACTTTTCATCTGTAAATTCAGGCGTGCAATAGCCATTATTTAGCGAAGCCCTAAAACAGCTGACAGAAATGACCGCCTCAATTTTACCAAGAACTGTGTTCAATCTGTCGATGGTATCAATATTTTTAGAAACCTCTGCATACATCTGATTGAACTTAATAAGGTCAATATGAGTTATGATGCGAATATAATCCATGATCAGATCGGAAGGATTTCCTGTAGCCTGGCTTCTTGTAGGAGACATCAGAATTGATGAGCCTCTTAAAAAAGGCTTCATAGCTTTGGCATCTTCATTGAGAGTTTTTATTTCTTCATCAAAAGGAGTTCCCTGTAAAAAATCAAATTTATCAGCATAGGAAACCAGACGCATAATATATGCAAAGGTTTTAAGGTATGGGTCAGTTTCATTTTTGTCTTTGAAATAAGTAACTATGTTAAAAACAATAACGCAGACTAAAAATATAATTCCTGTTTCAAATGCAAAAAACATTTCAATGATTGAAACAATTAAAAATGCAAGTAAGAGAAAATGAATTATGTTGCTTCTTTTTCCAAGCTTTTCAAGAAACTTTAAATACTCATAAATAGAATACTTGGAGGATTTACCTATTTTGCTAAAAAATATCTGCAGGCGAAGTCTTACACCTTCATTGGAATCAATGTATGCAATCTGCTCTTCCATCTGCTTTAACTGCTTCTCATCTCCATCAGGATTTCTAAGAAGATGATATAGATATTCTTCTCCTGAAGCACTATTGCAATAGTTGATTCTCTGAAAAATATCATCCAGTTCAAGATCGTTCCAGGTTATGTCATCAATGGAGCTTTCAATTTTATGAGCTTCAAAGTATCCCGGAACATGGTCCATCTGGTCGCCATCATATCTTTTAGTTGGAGCCTTGCCATAATTCTTTTTATAAAAATCAGTTAATCTGGCCTCAAATTTCTTTTCATTTATAATGCCAAGAATCTGGGCTAAAATAAGCGTACCAACTACAACGCCTAAAAATATTGCTATTTCCATTTTAAAAAATCCTTTCAGCAGTACAAAGTTGCAAACCTTAAATAGCAAGTTCCTTATCAATTCTATCCTTTATCTCCTCTGCCTTATCATAAAGCATTTGAGGATTCTCACCAATATAGAACTCTCCGTCCCTAAACTTAATATTTCCGTGTATCATTGTCATCTTTACATGACTCTTATTTCCAGCATATACAATATTTTTGACAATATTGTTAACCGGATGCATCTCAGGCTTGGACATATCAATCATTACAATGTCTGCAAGTTTGCCTTCCGCAAGAACATCGCAGTCATCAAGCCCCATTGCCTTTGCTCCATTAACAGTTGCCATCTTCATGACTTCTACAGCATCAACGCTGGAAGCATCCATATCTCTAAGCTTTGCAAGACCGGTTACAAGAAACATCTCCTTAAACATATCAAGCCCGTTATTACTAGCAGGTCCGTCAGTACCAAGGGCAACAGGTATATTGTGCTTCATAAAGTCAGAAATAGGAGCTATTCCACTGGCAAGCTTTGTGTTAGAACCAGGATTTGATACGGCTATAAGATTTCTTTTTGCCATAATCTCCATATCCTTTTCGTCAGCCCAGACAAGATGATAACCGCCACCTCCAAAATCAAACAGACCAAGACTGTCAAGATATTGAACCGGAGAAAGTCCATGTCTTTGAATACATTCTTCATGTTCAGCCTTTGTTTCTGATATATGTGTAAAGAACCTGGAATTATACTTGTGAACAAGCGCACTAAGCTTCTTTAATAGCTCTTCTGAGCATGTATACTCAGCATGACAGCCAATAACATATGAATTATATGGATCTTTACCATTTATATTATTAAACCATTCTTCAACCAGCTCCGGTGTCTGACTAAAATTATTTATTGCAGATACCTGAACGCATCTAAATCCAGCATCACGGCATGCATCAGCAACTGTATAAGGAGTAAGATACATATCAAAACAGGCTGATGTTCCGCCTGAGACATAATCCAGAATAGCAAGCTTAGTAAGGTAATAAATATCCTCACCAGTCATTTTTGCCTCAACAGGGAAAATCTGTTTTGTAAGCCAGTCCTGAAGAGGAAGGTCATCTGCACGTGAACGAAGAAGTGTCATGGCAGAATGTGTATGCGCATTTTTAAAAGTAGGCATAAGAAGATTTCTGTTACAGTCAATTTCCTCATCCCAGACAATAAGCTCTGAATTATGAGTATTAAAATACTCTCTTGCAGCTTCGGAAGTACCGGCAAAAATTATTTTTTCGCCTCTAACCCATACTTCGCCTTCAAAAACCGGGTCATTATCCTTCATAGTAAGAATTCTGGCATTATAAAATCTGTAATTCACTATAGACATTCCTCCTTAAGCTTTTCCGAATTTTTTAACTGTTTGTGTAACTAATAGTTCAAACTTATGAGCAGCCATATCAGCAGCTTCCTGAACCTCCTCATGAGTAAGCGGATTCTCTGTCATACCAGCTGCAAGATTACTTATGCAGGATACTCCACAAACTCTTGCTCCCATATGATTTGCAGCAATAGCTTCCACAACAGTGCTCATACCAACTGCACTGACACCGCAGGTTCTAAGCATATTGATTTCTGCCGGAGATTCAAAGGATGGTCCTGTCAGCTGGCAGTAAATACCTTCTTTTAAATCGATATCATTTTCCATAGCAGTATCTTTAATAATTTGCTGCAGATCTTTTTTGTAAACATCTGACATATCAGGGAATCTGAGTCCAAGCTTTTCGTCATTTGGTCCTATAAGCGGATTAGGAGCAAAAATAGAAATATGATCTGTAATAAGCATTAAATCGCCTGCTGAAAAAGCGTGATTAATTCCGCCAGAAGCATTGGTAAGAAAAACAATCTCAGCGCCGAGCATGATCATGGTTCTTACTGGTAAAACAACATCACTAACATCATATCCTTCATAATAGTGAACCCTTCCTTTCATGCAGACAACAGGAGTTTCTCCAACATAACCAAATATAAACCTTCCATCATGCCCAGGAACAGTTGAAACAGGGAACCCTGGAATATCCTTATAGGAAATTTCACATTCAATCTTTATATTCTGAGCATAATTGCCAAGACCGGATCCAAGTACCAGTGCGACCTTTGGCACAAATTCTGTTTTCTTTCTTATTGCTTCAACACATTCATTTATTCTCTCAGAAATACTCATATAAAAATCCCCTTTATAATTCTTCTATATTTGAATCATCATTTGATTCATTATTTGTTAGTTCATTTATAGATTCTTTGGCTTCAATCAGATCGTCATAATCTATATGCAAATAAGCATTTATCACAGGTGAAACGGTATCCATTATTGTCTGAGTCACAGCATCCATAGCACCATATTCTGTCAGCTTATTCATTACAAAACCACTTATGCTAAAGCCTTCATTATCTCCAGTCACCATTCCGAGACAATTGATAATAAGAGTTTTACCTGGAGTTTCATCAAAATGAATCTCTATTTCCTTTGGATCATCAGAAGGTTCAAAATATACATTGATCACCCTGGATGTTGCTTCTTCAAGAAAATATATTTCATTTCTAAGGACAAGTCTGTCATATTCGTCAGTCTTACATATAGAAGATACGCATACTTCATAGGTTTCGCCATGTACGCAGATAGTAGATGAAACCTTTCTTCCGTCGAAATTACACAAAAGATTATAAATACTGTCTCCCTCGTAAATATCCATATAAAACAGACCATTTTGAGTTTTTCTAAAGCCTATACATCTTATTCCATCTGTAAAATTATTATGAAAAACCTGCATGAGCAAAGGAAATATCCCAACACTGCTAACATTCAAATCATATCTTTTACCAGAAAGTGCATTTAAGATAAGCTGTTTAGCTCTTGATACAGCTCTGCTCTTATCATCAAAATAAATATCTGATGTATTTCTCTTTGGTCTGTTTATTGTGGCTTTAACTTTTCTTGTAGAGGAGCCTCTGTTAAATGCACTTACTCCTCTACTCCAACCTCCGCTAGTTATTGCAGGGAAATTGGCAGTTCTGCCACTATAATGCTTACAGGTAGCTTTTAAAAGCGTAAGCTCTTCTGAGCCTAGAGGGTTATTATTATCTTCAGTGGAAATCTCTATATCATGCATGAACTTGCCTATTACATCATTCATGCAACCTGCCTGGAAAATATCTGAATTACCTGCATTTGTGCATATAACCATATTAACATCAGGGAAACAGAAAACATTTTGTCCAAGCATACCATTAAAGGTATAAGCTCCATTTCTTGAATCGCTAAGCCATAACTGATATCCATAATACGGAGTGCCTGACTTCTGTGTCTCAATGCGAGGTTTTGTAGCTTCAACTACCCACTGATCAGGAAGTATTTGCTTTCCTTTCCAAACTCCGTTATTTATATAGAGCTGACCAAGCTTGGCCATATCCTCCATTCTCATGAAAAGCCCCCAGCCACCCTTAGTAATATTCTGCGGGCAGGTTTCCCAGAAAATCCTCTTTATTCCAAGTGGCTCAAAAAGTCTTGGCTTTAAATAATCAAACATTGTCTCGCCGGTTATTTCAGTAATAATAGCAGAAAGCATATACGAATTCATACTGTTATAATCAAACTGCGTACCAGGAACAAACTTTGAGCCTGAATCCATGAATTTTTTTACCCAGTCGTTACCGCTAATAGCACCGGTTTCGTTATAATCAATACCGCTGGTCATGGTAAGCAGATTATATACAGTAACGTCTGCCTGCTTGAAAAAGCTAAATAGACTTTTTTTAGAACTAAAGATATCGCTAATTCTTGCGTTTATATCAAGCTTATTTTCAGCTATAAGAAACCCTATCGCCATGCCTGTAATGCTTTTGCACATTGAATGAGTAATATGCCACATATCCATATCATAAGGAGTATAGGCGCATTCTCCAATTACATATCCATCCTTCAGGATCATTATTTTATGCATTTGACAATGGGGTGTATGAGACAATTCGTTTAACAGATTGGCAATGGCCGCAGAGCTCACACCAACAGATTCCGGGCTTCTTCTTTCTAATTTGCTTTCATCTAAAGGCGCATTAAAATCAAAAGCCGGCTTTTGAGGTTTGTAATCGACTCTGCTAATTTCTCCTGTCTGTTTACCTATAATTCGCAGCATTAAATCTGCAACATACTTATCGTTTTTAGCCATAGTCACCTCGATGCAAAAAAATACTCTGCATTTTATTATAAAATAAAATGCAGAGAATATCATGACTTTTTTATGCTTTCTTTCTAATTACATCCATTACTACATGGCTATCACAAATACCGATTCTAACATCCTCGGCAAGATTGGCAACAATAGACTTCTCAAGCTCATCCCAAGCTTTTTCCTTATATCCAGTAGAATCAGTCTCAAGATTATCTCTATAGGATGACAAAGACCAGAACATTGTCTCCATAGTGCCAATAGAAGAAGAATCCGCAGGGACCCCCATGATCATTGCAGGTGAACCATACAAAGCCCAGGACTCCGTGGTATTTGCATTAGGCATCATCGCTGCAAGCTCAAATGCCTCCCTTATTTTACCAATTATGCCCTTAGCAGATTCATTTTTGCCAGACTTTGAAATCGACAAAAGTTCTTCGTGCATCTCAAGATTCATAAGCGTATCTGTTTCAAGATGGATAGTTAAACTATCATTATCTTCTATAAAAGCAACCTGAATAACATGATCACCTGTTATAGTTCTGAGCATCTCGGTTGTTTCTTCAACCAGAAGTCTGAATCTTCTCTCTTCTTTTTCAGATAAGCCAAGCCTTGTAACAAAGCTTTCAGCCTCTTTAAGTATTTCGGTCATGTCATTTGCTACTGTAGTAAAAGACAATTCTCTAGATTTGATCATAACCCCCTCCAGTTATATATTATTTCTCGATTGTAAGAATATCAGAAAAGCCTGTAACATCGAAGATTTCCATAATATCTTCATTTACATTGATAACTTTCATGCTGCCCTGTTTGTTCATAATCTTCTGAGCTGAAAGCAGAACACGCAGACCTGCTGAAGAAATGTACTCCAGTTTTGCCAGGTCAAAAACAAGGTCATCAATTCCATCTGTTGATTCTTTTAATTGGGTCTCAAGATCAGGAGAAGTAGTTGTATCAAGTCTTCCTTCGAGAGCAAATACTAATTTACTGCCATCTTTTTTCTTATCAATTGTCATTTCTTTTCTCCTTTAAAATAATATGATGTTGTAATCAAAAGTGATAACTTGTACAATGCTTCGTACTTAAACATTATAGCATACTGATAACGAAAAAATCTCTATATTTCTTCTTTTTTAAGAAATATAGAGATTTTGTTTTTTAATTCTTCTTAATATTTAACGTTCTCATTGAATTAAGTATTGCAATTACTGCAACTCCAACGTCTGCAAATACTGCGGCCCACATTGTTGCTATACCAAAAGCACCAAGAATAAGTACAAGTATCTTAACTCCAATAGCAAAAACAATATTCTGTTTTACTATCCTCATAGTCTTACGTGCAATTTTTACAACAAAGGATATCTTGCTGACATCGTCATCCATAAGAACAATATCAGCAGCTTCAATAGCGGCATCACTTCCAAGAGATCCCATTGCGATACCGACGTCTGCTCTCATAAGTACCGGAGCATCATTAATTCCATCGCCCACAAAGGAAACCTTATCTTTATCAGTGGACTTTGACATTATCTGTTCTACAATGTTCACCTTATCTGCAGGAAGAAGCTCTGCGTGAACTTCATCAATACCAATTTCATCCGCAACAGCTTTTGCAGCCTTATTTCTATCACCTGTAAGCATAACAGTCTTTTTTATGCCTACCTTCTTCATATCCTTAAGTGCCTCATATACTTCAGGCTTAACAGAATCAGATATTACGATACTTCCTGCAAAAGAGCCATCAAAAGCGACATATACTATTGTTCCATTATCAGTACTTTCTTCAAAGGAAATGTTGTCCATTTTTAAAAGACCGGCATTTCCAGCAAGAAGTTTTTTGCCATCATATAATAATGATATTCCGTGACCGGCAACTTCTGTATTATCTTTAAGAACTGTAGTATCAATTGCTTTGCCATAGGCTTCTTTTATTGAAAGAGCAATTGGGTGATTGGACATTGCTTCGCCAATAGCTGCAAGCTTAAGAAGCCTTTCCTTTGCCTTATCAGCATTGCCTTCATTCTTTATCAATTCATCTGAAGGATTTAAGGATGAAACCTTGAATTCGCCCTTGGTAAGAGTTCCGGTCTTATCAAATACGATAGTTTTTACATCAGCAATTGCTTCAAGATAGTTACTACCCTTTACAAGCACGCCCACCTTGGACGCTGCACCAATTCCTCCAAAAAATCCCAAAGGAACTGATATTACAAGGGCACATGGGCAGGATACTATAAGGAAAATGCAGGCTCTGTGAATTGAATCAACAAAAGTCAGATCCGTAAACAAAGGAAGCAGAAGTGCAAGAAGAACTGCACCAATAGTAACTATAGGAGTATAGACTCTGGCAAATCTGGTAATAAAGTTCTCAAGTCTTGCCTTCTTAGAGCTGGCATTTTCAACCATTTCAAGAATCTTGGCTACAGTAGAATCCTCGTAAAGCTTTGTTACTTCAACCTTTAAGGTACCTTCTCCATTTACGCAGCCGCTAATAACTTCCTCACCGCTACGAACCTTTCTTGGAACTGATTCGCCAGTAAGAGCAGCTGTATCAAGGAATGACTCTCCGGAAATAACAATGCCATCAAGTGGAATCTTCTCACCTGCTTTGATTACTATAGTATCACCAATTTGAACATCCTCCGGATCAACTTCTTCAATTTCACCGTCTTCATGAAGAATATTGGCATATTCAGGAGCAATGCTCATCATCTCTGTAATAGACTGTCTTGACTTACCAACTGCAACACTCTGGAACAGCTCGCCCACCTGGTAAAAAAGCATTACGGCACAGCCTTCAGAAAACTCACCAGTTGCAAAGGCTGCAAAGGTTGCTATCATCATAAGGAAATGTTCATCAAATACATGACCATTTCTTATATTTCTAAACGCTCTATAGAGCACGTCATATCCAATAATCAAATATGGAATCAAAAACAGGATTCCCTGAACCAGAATAGGCAGCGGCTCAAGAACACCGGTTTTTTCAAGAATTAAAAAAGTAAAAAACAATATACCTGAAACTATGATTCTATATAGAGTCTTTTTCTGTTTTTTATTCATAATATTTTCCTCAAAAAGAAATTCTCTGTTATTAAAAGTTAACGCCAAGAGCATAAAACTCTTGGCATTATATTTTTTATACTTCTACTTCAAATTCGTCTTCTGCTTTTTTACCAGCAGCGATTGCAGCCTTAAGAACCTCATCATATCTGTCATCATCAGCTTCAAGCATGAATTTCTGTGTAAGGAAATTTACACTGGCATCCTTAACACCATCAACCTTCTTAATAGCAGCCTCAACCTTTGCTGCACAATCTGCACAATCGATTTCGCATTTGAATTTTTTCTTCATAGAACTTTCCCTCCATATTTTAAAAATATTTACTTACTCTTCAATGTGGTCTCTGCCTTGAGCAATAATTGTCTTAACATGTTCATCTGCCAGGAAGTAATAAACCTGTTTGCCCTCACGTCTGCTATTTACAAGCTTGGCCTGCTTTAAAATCTTTAGCTGATGAGATACTGCAGACTGTGTCATATTGAGCGTCTCTGCAAGATCACATACACATATCTCATCCTGATATAATGCAAACAAAATACGGATTCTTGTAGAATCACCAAAGACCTTAAATAGTTCAGCCAGATCATATAACTCATCTTCGTCAGGCATATGAGATACAACATTATTAACTTTGTCAGAGTGGACGCAGAACTCGTCACACAAATCAACATCATTTATTGCCATATCGACCTCTTTCTTTTGCAAAAATGAACATATGAATAACTGTTCATATGTTCATAATAAAACCATTTTTTATATTTGTCAATACAAATTAGTAATATGCATTATTTATTGCAAAACAAAAAGCCATAACAACCTTCTTAAGGGCGTACCATTCCCTTGGCTGTTACGGCATTTTTGTTTGTTAAATACCAATTATTTATTTGAAAAAGCTTAAAGCTTTATTCATCAAGCTTCTGCTTTTGATGCATAATACTCTTCAAATAGTTTATTGGCTGCATCTAAGGTCTGCTGTGAAATTTCTGGAAGATCTCTTCCCCAGGCTTTTGTAGCTTCTTTATATCCTTTTTCCATTGCACTCTGCATTTCCTTCATTTTGTCTACGTCATCTCCTGCGAGAGCGCTGGCAAAATCAAAAAGTCTCTGGGAAGTCTGCTTTACGCCCCAGTACCCATCTTCGGATATATCTTCCTGAGCCTGTTTTTTAGCAGCTTCAGAAACTGTAGTAATCTCACCATCAGCAAACATTTTCCAAATGCTGTCATCATCAGTAGCTATTCCAAAGGCCTTGCCCTGATCTGACATCATTTTGGCAACCATATCGGTGAGCTGCTGGATTCTTGACTGCTGATCAGCCTTCATCTGGGCAACAAGATTAGCTCTTTCTTCTTCACTCATTTTATTTATTGAATAAGTTGCTGAAGAAACCTTCGAATCAGATTTTTCATAAACTACACCGGAGCTTGCAGCTTTATTCTCAGCTGCTTTCTCAGCTTCATCAGTTTTCTTTGTCTCTGTTTTATTAGCTACAGTTCCGGTCTGATTAAGGCTGTTATAAACATTAGTTACGTCAACATTAAGATCAACACCCATAGTCGTTCCTCCTTTAATTTCAGAAGAAAATCGGCAAATAAAAAAGCCTTCCAATACAATTGGCGGCCATGCAAAAAATTATACGTATAGATGATATCAGATATGCCATCCTTAGCATCTAAACTATACAATTCCCTTTGCATAGCAAAACCGATAAATATCCTTTCAAGATATTTATCGGTTATTTAATTTATAACTTTAGGCTATCTGTAATGTTTTATTATAAAATAATTATAAACTTTTCAAAGACTTAGTTTGTAACCTTCTTGAATGCCTTCTTGCCCTTTTTAACAAGAACGCCTTCGTCAAATACTGATTTCTCATAAGAAGCCTTAACATCTGTAACCTTTTCATCGCCAAATGTTACGCCGCCCTGCTCAACAGCACGTCTTGCCTCACTTCTTGTGTTGCAAAGACCAGCAGAAACAAGTACCTGAAGGATATCAACCTTGCCATCCTTAAAGTCTTCTTCCTTTAATGCAGCTGAAGGAATGTTAGACATATCAGCACCACCAGCAAATAAAGATTTGGCAGCTGTCTGAGCCTTGTTTGCCTCATCTTCGCCATGAACCATCTTCGTAAGCTCAAATGCAAGAATCTCTTTAGCTTCATTAAGCTTGCTATCCTGCCATGTAGCCATCTCTTCAATCTGTTCAAGTGGAAGGAATGTAAGCATTCTTATGCACTTAATAACATCAGCATCACCAACATTTCTCCAGTACTGGTAGAAGTCATAAGGAGATGTCTTATTAGGATCAAGCCATACTGCGTTACCAGCTGTCTTACCCATCTTCTTACCCTGTGAATCTGTAAGAAGTGTAATTGTCATAGCGTGAGCATCCTTACCAAGCTTGCGGCGAATAAGCTCTGTACCACCAAGCATATTGGACCACTGATCATCTCCACCGAATTCCAGATTGCAATTGTATTCCTGGAACATGTGATAGAAGTCATAAGACTGCATGATCATGTAGTTAAACTCAAGAAAGCTAAGACCTTTTTCCATGCGCTGCTTGTAACACTCAGCTCTAAGCATGTTATTAACTGAAAAGCAAGCGCCAACCTCACGAAGAAGATCAACGTAATTAAGCTTTAACAGCCAGTCAGCATTGTTTACCATAAGAGCCTTGCCATCAGAGAAATCAATAAATTTCTCCATCTGTCTCTTAAAGCACTCAGCATTGTGATCAATATCTTCTCTTGTAAGCATCTTACGCATATCTGTACGACCTGATGGATCACCAATCATTGTTGTTCCGCCGCCAATAAGTGCGATAGGCTTATTTCCAGCCATCTGAAGTCTCTTCATAAGTGTAAGAGCCATGAAATGTCCTGCTGTAAGGCTATCTGCTGTACAGTCAAATCCAATATAGAAAGTAGCCTTACCGTTATTGATTAAGTTCTTGATTTCTTCTTCATCTGTTACCTGAGCAATAAGCCCTCTTTGTTTTAACTCATCATAAATTGTCATATCTGACCTCCTTCTTGTTCCAAGTGCAGAGACCAATAAAAAAGTCCCTTGCACTCATAATTGAATGCAAAGGACGTGAATTCACGTGTTACCACCTTTGTTCATGCAGGAATCACTTCCTACACCTCAGTAAGTACAGAAATTATATTTCAATACTCTTCCGTTTTAACGGCCGGATCCCCGTCACCACCTACTATCATGTTCAGCAATGCAACTCACAGAGGTATTCATGAATAGCCTGTTTAAAACCTCGCACCAACCGGTTTCTCTCTGAAAACAAGTACTAAGCACTACTTATTCTGATCAACGTCTTTACTTTTATATATTTTATTTATCTAAAAACAAAAAGTCAACATTATTTTGATTTATAGCATGTTCATTGATTTTTCAAATAATAATAGTATCATAGTAAATTCATGCTACATGATATACTATTTTTATATAAACATTTTGAAAAAGGAGTTTTTATGGAACTTGATATGACTACAGGGAAGCCATTCCCTATAATTTTAAAATTTATGTTCCCTCTATTTCTTGGTAATCTGTTTCAGCAGCTCTATAATATGGTCGATACAATTATTGTTGGCCGTTATGTAAGTCAAAACGCGCTTGCTGCCGTAGGTTCAACCGGCACGATCATGTTCCTTGTCCTTGGTTTTAGTCAGGGCCTGACAACAGGCTTTACTGTACTAACTGCTCAGTCCTTTGGCGCTGGAGATATGAAGCGTGTTAAAAGGAGTGTTGCAAATGGTATTCTCTTATCCATAATTGTCATCATTTCAATGACCATTATTAGTGTTGCATCCATGGACTTTCTTTTGACCATAATGAATACACCTGATGAGATTTTTGAGGATGCTAAGATCTATATTGTAACAATATGCTATGGCATTGTTGCCAGTGTTTTTTACAACCTGTTTTCAGCTTTTTTAAGGTCAATCGGAAACAGTAAGGTGCCGCTTTACTTCCTGATGCTATCTGCTGGACTTAATGTTATATTTGACCTTATTTTTATTATTGGTCTGAATATGGGTGTAATGGGAGCAGCTCTTGCTACAGATATTTCACAAGGCATATCAGCTGTTGGATGCCTTATTTATATTATAAAAAAGGCACCTATCCTATGGCCAGAGAAAAATAACTGGCGCCTAAACTCAATTGATACCTCACACCAGATGCGTGTCGGCCTTCCTATGGCACTACAATTTGGCATTACTGCTTCAGGAACTATGATAATGCAGTCTGCAATTAATCTATTTGGAGCTACTGCTGTTGCTGCATATACAGCAGCTTCCAAACTAAACAATCTGTTAACTCAGGGATTTCCGGCTATGGGTCAGACAATGTCCACTTATTGCGGACAAAATTACGGTAAAGGTGATTACAAGCGGATTAAACAGGGAGTTAGATCAGCTCTTATTGCCAGCAGCGCTTATGCAGTCATTGCTGCAGGCATAGCATTGCTGATACTTCCTCATATTTTGGGACTTTTCTTTGATGCCGATGTGGATATTTCAGTAATGATGCCTTATGCGAGACCATACATATACTTGTGTATCATGTTTTACATACCACTTGGTTTTATATTCATCTTCCGAAACGCAATGCAGGGTTGCGGTTACGGACTTTTACCTATGCTAGGTGGCGTTGTAGAGCTGTTTGCAAGACTTGGTATGGCTGCAGCAGCTATGTTTTCACTAAATTACATTCTGGCAGCAGCCTGTGACCCAGCAGCATGGCTTACAGCTGGTATCTTCACCGGAATATGTTATCTATACGTCATAAAAGATGTCCGGAAGAAGCTGACCATAAGTAATGAAGAATAAATCAAAAATCCAATAAAAGCTTATAATAAAGAAAAGCGCTTTAATCCAAAATCGATTAAAGCGCTTTTCTTATACCTATAATTATCAGGCATCAAAATCTACGTGATAAACCTTATCACCGTCATGTATATCAATGAAATGAAGATCAAATTCTTTATCCATAACATCCATCTGGCCTTCGTAATATACAGTATCAGACTTTTTTATCATAAAAACATATGCTCCGTTTTCCTTGGAATCAGCCTGATCACTGACTTCGTTATAAAATTCATTTCCATCTATCTCTCCAGTATAACCGGATGCTTTAATTTTCTCTTCAATCAACTGATATAATTCTTCCATTTCATTACCTTTCAAATATCTGTTTTAATGGCTTTTCCAATGCTTTGAGAATCATGAATGTAACAATTGTATCTACAGGAAGCATTATTGCGTTACTAATGATTCTGGATGGAATAAGAGCAAAAAAGCCTTTTCCATAAAGCATATTAAGCCAATATGTATTTAGAAGCACATTTACAAACAGCTTAACAATAAGCTCAGCAACAAATACTCTCACAATGCTAACAGGCTTCTTGTAAAAAGCAGTTCCATAAACCAGACCACCCAGAGCTGCACTAATGGTAAAGCCTGGGAAAAATGGTCCATCTGGAGCTATAAGATATTTAATAATATCAAGAGCTGCTCCAAAAATGCTACCAATAGCAGGGCCAAACATTAAGTCAACAATCTTATTGGGAATTGATGAAAAACCAACCTTAATATAAGGGCCGATTCTGATAGTTGTGACGTAGCTAAGAACAATAGCCAGCGCACACAATACTCCACACAAAACAACAACCTTTAGCTTCTGGAACTCATGTAAGGAACTGATCCAGAGGCTTTTAAAATTTTTATAAAACATAAAAACACCTCCTTAGCAGCAGTTTCCTTGACTACATAAAGAGGTGCTCAAAAATCAAATAACAGTATAACCTGCACACAAAATATGTAGCAGCGGGATGCGAATCCGATATCGCGGCATTGCCTTCGTCTGTCTGTCAACTCCCTGTTCAGACAGCACTTAACGCACCGGTTTCTACTCTGCAAAATTTTTCTGTAAGCATTATATACACACATTCACCAGATTAGCAATAGTCTTTTTTTAATCTCTATTACCAGTCAATATTATGCATTTCTATCTTAGGGTCTCTCACCATAAGCTGTAGAACAGCTTCTTTTGCCGGTTTATTATCAAACAAAACAGCATTTATCTGCTCAACTATAGGCATGTCTACTTCGTATTTATGAGCAAGCTCCAAAGCAGCCTTGGCACTATAAACGCCTTCGACAACCATGTGTACTTCATCCATAGCTTCACTGGCAGTTTTTCCCTGGCCTATAAGGATACCTGCCCTGCGGTTTCTGGAATGCATGGAAGCACAGGTAACAACCAGATCACCTATTCCGCTAAGTCCGCAGAAAGTCTCAAAGGTACCACCCATAGCAATACCAAGTCTTGCAATTTCGGTAATTCCTCTGGTAACAAGAGCTGCTTTTGTATTGTCACCATAACCAAGACCATCTGCGATACCGGCAGCAAGAGCTATAACGTTTTTAAGCGCCGCTCCAACTTCTATTCCAAGCATATCAGGACTTATATAAACTCTGAAAGCATCATTCATAAATATTTTCTGTATGTAAAGGGCTGTATCTTTATCAAATGCTCCAACCACAATAGTTGTAGGCATTCCTTTACCAACCTCTTCTGCGTGAGACGGGCCTGAAAGAACCGCTACATCTGTTCCGGGAAGCTCATCCAAAATGACGTCAGTCATAATCATAAGTGAGCCTTCTTCAATACCCTTGGAACAGTTAACAATAACCTGTCTGACATTAGGATCTGTAGATAAATATGGCTTAATCTGGCTGCAAATAGATCTCACATGTGATGATGGAACTACAATAACAATAATATCCATGCCGGAAACAGCTTCCTCCAGGCTTGAAGTGAATTTAACACTCTCATCAAGTATTACGCCCGGAAGCTTATCCTTGTTTTCATGGTCAGTTCTAAGTTTAAGTACATTCTCTTCACTTCTGGACCACACAGTTACATCTTCACCATTACCGGAAAGCAGATAAGCAAGAGCTATGCCCCAGCTACCCGCGCCAATAATACCAATACTTTCGCTCAAAATATCCCCCTTAATAATCACAAAGTATTTTTCTTAAAAATATAAGTTTTACGTTCGTTATGATTTAACAGTTTTACGATATTAGTTCTGTGTTGATAAAATGCAAGTCCGGTCATAAATACCGCGATTATATACATCTCAATCAAATGAGCCTGGCTCATACCATACATACCCATCTGACCTTCAATAATGAGCTGGATCAAAAATCCAAGATATATAGCAAGTGAGCCAAGTGATACATAATGTGTAATATTAAATACCACCAAAAATACTATCAGAAACATAGGTATAAAAGATGGATGCATAGCGCACATATAACCAGCTGTGCAGGCGATTCCCTTTCCGCCTTTAAACTTAAGCATAACAGGGAAATCGTGTCCAAGAACACATCCAAGTGCTGCATAAATCTTTAAAAGATATATCATGTCGCTATGAGATTTACCAAAAAGCAAAGTAACAAGAACAACTGCAATTATACATTTGATCATATCTCCCAAAAGTACGATTGCTCCTGCTTTTGTACCAAGGACTCTTAGAGTATTGGTAGTACCGGCATTGCCACTACCCATTTTTCTAATGTCCACTCCCTTTAGCTTGCCATATAAAACAGCTGTCTGAAACGTTCCAAAAATATAACCTATAACCAAGCAAACTAATCTGACCACAATATCCACTTTTATCCGTTCTCCTTCCTCTCTCTTATTATGAATTTAAGAGGAGTTCCTTTGAATCCAAATGTCTCTCTAATCTGATTTTCAATATATCTGGTGTAAGAGAAATGCATAAGCTTTTTGTCATTTACAAATATAACAAATGTAGGTGGCTTAACTGCAACCTGTGTAATATAAAAGAGCTTGAGCATCTTACCTTTATCTGATGGTGGCTGCTGCATAACAACTGCCTGCATCATGATCTCATTAAGAACACCAGTTGCTACACGCATTGAATGATTTTCATTAACAATATCAATCATTTCGTAAAGCTTAGTAAGTCTCTGGCCTGTTACAGCAGAAATAAAGATAATCTCTGCATAAGCCATAAATGACAGTGTGGAACGAATCTTTTTGGTGAATTCCTTAACGGAATTGTTGTCCTTTTCAATAAGGTCCCATTTATTTACAGCAATTATTATTGCCTTACCTCTATCGTGAGCAATACCTGCAATCTTAGCATCCTGTTCTGTAACACCTTCCTCTGCATTGATTACAAGAACAGCAATATCAGCTCTTTCAACAGCACTAACAGTTCTGAGAATCATGAACTGCTCCAGCTCTTCTTTTATCTTGTTCTTTCTACGAAGTCCGGCTGTATCAATAAATGTATATTCCTTGCCATTATATTTAACATCAGTATCAATGGCATCTCTTGTTGTACCGGCAATATCAGAAACAATAAGTCTGTTCTCGCCAATAAGTCGGTTGATGATAGATGACTTACCTACATTTGGCTTACCAATAATGGCAACCTTGATTCTATCGTCCTCTTCCTCTTCCTGCTGTCTTACCTCAAAGTGAGAAACAACCTCTTCAAGAAGATCTCCAAGACCAGTCTTATTAGTAGCACTAATAGCAAAAGGTTCGCCAATTCCAAGGTTGTAGAACTCATAAACATCCATCATGTCACGCTTAAAGCTATCAACCTTATTTACTGTAAGAACCACAGGTTTGCCAGACTTACGAAGTATATCTGCAACAGCATAATCTGCATCAGTAACACCACTTTTGGCATCACACATAAACAGAATAACATCAGCTGTCTCAATAGCTATTTCAGCCTGCTGTCTCATCTGTGAGAGAATAACATCCTTGGTATCTGGCTCAATACCGCCTGTATCAACCAGTGTAAATGAATGATCGAGCCATTCCACATCCTGATAAATTCTATCCCTTGTAACACCAGGTGTGTCCTTAACGATGGAAATCTGTTTTCCTGCAAGAGCATTGAACAGAGAAGACTTACCAACGTTTGGACGCCCTACTACTGCAACAATATTTTTTCTTTTCATAAATACCTCAACTTCTTATATTAAAAACTGTATCACTCAAAATCATCATCTGATTTTCTTTTTGGAACAATATCAACTCCAAAAAGCTCAGACACCAAATGATACCCCGACTGTTTGATAATGTCAATTTGAACCCCAAGTTCTTCTTCAATTTGAGGGACTGTAACATCGTCAAGCAGATAATTTTCGCCTGCTCTAAGAACATTTTGTGGTAAAAAGAGCCTGGAACCAAGTTTTTGCCCCTTAAGCTGACCAATAATATCAACTCCTGTCAAAAGTCCTGACACAGTGATTCGCTCACCAAAAAAGTCATTTCTTATTGGATAAACATGAGCTTTTATACCAGGGCAAATTTGGACTGCTTCCTCAACAAGACCTTTGATTGTAGGATAAGCGAGTCTTCCAGTAGCAATAGATAACTCAGTTTCGTAATCAGCCAGCCTGTTCATGTAGTCTCTTTTGATAATATCAAGGCCATCATGAAATTCATCCATAAGAAGCCTTAGCATACCTACGCCATTTTCATATTGTCCATATCCATCGTACAGATCAGCTTCTGGAATAGGAAGCTCAGCAAGCAAGTACCATTCATCACTTGCAAAAACAAAGTGAGTGCCGCTGTCTTCAAAAGCTTTTTGCTGCCAAAAGGTGATTTCCTCAATCACCTCTCTGGCATCTTCTTTTGTGAAAGGCTCAAGTGGGTAAAGCCCTTCCCTGTATTTTGATAATCCAACAGGGACAATTGATACACTTTGAAGATTAGGTCTAAGTTCAAACAGATCAGATAAAGAACGATGAAGCTCTTCTTTATCATTTACTCCCTTGCACAAAACAATCTGACCATTAAGCTCTATCCCATTTCCAGGCTGGCAGAGTCTCTTTACTTTTTCAAGAGCCTCACCGGCAAATCTGTTATTAAGCATTTTATTTCTAAGCTCTGGATTGGTAGTCTGGAAAGAGACATTGATTGGAGATAAATGATATTTAATGATACGATCCACGTCTCTATCACTCATATTGGTAAGTGTTACATAATTTCCCTGTAAAAAAGAAAGTCTTGAATCATCATCCTTAAAATACAGAGTGTCTCGCATGCCCTTTGGCATCTGATCAATAAAACAGAAAATACATTTATTATGACAGGACCTATAATCATCCATCAGACCATTGGCAAATTCTATGCCTAAATCCTGCTCTTCATCTTTTTCTATATCGTACTCCCACTCCTCGCCATCAGGTTTTCTGATAAGGAGTGTCAGCTCTTCTTCCTGAATCATAAACTGGTAATCGAAGATATCGACTACGTCCTGACCATTTATCTTTAGTAGTGTATCGCCAGGTTCAATCTCTACTTCATCTGCAATACTACCTGGCATTACCTTACTAATAAGGTGGCCTTTATTTTTATTCATAAAAAACCTCAATAATTAAAACTAAATCACACGACCTTTATTATACATGAATTTTCTTGACGTGTCAGTATCAGGATGTTAAAACAATAGGTGGAGAATTTTTGATTTTTATGAAAAATGTTCCAAAATATAATAAAGGATGTAAACAAAATGCCTGATTTTCAACAATTAGAAGCAAGTATACCAGTTGCACCTCTTAAACTTATAGTAATGGAATCTGCCAAGGAGCTTGGCACTAATGTAGACCGTTACTTGTCTGAATTTCGTCACAATCTCCACAAATTACCAAAAAACGACCCAGCATTTCAGGAATATGTTCAGGACAGCTATATGATAAAGGCTGGATGTCCAAGATTTGGTTCAGGTGAGTCAAAGGGTGAAATTGGCGAATCCATAAGAGGTAAGGATGTCTATATTCTGACCGATGTATGTAATCATTCCATTACCTACAAAATGTACGGACAGACCAATTATATGTCTCCTGACGATCACTATCAGGATTTAAAACGTATAATTGCAGCTATCAATGGTAAAGCAAAAAGAATCAATGTTATCATGCCATTCTTATACGAAGGACGTCAGCACAAGAGAAACGGCCTTGAATCTCTCGATGCCGCTCTTATGTTTAAAGAACTTCATGACATGGGTATTACAAACTTCATCACCTTTGATGCTCATGATCCTAGAATTTCAAATGCTGCCCCACTTGGAGGTTTTGATAACTTCCTTGCTTCCTATCAGTTTATGAAGGCATTGTTATCACATGTAGATGACATTATCGCTGATAAAGACCACCTTGTTGTTATAAGTCCGGATGAAGGTGCTTTGGACAGAGCTGTTTATTTTGCAGGTGTTCTTGGAGCTGACACTGGAATGTTCTATAAGAGACGTGACTATGCTCACGTAGTAAATGGTACTAACCCTATTGTTGCCCATGAATTCCTTGGCTCAGATTTGAACGGTAAGGATGCTATTATCATAGATGATATGATTTCATCCGGTTCAAGTATGATTGATACAGCCAAGCAGCTTAAGCTCAAAAACGCAAAGCGTGTATTTATCTGCACAACCTTCGGTCTTTTCACAGATGGTATGG
>JAZRKG010000109.1:0-2578 GCA_045646185.1 Butyrivibrio sp.
GATACTGATGTAGCTGATGATGTGCTACCACCACCTGATGATGAGCAGCCAGTCATAAGCCCCATTACCATAGCCATTGAAAGGACTGCAGCAACCATTTTCTTTTTCATATATTGTCCTCCTTATTTAGATGTTTCTAAATTCTATGCCAGAACATCTATATACTACTCATTTATAAGGATTATAGCACAGAGTATTTTAGTTTCATATAGTTTTTGGTAAAATAATCAAGAAAAATTTAAAATATATCAAATTAATCTAAAAGAAGCGATAAAATTAAACAATTTTATCGCTTCTTTATTGTGCAAAATGCTATTATAATTCAATTTTTCCTAAACAATTGTAGCTAAAATAATTTTAGTAAAATACTTTTTATCAAAAACTACTCTTCCATTTATACTTCTGCAGCCAGTTTGAAGAAATTAACCTTTTCATTAAGAGTATCTGCAAGGCCCTTAAGGTCTGACGCAGAATTGCTGATAAGTGCGAATGTTGCGTTAAGCTCTTCCATTGAAGCATTAGTCTCTTCACTGGATGCAGCATTCTGCTGTGAAATAGCTGAAAGCTCTGCAATAAGATCTCCAAGCTTTTCTCTTGCTGTCTTGAGCATATGTACCTTTTCAGAAATAGTCTGTGTATTTTGCTCTACATTGTTTACATTGCTTAATACGCCGTCCATATCAGACTTTGTATTGTTAAGCTGATTATTCTGCTGTGTAAAGCCTTCATTAAGCTTTCCAATGATATCCATGCTCTTCTGTGACTCATCAACAAGGCTTTCAACAATATCATTGATTGTAACAGCAGCTGTCTTGGACTGCTCTGCAAGTGAACCGATTTCTGCAGCAACTACACCAAAGCCCTTACCATAATCACCTGCTCTTGCAGCTTCAATGGAAGCATTAAGTGAGAGAAGGTTTGTCTGGCTTGCAATTTCAGAAATAGAATTAGATGCTTCTGCAATATCCTTAACAGCCTTATTAGTAGCCTTGATCTGCTCATCAATTTCTATCATTGAGCTCATAACAGTCTTATTCTGTTCCATAAGCTCATCAAGAGCTTCTACTGTTCTGTTAGCAGCCTGAAGCATATCAACTGTAGCACTTGATAATACATCAACGCTTACATTGATATCATCAATGCTGTCACCCATTTCATTTGTATTTGAAACTGAATCTTCAACGTTTTCAGCCTGTGCAACAGCACCCTTACTGATATCACCAACAGCCTCAGCAACCTGATCTGATACATGTGAAGCAGTATCTGCTGATGTTGAAAGTGATTCACCTGAATTTTTAACCTCATCAGAGAGTTCCATTGTAGTAGATATAACGTCAACAAGCTTGTTCTTTAAGTTATCAGCACTACGTACGATCTGTCCGTACTCATCCTGTCTGTTAACATTCTTCTCATCAAAGCTAACAGCAAGGTCACCTGTTGCAAGCTGCTGAAGACCAGCTACAACATCTTTTACAATCTTCTTGGATGTAAGATACATATAGAAACCAAATGCAAATCCTAAAAGAGTAATAATAACAGCTACGCCAAACATCTTGTTAGCTGAAAGTGCGATGTTTGCTTCAACGTCATCTGTTTCTCTTCCGGCAAAGATCATACCAACAACAGTGCCATCAGAATTTGTAAGTGGGCAGTAATATGCATACCATGTATTACCGCCAATCTCAAAATTAGTTGCAAGGTATTCCTCGCCATTATTTATAACAATATCAGTTACAGTATCAGAAGCACTTGTGCCTTCCATTCTAAGTCCTGTTTCTGAATCTGTCATAGTAGTAATATATCTGACATTACCATAGAATACAGTATATGAAATACCTGTACGTGCATGAAGCTCATCGAGCTCATCCTGGAAACTGTCATGTATAGCTGTCTCACCCTTTAACAATTCTCCATCTTCACTAAGTGACCAGTCGCCATCCCACTTATTTGAAATAAGATCGTCCAGCTGTACAGCTGCAACATAAAGCTCTTCTTCAAAAGAAGCATAATACGCCTTCTTTACCATTCTTGTGCCAATGAAAGTAAGTACAACAGACATGAAAACCATAATAAATAATGCTGTAGCACATAACTTACCCATGAATGACATTCTTTTTTTCATTTTCCCATTCCTCTTTCCTAATAAAAAAACAACAATAAACCCTTGTAACCTCATAACGCTTTAGCAATTAAATATACAGGCTTTTATTGGCTTGTTGCCTGTAAAAAAGAAAAAGCACGAAGGGCAAACGCCTCCGTGCTTACATATTTATTAAATACATAAATTGCAACTGGCTGACATTTTAAAGTCCCTATAGCTTTGCGTCGCAGGCTTTCGCCTGTTTTGCTAAATGTTCGTTATCTTTTTGTCACACACAAGTTGAAATTTTACTATGCTGTTATCAATTTTGCAATATATTTTTTGCAGTTCACAAAATATTCGCAATTGCGTTTAAGCCAATCGAGTAGGAGGGAGATTTACTTAATCTCCCGACCTCTCACACCACCGTGCGTACGGTTCCGTACACGGCGGTTCAATCAACTTAACAAGTAACACACCTTTCGGTGTAGTAATCTA
>JAZRKG010000110.1:0-89688 GCA_045646185.1 Butyrivibrio sp.
CTTGGCTCACAGAACGACATGGCTACGATCCGACTTAATTATCGGTATAGCATCAATTGTAATCGCTGGCGCCGTCGCTTTTTTCATATACAGCGACTATTCTTCGCGCATTTACCAACGTGCAGAAACAGAAGCAGGAACAGTAGTTACTGTGGATGATTTTAAAAAGAAAACAGATATGGATGCCACTATAACAGCGGTGGATGATAAAGCTATTTCGGCCATAGATACAACTGTTGTGGGAACAAAGAATATAACGATCAAATCAGGTATTTTCACCTATAACTGTAAGCTGGATGTAATAGATACCATAGCCCCTGAGGCAGAAGGTCAAAACCTTGTACTTGAAGCCGGAGAGACAGCAAATCCTGAAGATTTCATTGTAAGTGTGACGGATGTCACTGACACAACCATAGTCTACAATACGGCTCCAGACTATACGGACTATGGCAAGCAGAAGGTTGTAATCGATGTGGTCGATATGGGCGAAAATGTGACTTCAGTAACATCATATCTGACGATTCAGCCAATTTATGAAGAACTGACAATTGAAGCAGGAAATGATATCCCGGCACTAAAGGATTTCCTGCTCCCAACAACTGATTCAGGAGCTTCAGTTCAGAAGTGGTCAGGCTTTGGCTCTGTCAAAACAGACACCGTAGGTGATTATGTAGTTGTATTGAGGGTGGGCAACGGAATGTACGCAAGTACAATCCATGTAATTGATACAGTTGCGCCAGAGCTTGAAGTGCAGAACCTTACAGGCTATACCACCAGCAACTACTCAATTGAAGATTTTGTAGTAAGCCTTGAGGATGTAACTGAAGTTTCCCTTGCTTATGAAACAGAACCGGACTTTAGCAAAACAGGTACTCAAAAGCTCACCATAACAGCAGTTGATGGAGGTGGTAACAAAACTCAAAAGGACGTTACCCTTACTTTGCAAAAAGATACAGAGTCACCGGTTATCTCAGGTGTAAGAGACAGAAGCATCTTTATTGGCGACAGCATTTCATATAGAAGCGGCGTATCAGTTAGCGACAATTGTGATAGCGATATTGCTCTGAGAATTGACAGCAGCAACGTAACTCTGTCAGTTGCAGGCACCTATACAGTTGTGTATACAGCCACAGACAGAGCAGGCAATTCAGTACAGGAAAGCGCAAGCATTACAGTTAGCGAGAGAAGCTATGATACAGCCACAATCAATGCCCTGGCTGACGCTGTACTTGCTCAGATAATAACACCAGGGATGTCAGATTATGACAAATTGAACGCCATATACTGGTGGATCAAATCCAATATCAGATATGAGAACCATTCAGATAAGACTGATTACAACAGAGGCGCTTACGAAGGCCTTCATGACAAAAAAGGCGACTGCTTCGTATATGCTTCAACAGCCAATGCGCTGATCTCAAGAGCAGGAATTACCACAATGATTATTCACAAGATACCGGCGGCAACGCAGCACTTCTGGAACCTTGTAGATATAGGTGAGGGATGGCACCATTTTGACACAACACCACGTAGAACTCCTTTTACCTGCATATATATGACTGATGCAGAGCTTATGGCATATTCCAATGCCAATAATCTTTCGCATAACTATGACCGTACGCTATATCCGGAAATACCATAAACAGCTGGGGGATGAGAAATGGAGATTTTGGGGATTATTGGCGGTCTTGGACCTATGGCTACAGCCAATTTCATGGAAATGATCATCAATATGACAGATGCTGACACAGATCAGGAGCATGTAAAGATGATTATCTACAACATACCTACAATTCCTGACAGAACAAGGCACATCTTAGGCAACAGCCAGGAAGACCCTTCCGATGAGATTGTCAAAATAGGTAAAAGGCTTGCCGACGACGGAGTATGTGAAATAGCTATTCCGTGCATTACAGCTTCTTACTATCATCAAAAAATTGAAAGCCAGGTACACATTCCAATAATAAATGGAATAAGGGAAACTGGAGAATATTTATGCAGGAACAAAATCAGGACAGTGGGGGTAATGGCCACTGACGGCACAAGGCAAAGCAGGCTTTTTGACAAAGAGCTTGCAAAGTGCGGCATTGAATGTGTATATCCGGATGATGAAGACCAGAAAAATGTCATGCACCTGATATACGACGATGTAAAAGCGGGAAAGCCTGCAGACATGGAAATGTTTAACGAGGTTGTGGATAACCTTCTGCAAAAAGGAGCAGACCGTGTACTTCTTGGATGCACTGAGCTTTCAGTAATTAAACGCAACAACGAAGTTCCATCAGAATGCCTTGATGTAATGGAGATAATGGCCAGAAAATGCGTCAGTGATTTTGGAAAATTGAAAAAAGAGTGGGAAAAAATATGAGAACTAACGTACTTGAAGACCTGGATGATATAGTCAAAAAGGTTCCGGATAAAGAAGCTTTTGTAGATGACAATACCAGCTATACTTTTCAAAATGTTTATGATTATAGTGGAGCGGTTGCAACCTGTCTCCATAAAGAAGGCTATTACAAAGAGCCGATTCTTATTTTTATGAAAAAATGTCCTGAGGAAATAGCAGCATTTTTTGGAGTAATCAGATCCGGCTGCTATTATGTGCCAATAGATGAAGAAATGCCGCTTACCAGAATATCTCTGATAATAGCTAACTGTAATCCTAGAGCAATGATCATAGATGAGAGCATGAAAGAGGCATCTTCAAGACTTGAATTTGCCGGAAAAATCTATAATTATGAAAAAATCTGCGGTGCCGGGATTGATATGGAGGCACTATCAGCTATAAGAGATAAATCAATTGATACAGACCCTATCTACATCGTTTTTACTTCTGGTTCCACAGGAGTGCCAAAGGGCGTCTGTGCCTGCCACAGGTCAGTGCTGGATTATGTTGAGCAGCTATCAGGAGTGCTGGGCTTTAATGAAAACACTGTTTTTGGAAACCAGTCACCACTGTACTTTGATGCCTGCCTAAAGGAAATATATCCAACAATAAGGTTTGGAGCAACTACATACTTAATCCCGCATGAACTCTTTACTTTTCCAAAAAAGATAGTTGAATACCTTAACGATAAGAAAATAAATACTATCTGCTGGGTAGTATCAGCACTTACTATCATCTCTTCATTTAAGACCTTTGATAGTATAAAGCCTCAGTATCTTCACACCATAGCCTTTGGCAGTGAGGTATTCCCGATAAAGCAGTACAGATTGTGGAGAGAGGCTTTGCCGGAAGCTGAGTTTACCAATCTCTATGGACCTACTGAAGGCACCGGAATGAGCTGCTATTACAGACTCTCCAAAGATAAAGTATTCGATGATCTTGAGGTTATTCCTATCGGAAAGCCTTTTAAAAACACAGAAGTTATGCTGCTTAAGAGTGACAACACCTTGGCAGGAGAGGGCGAAGAGGGTGAGATAACCTTAAGAGGAACCTGTGTAACACTTGGATACTACAACAATCCTGACAAGACCAAAGAAGTCTTTGTTCAGAACCCACTTAATACAGCATATCCGGAAATAGTATACAAGACAGGAGATATCGGAAAATACGATAAAGACGGAAATCTGATATTTGTCACCAGAAAGGATTATCAGATCAAGCACATGGGACACCGGATAGAGCTTGGCGAGATAGAGAGTAATGTTAACCTTCTGGATGAAATAAAAATGTCTGGATGCATATATGATGACCAAAAGGGGAAAATAGTTCTTTATTATGTGGGTGACATAGAGGCAGCAGAAGTTACTTCAAGATTAAAAAATATGCTGCCCAGGTATATGCTTCCAAATAAAATACGCAGGCTTGAAAATATGCCATTTACAGCAAATGGCAAAATAGATCGTAAGGAATTAAAAAATATTTATATAAACGCATAAGGAGAGAGGGACTATGAAAGAAAAATTGTTGGAGATATTAAACGATTTACATGAAGATGTGGATTTTGAAAAAGAAAAGGACCTGGTAGCAAGAAAGATACTTGATTCCTTTGATGTAGTAACTCTTGTAAATGAGATATGTGATGAATTTGATATAGAAATTACAGCAGATGAAATGATGCCTGAGAACTTCAAAGACCTTGAGTCAATGCTTTCACTTATATCAAGTAAAACTGACGAGGACTAACGGATGCTGTTTACATCATATTCATTTCTGCTTTTTGTAGCAGTTGTTTTTGTGCTGTACTATCTGTTTCCGTCAAAGTGGCAATGGCTTATATTACTTCTTTCCAGTTATGTATTTTACTTTTTGGCGGGAAGAACATTCCTTATATACATACTGGTGACAACGGTATCTACCTACTTTGCAGCCAAACAGATTGAATCAAAAAGACAAAAGTTTGATGCTTATTTTGAAGAACACAAAAAAGAGCTGGATAAGGAGCAAAAGAAAGCTTTAAAGGAAAAGAACAAGAAAAGCCTCTTCCATATTTTGCTGGCCTGCCTGGTTCTTAATATAGGAATACTTGCGGTAGTTAAATATACCAACTTTGTTATTTCCAATATTAATGGCGTCAGAAGCTTTTTTGGAAATGGTGAGCCCCTAAGCTTTGTTAATCTGGTGCTTCCTATGGGTATATCCTTTTATACCTTCCAGTCGGTTGCATATCTTTTGGATGTGTATCATGGAAAATACGAAGCGCAAAGGCACATAGGGAAATTTGCTTTGTTCATAGCATTTTTTCCACAGCTGGTTCAGGGACCTATCAGCAGATACAATGACCTGTCTCCAAGCCTTTTTGTGGAGCACAGGTTTGACACCAAAAATATTTGCTTTGGACTTGAGAGGATTCTCTGGGGCTATTTTAAAAAGATGGTTATAGCTGATCGCATACTTGTTGCAGTTAAAGCTCTTATAGGGGACACCCAGACCTATGACGGCGTATTTGTGCTGATTGGAATGCTTTTCTATGCCCTTGAATTATATGCTGACTTCACCGGCGGCATAGATATAACCATCGGCGTGGCACAGATTTTTGGAATAAAGGTTGCAGAGAACTTTGAGAGACCGTTTTTTTCCAAAAATATCAAAGAGTACTGGAAACGTTGGCACATCAGTATGGGAAGCTGGTTTACTGATTATATATTCTATCCTGTATCAGTAAGTAAGCCCTTTAGAAAGCTGAACAAATTTGCCAGAGCACACTTTGGTGACAGAGTAGGAAAAAGACTTCCGGTTTACCTTTCATCCTTTGTTGTATGGCTTTTGACAGGTATCTGGCATGGTGCCAGTTGGAACTTTATAGCCTGGGGACTTGGAAACTACGTTGTAATTATGATATCCGAAGAGTTGGAGCCAATGTATGACAGATTTCATGGCCGTTTTAAGGTGGAAGGCAAGACATGGTGGAAATTTGTACAGGTAATCAGAACAGTTCTTATTATGAGCTGCCTTCGTATGTTTGATTGCTACAGAAATGTTCCGGTGACCTTCAAAATGTTCGGAACCATGTTTAGTTCATTCCATATATCAGAACTAAGCGCAGGAACTTTTCTGGGGCTTGGACTTACAGTAGCAGATTACAGCATTTTAATATGTTCTGTATTTGTGCTGACCTTCGTGAGCCTTATCCAGAGAAAAAGAAGTGTCAGAGAACAGATACTTGAGCTTCCATTTGCCAGCAGAATGCTGATCTGGTGGGGATTATTTGTAATAGTAATACTATTTGGCGCGTATGGAATTGGCTATAACGAGAGCCAGTTTATATACAACCAATTCTAAAACGGAGCAATTTAAAGTATGAAAAGTCTTAGTAAGGGGCGGTTTTTGAAGTATGCATTAACTATTCTGATTGTTATTGCATGCCTTTGGCTTTTGCAAAAACTGGTTATGCCCAAATATATGCATGGAATAATCGAAGGCGCCATGATCTCTGAATACTACGATGAAGAAAAGGATCATGATGTTGTGTTTATAGGAGACTGCGAACTATATGAGAATATTTCACCGGCAGTACTCTGGAATGAATATGGAATAAACAGTTATATTCGCGGAAGTGCGCAGCAGCTTATATGGCAATCTTATTATCTCATGGAAGAGACTCTCAAATATGAAAAGCCGGATGTAATTGTTTTTAACGCGCTTTCCATGAAATATGACGTGCCTCAAAGCGAAGCCTACAATAGAATGACACTGGATGGAATGAAATGGTCATTAAGTAAAGTTAACGATATTCAGGCTTCGATGACCAGCGAAGAAAAATTTATTGAGTATGTTTTTCCTATCTTAAGATATCATTCTCGAATAACACAGCTAGAGCAGGATGACATAACCTATTTATTTGACAAAGACCTTGTTACCTTCAACGGCTATTATATGAGAGTTGATGTAAAGCCTGCTGAAAACGTACCTACAGGGAAACCGCTTGGAAACTATGAATTTGGAGAAAACGCATATTACTATCTGGATAAGATGGTGGAATTATGCGAGAAAGAAGGCGTAGAGCTTGTTCTGGTAAAAGCGCCAAGCCTGTACCCATACTGGTACGAGGAATGGGATCAGCAGATGGAGGACTATGCAAAAGAAAAAGGTTTAAAATACTACAATTTCCTGGACTGCACTGAAGAAATCGGACTTGATTTTTCAGAGGATACTTATGATGGTGGACTTCATCTCAATCTTTCAGGTGCAGAAAAGCTGGCAAGATATTTTGGAGAAATCCTGCAAAGCGACTGTCAGATTGGATCCAGACGCGGCGAAGAAAAGCTTGAAACAATCTGGGAAGAAAAGCTTGCAGCCTATAATGAGGAAAAAGAAAATCAGCTTGCAGAGCTTGATAATAATTGATGTGGAGGTTTTATATGAAAAAATTGAGATTAGCAGCCCTTGCCTTGGCTACAGCTTTTTCCATCACTGCTTGTGGTGGCGATGATGTAAAGGTAATAGAAAAGGAGCAGGCTGTAAGTGAAACGACAGAAAATGCCGATAAAAACACCGTAGAGACTACTGCTACTAAAGAGAGCAATGAGGAAAGCAGTACTACTGCAGGATACGCATACCTGGCAGAGGGACCATCCGGAAGCATTGAGGTTACACCGGATATGGACATGAGCGTTGTGTTAGAGGCGCTTGGTGAAGAAACTACGTATTTTGAAGCTGCCAGTTGTGCATTTGAAGGACTTGATAAGGTGTATACTTATGATCACTTTGAAATAGATACTTATCCTGATGGAGATACAGATAAGATCTCAGCAATAATACTTTTGGATGATCTGACAACAACTCAGGAAGGTGTGTACATAGGCCAGAGCAAGGCTGATATGGAGAGTGCTTATGGAACTGATTATGAGAAAAATTCAAACAGTTACACATACACAAAAGACGGCGCACATTTGGAATTCATTCTTGAAGGAGAAACAATTATATCAATTTCCTATAATTCCGCAGTTCTTGACGAGGAATAAGCTTAAGGCGGCAGCAGCCTTTACCATGGCGGGGGCATTGTTTTTGACGCCATTTTCCGGCATGAATATACTGGCAGCGTCAACTGGCACTGGAGAAATTGTGATTACGGCAGTAGGCGACTGTACACTTGGAAATGATGAAAAACAGGAAGGCCGTTCTACCTGTTTTCATAACGTCTATAATGCCAATGGTCCGGAGTATTTTTTGCAGAATGTAAGAGGAGTATTTCAGGCAGATGACCTGACTATAGTAAATCTGGAATGCGTTCTGACAACTCTTGGAGAAAGAGAAAAAAACAAAGACTGGTGCTTTAGGTCAGACCCGGCATACATGGAGATATTAACAAGCTCATCGGTTGAAGCTGTTTCTTTTGCCAATAATCATTGTAGGGATTATGGCGAGATAAGTTATACAGATACAATAAATACCTTAAATACTTACAATATGCCTTATACCTCTGAGCTGTCCACTAAAGTGATGACAGTGAATAATATAAAGGTGGGACTTATCGCTATTCAGGCTGCATATAGATCCAGTGATGAAGATAAGGACAAAGAATATTATGATACTGAGGAACTACTCAGACTAACAGATACCTGCATTGCAGATGTTAAGTCCAAAGGTGCGGAATTGATTATCATGAACTATCACTGGGGCTTTGAAGGAACAGCGAAGGTGTCTGCCCAGCAAAAAACGCTTGGACATCATGCGATAGATAATGGCTGCGCCTTAGTTATAGGCCACCATCCCCATGTGCTTCAGCCAGTAGAACTGTATAATGGTGCTTATATCATCTACAGTCTTGGAAACTTTTGTTTTGGAGGAAACACCAATCCTAAAGACAAGGATACAATAATCTGGCAGCAGTCCTTTAAGCTCTCTGGTGGAAAAATAACTTCTACTTCCGCCAGAATATATCCATGCCGAATATCCTCCACGACCAGCGTCAATGATTATTGCCCTACAATTCTTGATGGAGCTGCCGCTCAGAAGGTTATAAACAGAATGAATACAATGTCATCACCATACGGAGTAGAGTTCATGGACACAGGTTATCTGGCAGAAAAAACAGAATAACTGTAACCTGGTTTAACATTTTGACAGGTAGGCATAACATTGAGTACTTGAAAGAAAAGGCATTCACTTATAGAATAGTAAACGTATCAAGACAAAAGATTTGTTAGTGACTGCAATAGTCGCAGAAAGAAGGAATATATGGCAATACTCGTTACTGGTGGTGCTGGTTATATTGGAAGTCATACTGTAGTTGAACTGCAGAATGCCGGATATGATGTTGTAGTAATGGACAATCTTGCTAATGCCAATGAGAAAGTTATTGGCAGAGTTGAAGCTATTACAGGCAAGAAGGTGACTTTTTACAAAGCAGATATCAGAGACAGAGAAGCTTTAAATAAGATTTTCGAAGCTGAGAAGATTGATTCAGTTATACATTTTGCAGGTCTTAAGGCTGTTGGTGAGTCTGTACAGAAGCCTTGGGAGTACTATGACAACAATATTACAGGAACACTTACACTTGTAGATGTTATGAGACAGCATGGAGTTAAGAACATCATCTTTTCATCTTCTGCAACAGTATATGGCAATCCAGCATTTGTACCTATTACAGAGGAGTGCCCAAAGGGACAGTGTACAAATCCTTATGGCTGGACAAAGTCAATGCTTGAGCAGATTCTCACTGATATTCAGAAGGCTGATAATGAATGGAATGTAGTACTTCTTCGTTATTTCAATCCTATCGGAGCTCACAAGAGCGGTACAATTGGAGAAAATCCAAACGGAATACCTAATAACCTTATGCCATACATCACTCAGGTTGCAGTAGGTAAGCTTCCTGAACTGAACGTATTTGGAAATGATTATGATACACCTGATGGAACAGGTGTAAGAGATTATATCCACGTAGTAGACCTTGCAGTTGGACATGTTAAAGCCCTTAAGAAACTTGCTCCAGGCTCAGGTCTTAGCCTGTACAATCTTGGAACAGGAGTAGGCTACAGTGTACTGGACATTGTTAAGAACTTCGAAGAAGCTAACGGAGTAAAGATTCCATATGTAATAAAGCCAAGACGTGCCGGCGATATCGACACTTGCTACTCAAATGCTGACAAAGCAGAGAGAGAGCTTGGCTGGAAGGCACAGAATGGAATTAAAGAAATGTGTGCTGATTCCTGGAACTGGCAGAAAAACAATCCTAACGGATATGAAGGATAAAGATGACATAAATGATGTATTACAGATGACTGAAACTATTAATATATTGTGGAATTATGCAGACAATGTATGCTATGCATCATATTTCTGATATAGTAATCTTTGCAAGATAGTTTATAAGCTGAAGTGTATATGCTATTATTTGAAGGTATGGGGACTTCTCCATTATTCAGATAGCATATACACTTTTATTATGGAGTAAAGACATGTTTAAACTATGGATAAGACTAGTTAAGGAAAACAGACTACTAAATGATATGGTAGTTGAAGATAATACCGCAGATACCAGAACTCATAAGGTCATGAATGCAATTGAAAAAGCCTGCTATGAATTTGATCTGGAAAAACCACAGTGGCTTAAACCTACAATCAGGGATTTTCAGTTACATTCTAAGTGCCGTTTTACAAAGGACAGTTTTATTGAAAATGTAGACTTTGACTATATGGAAATACAGATTTTAGAAGAAGATTATTGAGTATCATTATCGGAAAGCTACATAAAAACTGATGTTGCAGCCTTACCTAAAACGAAAATAAAAGTAAAATATCATATTTTAATTATAAAATAAACACAATTTAGACACAGACTGTGCCTATACTAAAGACCATAGAGGATAAGTAATTTAGTCAACAGCAGAGGGGTTAATTGTTGTTGGAAAGGACGAAAAAATGTACGAAGACAATAACAATGAAGTAAATCAGAACCAGGAGACAAATCAGTCAGGTACTGGTAACTATACTTCTGGTACAAACACAACTAACACAAACAGCTATGGCAGTGGCCAGCAAAATACATCCTATGGCAGTAACTCATATAGTAGCTACAATTATGGAACATCTTCCAATAATAATAGCTACGGCTCATATGACTATTCAGGATATAACAATGGTAGCACTTCTACTCAGAATAGCCAGTATAGCTATTCATCACAAAGCTCCAATCCATCCTATACAAATTATAATGGAACATCTGGATATGGAAACGGAACAAGCTATAACACTTCCGGAACTAATACCGGATATGGAAATGGAACAAATAATTCCTACAACTATTCTGGAGCGAACTATTCATCACAGAGTGGTAATTATCAGTATCAGCAGACAGTGCAGACACCTAAAAAGAAAAAAAGTGGCGTAGGCAAAAAGCTTGTAGCAGGCATCTGTGTAGCAGCAATTTTTGTAGGTGGTCTTGGAGTTGGTTATTATGGGCTTACCAAAAATGCTTCAGATTCAGCTTCTGAGATTTCACAGATAGCAGAAAGCTCAAGCACAACAACTACTACAGAATCAACAACAGATTCTCAGGTAAAGACAACTACTACAACTTCTGGAACAGCATCAACAGTAGTTACAGATGTGACAGAAGTAGTACAGAATGCGATGCCTTCAATCGTATCAATTAACAATACATATACATCTACAGCTACATACTTTGGACAGAGCTATTCAGAAGAACAGACCGCATCAGGTTCAGGTATTATTGTTGGACAGAATGATACAGAGCTTTTAATTGTTACAAACTATCACGTTATTGAAGGCGCAGATAAGCTTGAAGTAAGCTTCTACGATGGCGATACAGATGAAAGTAATAATACATATGTTGAAGCTGCAGTAAAGGGTACAGATTCAGATATGGACCTGGCAGTAATAGCAGTTCAGCTTGAAGATATGACTTCAGATCAGTTATCAATGATCAGCATTGCAACACTTGGTGATTCAGATTCACTTACAGTTGGTGAGCCGGCAATCGCTATTGGTAATGCTCTTGGATATGGTCAGTCAGTTACAACCGGTGTTATCTCAGCTCTTAACCGAGTAATTCAGCTTGATGATGATTCAACGGGTACTTTCATTCAGACAGATGCAGCGATTAACCCAGGTAACTCTGGTGGAGCTCTTCTGAACATGAACGGAGAGGTTATCGGAATCAATTCTAATAAGATCGGTGGTACAACAATCGAAGGTATGGGATATGCTATTCCTATTTCAACAGCTATTCCTATCATCAACGAACTGATGAATGAAGAGACCAAGATCAAGGTTAGCGAAGAAGAACAGGGCTACATCGGTATTTCAGGTGTTAGCGTAACTTCAGATGTATCAGAAGTTTATAATATGCCACAGGGAGTTTATGTTGCTCAGGTTACAGAGGATGGCGGAGCAGCAGCTGCAGGAATTCAGAAGGGCGATATCATAACAGCATTTAATGGCGAAGAGATTTCTTCAATGGAAGATCTTAAATCCAAGCTTGAGTATTATGCAGCAGGCACTACAGTAACTCTTACAGTAGAGAGAGCTAACAGCTCAGGCAGCTATGATGAATATACTTTTGAAGTAACTCTTACATCTTCATCAACAACTTCATCAGACAGCACAGCTGGAAGCAATGGTGAACAGTATGACGGAGAGGTTCCTGAAGAAGGACAGTCAGAGCAGCATGAAGGTGGTCAAGGTGGTCAGCAGGCACCAGGCTTTGGCGGCTGATAACATTTAATATATTATTTATGATATGAGTGATAGAAAGTCAGGCACTTTAAAGCGCCTGGCTTTTTCTTTATAGATTGTTTACTTGTGTGGTAAATATAGGTGGCATATAATTAGATTGTGTGCTGTTAAGCAGTAAAATTGCTGTTTGCGATTATAGTCTGCACACAAAGACTTGCAGGAAAGGAATTGATTTATGGGTGATAATAAAAATAATGACAACGACTTGGATTTCAGAGAAGTTGTTGATGGAGAAATAGTAGATACAGATAATAGTTCTGAGAATAAAAATGAAAATGCAGAAACAGAAGTAAAGGAAACAGATAACTCTAAGGATAGTACTGAGAATAAAGAAGATAATCAGTATGAGGATATCTGTTTTGTATGCAGGAGACCAGAGAGTAAGGCAGGTAAAATGTTCCATCTGCCAAATAATATCTGTGTTTGTGACGACTGTATGCACAAGACTATGGACGCGGTTAGCCAGTTTGATTATCAGAACCTTTTGAATAATCCAAGTCTCATGAATGAGCTAAACAAGAATACCAGCGGTTTTCCAAACATTAGCTTTGTAAACATGGATGATTTAAAGAATCTGGGAGGAAATCTTGGCGGAATACCAAACTCTCAGAAGATTAAGAAAAAGAAGGAAAAAGAGTCAAACGTAAAACCTGAGTTTGACATCAATAATATTCCAGCACCACATAAGATCAAGGCCAAACTTGACGATTATGTAATTGGTCAGGAACAGGCCAAGAAAATCATCTCTGTAGCTGTATATAATCACTACAAGAGAGTTACCACAGGTACCATGGATGAGATTGAAATAGAGAAATCCAATATCCTTATGCTTGGACCTACAGGTAGCGGCAAGACATATCTTGTAAAAACGCTTGCAAGACTTCTGGATGTGCCTCTTGCAATTACAGATGCCACTTCTCTTACAGAAGCAGGTTACATAGGCGATGACATTGAAAGCGTTGTATCCAAGCTTCTTGCTGCAGCCGGAAATGATATCGAAAAGACTGAACATGGTATCATCTTCATAGATGAAATAGATAAGATAGCCAAGAAAAAGAATACTACTTCAAGAGATGTCAGCGGAGAGTCTGTTCAGCAGGGTATGCTCAAACTTCTTGAGGGTGCGGATGTAGAGGTACCAGTTGGTGCTAATAGCAAAAATGCAATGGTGCCACTTACAACCATAAATACAAGAAATATTCTCTTTATCTGTGGTGGAGCATTTCCTGACCTTGAAGAGATCATCAAGCAGAGACTTAATAAATCCAGCTCCATAGGATATAACGCAGATCTTAAGGATAAATATGATAAAGACGAAAATCTCCTTCAGAAAGTAACAACAGAGGACCTTAAAAAGTTCGGTATGATCCCTGAATTTCTAGGAAGACTGCCAATCATATGCTCACTTCAGGCACTTACTAAAGATATGCTTATAAAGATATTAAAGGAGCCTAAGAATGCTATCCTTAAGCAGTATCAGAAACTCCTTGCTCTGGATGAAGTAGATCTTCAGTTTGATCAGGGAGCTTTAGAAGCTATTGCAGAAAAGGCTCTTGAAAAGGATACAGGTGCCAGAGCCCTTAGGGCAATCATTGAGGAATTCATGCTGGATATCATGTATGAGATTCCAAAGGATGATAATATTGGCAAGGTAACAATAACGCGTGAATATATCGAAGGCAACGGCGGACCTAAGATTGAGATCAGAAGCGAGATGCCTGTTGCAGCCATTGAGGAAAAGAAAGAGATAAACACTGATAATGCAGAAACTGTCTAAGGTATTAAGGCGTGCGAATATTTCGCTTGCGGTTATAGGCTCAATATTCCTAGCGGATGAGCATTTAAAAGAGTTATCAGAGAGCAGAATGTTATCTGGTATGGATCATCAGGAAGACAGCTCCGCTCAATTAATTACTTTTAAAAATTCACATAACGAAGGTGCCATGCTCAGTGTGGGAAGTAAAACTCCTACACTGACCAAGGCTATATCTATCATTTTCGCTATAGCAGTCACAGCCATATTCTTACTGACTCTTGGAACGAAAGGTAAGTATCTCTTAAAGGCTGGACTTGTAGCACTTCTTGGTGGAGCCTACAGTAATACTTATGACCGAATCAAGAGAGGATATGTTGTGGATTACATTAGCATCAATAAGGGAAACAACTTTATGAAAAATGTTGTCTATAACCTGGGAGATTTTGCAATTATGATAGGTGCGTTGCTCGTAGTTATTGGTTGTAATTGAACAGAGTCAGAGGGGACGTATCACTTGATACGTCCCCTCTGACTCTGATTGGTTTATGCAGTAATAAAAGTTCCGGCCTTGCCCTTTAGAGCATCACTTATGCTATCGAGGGAAGTGATGAGTACGCTTCCGTCAGGGTTGGCTTCAAGAAATTCAATGGCAGCTTCAATCTTAGGAAGCATGTCTGTTTCGCCGAACTCACTATTTTCTATATACTTCTTAGCTTCTGCTATAGTCATTTTTTCAATAGGAGCCTGGTTTTCTTTACCGTAGTTTGTGTAGACATATGGAACAGAAGTAAATATCACGAGTCTGTCAGCCTTAAGGTCTGCAGCAAGTTTGCCTGCAATGGCATCTTTTTCGATGACAGCAGATGCACCCTTTAAGTTATGGTTCTGCTCAATAACTGGAATACCGCCGCCGCCGCAGGCGATAACCTCCTGACCTGCATCTGCAAGGGCCCTGATAGCATCGATCTCAACTATGTCTATTGGCTTAGGAGCAGCTATTATTCTAAGGTAACCCTGGCCAGGAATCTCTTTTACAAAATTTCCTTTTTTAATTTCATTATCAGCATCTTCCTTGGACATGAATCTTCCAATTTTTTTAGTAGGTGAATAGAAGGCTTCATCATAAGGATCAACAGTCACCTGAGTCAGAATAGTGCTGACTGGCTTGGAAATTCCGCGGCTTGTAAGTTCACTCTTAAGAGCGTTCTGAATATCATATCCTACATAGCCCTGGCTCATAGCGTTACATACGCTCATAGGAGCAGGAGTATAGTCAATATAAATACGGTGGAGCTCAGTCATAGCTTTGTGAATCATACTAACCTGTGGTCCGTTACTATGAGTGATTGTCAGCTGATAGCCAGCCTGTACAAGGTCTGCAAGAGCCTCAGCTGTCTTTTTAACAGCTTCCTTCTGAGCGCCTGTGGTAACACCAAGTGCCTCATGTCCAAGAGACACAACTGCTTTTTTATTTTCCATGTGAATACCCTCCGAGTAGATTTCGTATTAGATATAGATGGTAAAAATCACCATGAATATGCATTTAAAACATACCAACATTATACTTTATTTCAGCAAGATAGGACACAGCTTTTTTCAGTGTATTAATATTGGGTTGTAACTAGAGATAAGAATATTCTATAACCAAATTCCTTGATATATCCTTTTGACATAAATATAATAATTATTGCGCGCAAATCCTACCTAGACTATAGGATAAGTATGAAAATATAGGATACGAATTTAGTAAATGAATTAGTTAATTAAAAATGAGGAGAGAAATGAAAATGAAAAAGAAAAAAGTAATGGCTTTATTTGTTGCTACTAGTTTGGTGATTGCTAGCCTGGCAGGTTGTGGAAATTCTGAAAGTGAATCAAATACAAGTACAGGTGTTACAGATACAAGTACAGATGTTTCAGAGACAGAAAGCACGTTAGAGGCTGAAATAGGCGAAGAATCAAATCAAAATACAGATATAGAGGGTGAAATTACATTCGTAAGTGCCAATGATCAGACAGGTGCACTTGATGACATGATTGCTGCTTTTAACGAGGTATACCCTAATGTGGTTGTTAATCATGAAAGTCTTCCTGGAGCTAGTGACGATATTAAAGAAAGTCTCATGACTTCTCTTGCTGCAGGAGATTCAAGTCCAGATGTCTTTGAATGTGACATTATTTGGGTTTCGCAGTTTGCGGCAGCAGGGTGGCTGGAGGATGTGACAGATGATATTGAAGAAATATCTGATCAGTACCTGGCTGGACCACTTTCTACAGTATATTACAATGACAGAGCATATGCCTATCCTGATTATACGGATGTTGGCTTATTATACTATCGCTCAGATATTATTGATACACCACCAACAACCTGGGATGAGCTTGTAGAGCTTGCAAATGAATATGTTGGAACAAATGGAATTGAATATGGATATTTATTCCAGATGTTTCAGGGAGAGCCAACAAGCTGCAATATGCTTGAGTTTATAAAGCAAAATGGTGGAGTGGACCTGGTAGATGGTGAATTTAAGCTAAATAGTGAGAATTCTGTTGAGGCCTTGAATTTTGTAGAAGAGCTTATTTCATCAGGAATCTCTCCAGAAGGTGTTCTAACTCATAAACCTGCAGATTCTAGGGCAATATTTGAAGAAGGTAATGCCCTGTTTATGAGAAACTGGACAAGTGCTTATGAATTAACACAGACAGAAGAGGGAAGCCAGGTAGTTGGAAAAGTAGGTGTTGCAGCACTTCCTGTAGGACCAAATGGTACATCATCATCAGGAACTCTTGGTGGATGGTCATTTGCAATAAACGCATATTCAGAGGAAAAAGAGGCAGCAAAAGCCTTTGCTGAGTTTATGTCAAGCTATGATGCCCAGAAGATTTCAGCACTTGAGAGGGGAACGTTTCCTGTAGTGTCTGCTGTTTATGATGATGAGGATGTAGTTAGTGGGCAGCCGTACATCTCTGCAGTTAGAGAAGCTGCTGATAAAGCAGAACCAAGACCACAGGTGAGAGATTATTCTACAGTTTCAACACTGTTTGCTGAATATATCCATAAAGCCCTTTTAGGTGAGCTTTCAAATGAGGAAGCACTTGAAACTTTGGATGAGAAGCTAAATGAAGCATTAGCAGAAATGAAATAAAGATCTTGTAATAAAGGAATATAGTTTTTATGAATAAAAAAACGAAAGAAAACCTTGTTGGATACTTGAGCATTGCTCCAGCAATTATTCTAATTGGAGGAGTAGGCATAATCCCAATATTAATTACGTTTTCATATAGTTTTCAGTATAAAGTTTTGACGGATCCGTTAAATAACCATTTTGTTGGACTAAATAATTACATTAAGCTTTTAACGGATTCCTCCTTTTGGGAAGTACTTAAAAATACAGCTGTGTTTGCAGTGCTGTCAATGGGAGTTGAGCTGCTTGTTGGTATGATTGCAGCTCTCTATATGAATAGCGCCAAAAAACATGTTGGTATCATAAGAACTATAATCCTTATTCCATGGGCTATCCCAGGGATAATCATAGCATATATGTTCTCGTTTTTATTTAACGATCAGCTAAGTGTCATAAATGTAATTCTTGAAGGAGTTGGGATAATAGATAGTCCCATAACTTTCCTTGCCAATAAATACTGGGCTATGTTTGTGGTAGTTTGTGCTGATGCATGGAAACAATTCCCATATGTTGCACTTATGCTTTTGTCAGGTATGCAGACAATTCCTGCTGAACTTTATGAATCAGCTTCCGTTGATGGAGCTGGAAGTATAGATAAATTTTTTAGAATCACGCTACCTAATTTAAAAGGGATAATTCTTATAGTTCTGTTATTTAGGACAATGGGAGCTGTAAGGATTTTTGACATAATCTACGGTATAACAGGTGGTGGACCTGCAAATTCTACTGCTACGCTTTTGTATAAAGCTTACAAGTATATTTTTGGAGATATGAATTTTGGGTTGGGGTCAGCATTATCAACAATAATTACTTTAATTATTATGATTCTTAGTTTCATTTACGTAAGAACCCTTAACACGGAGGATTGAATGAAAAAACCAAAATCAAAAAAAGATACAAAAAGAAAAGTTTTATACAATATAGGGTTGGTGTTGTTCCTTATTGTGATCATATTTCCTTTTTACTGGCAGATTATAACATCTGTAAAGAATCCTGCAGATATTACTAAGATGCCTACAGAACTTATACCTTCAAGATTCTCACTTGAATTTTATAAAAGTGTTTTTGTAAACCATCATCTTCAGGTTTATTTATTGAATAGCGTAATTGTCGCAATTGGAGCCATGATACTAACTGTAATAATAGCTTTTCCTGCTGCTTATGCATTTGCAAGAATAAACTTTAAATTTAAAAAGTTTTGGCAAAACATAATATTGCTTGCCAATATGTTTCCACTGATAGCAATTGTTACACCTATGTTTATTATATTTAGGCAATTGCATCTGCTGAATACATATATGGGACTGATTTTGCCAAGCGTAATACTGACTCTGCCAATGGCTATATGGACGTTAATAGCTTTCATAAAAACTATTCCATATGAACTAGAGGAAGCTGCAAGAATTGATGGAGCAAGGTTAAGAGACATAATGGTAAAAGTAGTATTTCCTTTAGCTGTACCAGGAATAATCACAACGGGAATTATAGCTTTTATTTCAGCATGGAATGAGTTCATGTTTGCCCTTGTACTGGTTACCAAGGATGAAATGAGAACCGTTCCAATTGCAATATCAATGTTTCCGGGTGAATACTCTGTTCCCTGGGGAGATATGTCTGCAGCATCAATTGTTGCTACAGCGCCAATTATTATACTAGTGCTTTTGTGTCAGAGGAGAATTGTATCCGGACTTACATCGGGAGCAGTAAAGGGGTAAGACAATGACTATTAAAACAGAAGGTTTGACACTTGTAGTAGGTTATGGAAAAAATCTTTTTACAATGGAAAAGGGCAGCTTTAAATACAAAGAAAAGCTTGAATATAAATCTATATGCAGGCTTACAAAAAAGACTGAGATTGGTGATGAGACAAGGCTTTTTTTCGAAGATAAAAAAGGTTATCAATATGTGCTACAGATAGTTAGAAACGAGGACAAAGAAGAATTAGAGCTAATAGGAACTATACCGGAAGATATTAATAGATTTTGGATTACTTTAAATTCAAATCCAAATGAGCATATATATGGATGTGGAGAAACCTATTCTGAATTTGATTTAAAAGGTCAAAAAGTAAGAATATGGGTTGCTGAGCATCAGAACGCGAAAAGAATAGGAAGAAAAATAATCAAACAAAAGTTTCTTGGCAAAAATGTCAGAACCAGTCTTCCTTTTGACAGATACGAATCATATTATGCTCAGCCTACCTTCACGTCCAGTGATAAGTATTATATGCATATTGATACAAATGAGTATGCTATATTCGATTTTTCCAGACCAGATCAGACAACTTTTTACCTGCAGGAAAGACCTCACATATACGTAGAAAATGCCAATACCTTTGAAGAACTTTCCAATAAGCTATCTCAAAAATTGGGAAGGCAGCGGAGGCTTCCGGAATGGGTCTATGATGGTGGAATTATACCAGTTCAGGATTGGAAAGTTGAAAATAACAGTACAATCTCTGCCTTAAATGGCTGTGAAAATGTAACTGATAAAATCAAACGCGCGCAGGATGCAGGCGCTGACATAGTAGGTGTGTGGTGCCAGGATTGGTGCGGATGCAGATGCACTGCTTTTGGCTATCAGGTAATGTGGAATTTTAGTTACGACAAAGAGAAATATCCTAATCTTCCTGAGGAAATCAGAAAATGGGAAGAAAAAGGCGTGAGATTTTTAGGTTATATAAATCCATTTTTAGCTATAGAAAAAGATTTATATAAAGAAGCTCATGAAAAGGGATATCTTGTTAAAAATAAAAAAGGTGAAGATTATCTTGTGACAATAACCACCTTCCCTGCGGCAATGATTGATTTAACTAATCCGGATGCTTATGAATGGTATAAGAAAATTATAAAAGAGAACATGATTGGCATAGGAATGAAGGGATGGATGGCTGACTTTGGAGAATATCTCCCTTTGGATGCTGTCCTATATGCAGGAGAAGCTGCCAACCTTCATAACAGGTGGCCTGCAATTTGGGCAAAGCTTAATTATGAAGCAATTAAAGAAGAAGGCGTGGAAGATGAAGTCTTTTTCTTTACAAGAGCCGGGCATACCGGGACGATTGCCTATTCATCAATGATGTGGACTGGCGATCAACACGTAGATTTCTCTATGGATGATGGTCTTGGTTCAGTTATTACTGCACAATTATCCCTGGCAATGAGTGGCTTTGGAATCAGCCATTCAGATGTTGGCGGCTATACAACTATTATGCATATGACGCGTTCCAAGGAACTGCTTTTAAGATGGATTGAAATGAATGCGTTCTCTCCCTTATTTAGAGGGCACGAAGGAAATCAGCCAAGTAGAAATATACAATTTGATTATGATGAAGATACGCTTAGGCATATTGCTAAATATACAAAAATACATCATAATCTTAAATTTTATATCAAGCCCCTGGTAGAAAAAAATGCAAAGGAAGGAACTCCAGTTATAAGACCGCTTTTTTATCATTATGATGAGGATAAGGCTTATATTGAAAAAAGCGAGTATCTTTTAGGAGAAGATTTGTTAATAGCCCCTGTATTGGAAGCGCATAGCAAAGAAAGGACTGTATATCTGCCGCAGGATGAGTGGATAGAGGTTGAAACCGGTAAGGAATATCAGGGCGGTGAATACTTAATAAGCTGTGAATTAGGGAAAATTCCTGTGTTTGTGAAAAAAGACAGTGAAAATAAACAAAGAATTATCGAAGCAATTCTTGTGTAAGCGCTATAGGATTAACCTATATCGAATTATAGAATTTTGATATTTTTCAAAAGCGAAAAAAATAATTATACTTCCAAACATAACAAAACTCTTACGAAGGCGGTATAAAAAATATGGAGAAAGATTTTCCAACCCGATGTTTACACTTAGATGATGAAAACAGAGACAATCTATATGGAAGCATGAGCTATCCGATATTTCAAACGGCGACCTTTGCTCATTTCGGAGTAGGGAAAAGTTCAGGATACGACTACACCAGAACTCAGAATCCTACAAAAGAGCATCTTGAAAAAATTGTTGCTTCATTGGAAAAAGGAATAGGAGCCGTTGCTTTTGCCAGCGGCATGGCAGCCATAGATACAGCGTTGGAAATCTTTAAAAATGGAGACCACATTATAGCAGATATAGATCTCTACGGTGGTAGCTACAGGATAATTGATACAGTATGCAGAAAAAACGGGATTGCAGTTACAATAACTGATCTGTCAAAAGCTGATATTAAGCAGCTATTTACGCCAAATACCAAAGCCATATATATAGAAACTCCAACAAATCCTATGATGCATGTACTTGATATCAAAAAGCTGGCGGATATTGCTCATGAAGCCGGGGCTTATCTTTTTGTAGATAATACATTTCTTACTCCATATTTTCAAAATCCGCTGGAGTTGGGAGCAGATGTGGTTTTACACAGTGGAACAAAATTCCTTGGAGGGCATAACGATACTTTATGCGGAGTTGCCATAACAAAGGACGAAGACTTGCTTTCTAAGATAAGAATTTTGCAAAATACAAAAGGAAATGGCATAGCACCTTTTGATAGCTGGCTAATCGCAAGGGGAATACAAACGCTTCCACTAAGAATGGAAAAAGCACAGGAAAATGCTATTGAAATAGCAAATTGGTTAAGCAAAAGAAGCGATGTTACAAAAGTACTTTATCCAAAATTTGCTAGTGGAGACGACAAAGTAATAATTGAAAAGCAAACTAAAGGCTATGGAAGTATGATCACCTTTGAAGTAGAAACCAAAGAACTGGCATACAGGATATTGGAAAATGTTAAAGTTGTACACTTTGCTGAGAGTCTTGGGGGAACAGAAAGTCTTATTACCTATCCAATTACGCAGACTCACAAAGAGATGCCAAAAGAAATATTGGATAATAATGGAATTACGGATAGAGTTCTTAGACTGTCTGTAGGTATTGAATCGGTGAGAGACCTGATATCAGATTTAGAGCAAGCTTTTAACGGAGATAACTAATGTCAGAGAGAAATCTTGATTTTGACAAAATAATAGATAGAAAAAATACAGGAAGTCTGAAGTACGATTATGCCAGGCAACGTGGAAAGGCAGAAGATCTATTGCCACTTTGGGTTGCAGATATGGATTTCAAGACCTCTTCTTATATCGAAGATGCAGTAAAAGAACGCGTAGAACAGGGCATTTATGGCTATAGCGAACCACTGGAGGGATATTTCGAATCCTTGAAGTACTGGTTTTATAAAAAGCATGATTTGGAAATTGATGACAAATCCGTCGTGCTATCCCCTGGGGTTGTGTTCTCCATGGCAGTTGCAGTAAAGGCATTTGCAAAAGAAGGAGAGGGAGTAATTATTCAAAGCCCTGTGTATCCTGAATTTCGAAGTGTAGTTGAAGACAATAACAGAAAACTGGTAGTCAACTCACTGATTATAGATGACAATTTTAGGTACCAGATTGACTTTGATGATTTTGAAAAAAAGATTGTTGAAAACAATGTAAAACTCTATCTTTTATGCAATCCGCATAATCCGGGAGGAAGATCCTGGACAAAGGAGGAGCTTAAGAAGCTGGGAGACATCTGTAATAAGCATGGGGTACTTGTGCTTAGTGATGAAATTCATGCAGACATTTATTTTAATGGCAGGCACACATCGTATCTGTCACTTGGAGATGAATACAGACAGAACGCTATTTTGTGCACAGCGCCAACTAAAGTCTTTAATATGCCAGGTTTTCAGATATCAAATGCAATTATAGATAATACAAAAAATAGGGTTCGATTTAGAAGAGAATTTGAAAAGACAGGGTACAGCCAGCTAAACACTATTGGAATAGTTGCTTCTGAAGCAGCCTACAGATATGGTGATGAATGGCATCAGGCAAATCTTGAATATATTAAAGGCAATATTGATTTTGCAACTGAGTATATTGAAAGGAATATTCCAAGGCTACGCGTCATGCGTCAGGATGCTACATACCTGCTATGGGTTGATTTCAACGGACTAGGCATTTCCAACCAGGAACAAAAGGTTCTAATTGAGAACAAAGCAAAGCTCTGGCTTAATGAAGGCAGAAGCTTTGGACCGGAAGCAGAAGGGTTTTGGAGAATAAATCTGGCTTGTCCAAGAAGTATTGTTTCAAAGGCTTTGGAAGAGTTAGAAAAAAATATAAAAGAATTGTAAATATCCTGTTGACAAACAAGAATGCAAGACATAGAATACTTTTAAAATAAAATCCTACTAATCATATTAGTTCAGTAGGAAATAAGGGAGCTGACCAGAAAACTGGAAGCTATAAGCATATTTTTATGACTTATAGTTCCGGTTTTTTTTATACCAAAAAAGCATAGGGTGGTGAGTATTATGGCAAAATTTAGGGCAGCGTTTGCGACCAGCGATGGAGTGCATATAGACAGACACTTTGGAGCGGCAGAAAGATTTGATATATACGAAATTGAATATGGTAAACGTAGTGCTAAAAATCTTATAGATCGAAGAATTACATCTAAGGCTTGTGAAGGTCATCAGCACAACAATACGCAAATGAGCAATGTTGTGGGATTGATATCAGACTGTAATGTTGTATACGCGGAAGCGATTGGTCCGGGAGCAAGAGAGGCTCTCGAAGCTGAGGGAATACAAGCCATCGAAACCGAATCAGGCATATTACAAATCTTATTCGAATTATCTTGTAAAAAAAATAGGGAACTTGATGTAGATAATGTGGGAGAACTTAAAACTCAGAAAGAGACAACTACTGGGACAGCGATTGTTCAATTTAAAAAGCTTCAGAACAGGCATCCTTGTATGGGAGGAGACGCCAATGTAAAGGTAGGTAGAATACATCTCCCAGTTAGTCCTACCTGTAATATTCAATGTAAGTTTTGTACCAGAAGATTTGATAAAACGGTCATAAGACCAGGGGTTTCTTCACTTCTGCTAAAGCCTGAAGATACGCCGGCAATAATCAGAAAAGCAAAGCTTTTGTGTCCGGAACTAACAGTAGTAGGCATTGCGGGACCAGGAGATACACTGGCAACCAATCAGGCGCTTGATACCTTTGAAATTGTTAAAAGAGAATTCCCTGACATGATCTGTTGTTTATCTACAAATGGTTTCAGGCTACCAGATAAGGTAGACAGAATCGCCAGCATAGGGATTGAGACAATTACGGTTACTGTAAATGCAGTAGATCCTGAAATAGAAGCTCAGATAAACGATTTTGTGATTGATGAAAAAGGGATAAGACATGACGGTGTGGAAGGGGCAAGGTTGCTGATAAAACATCAGCTTGAAGGAATAAAGAAGGCTGTAGAATATGGAATAGTTGTAAAAATAAATTCTGTACTTGTTCCTGGAATTAATGATGAACACATCAAAGAAGTTGCAAAAGTAACTTCTGAACTTGGAGCATCACTTCACAACATAATTCCCCTTATTCCTCAAAACCAAATGAGTGACATACCGGCTCCAGACTGTCAGATGATAGACAGGGTAAGAGAAGAAGCTGGAAGATACATAGAAATATTCAGGCACTGCTCACATTGCAGAGCAGATAGCTGCGGAATACCAGGACTCGGCAAAGATTTACATTCAGAACTATATGATCAGGAAGTAGCTGAAACATTTAGTCATGGGTAAGGAGAAATAATGTATGCATAAAGGAAAGGATAAAGTCAGAGAAGAACTTATTTGGAATTTGATTAAAGAAAAAGTAGATGAAACAGAATATGGATCATTAACTATCATTATCCACAATGGAAAAATCGTGCAAATAGACAACAATAAAAAAACACGATTTGAATAAAATTTATCAAAAAAAGAAGGAGAAAAAGAACATGGGATTATCAAATCAGGAAATTGAGAAGTACTTAAAGGACACAAAAAGAATTTTGCTTTCTACAGTAACTGAAGAAAATGAAGCAGATATTCGTATACTTGGAGCAATTGCAACAGATGGATTCAAGACTTATTTTTCTACAGCTACTAATTCCAGAAAAGTTGCTCAGATTGAAAAAAACCCTAATGTAGCCATCTATTTCGAGGCGCCAGGGCAGGAGTTCCCAAATTATGTTAATGCGACAGTATATGGAAAAGCTAAAAAACTTACATGTGAAAAAGGTATTGAAAAGGCTAAAAACTTAATACACGAGAAACTTCCTAAATTTGAATTTACTGATGAAAAGAGCATCTTTGTTGTTGAGCCTGTAGAAATAAAGATATACAACTCATCTGCAGAGCTTGCTCAGGACAAGATACAAATATTGAAATTTTAATAAAGACAGGTAGGGGAGGATAAGACAAAAATGGGAGATTTTATTGAGCGCTCCAAATTTTCATGTGCTTTAGGTGGTGCTTTAACAACCATTGCAGCTATTCCTAAAGCAGTTCCTATTGTGCATGCTTCTGGCGGTTGTGCAGCAGCTTTATCCGGTACTTATAATCTATCTGCTGGTTACAGAGGTGTTGGTTATTGTGGAGGAAATATGATACCAACGTCAAATATATCTCAAAGCCATATTGTTTTTGGAGGAGAAGAAAAACTGGTAGGTCAGATTGAATCAACAATTAAATATATCAAGGGCGATATATACATTGTTGTAACAGGATGTCAGACAGAGATTATAGGAGATGATGCAGTCTCCATTGCATCAAGATATAAGGATAAAAATGTCATTGGTGTAAATACACCAGGTTTTTTAGGAAATACGCTTAGAGGATACGATGCAATTTTAAGTGCATTAGCAAAAAGCATTATTGAAAAAAAAGAAAATAAAGATCCAAGAACTATAAATTTATTGGGCGTCGTTCCTGGTCATGATGTTTTTTACAGAGGAAATATAAGTTATATATCAGACCTTCTTAACAAAATTGGTGTAAAGGTTAATTCGTTTTTTGGAGATGAAGAATCTGTTGAAAAAATTAAAGGATATGGAGACGCGTCCTTAAGCGTCGTGCTTTCTGAAACTGCTGGTCAGATAACAGCAAAACAATTTGAAAAAACACATGGAATTCCATATGTAGTCACAGATCTTCCTATTGGACCAAAGGCATCTGAAAGATTTCTTAGATTAATTGCCGAGAAACTTGGCATTGATAAGGAAATCGTTGATGAGGTTGTAAATTCTGAAACAAAGTATTTTTATTCATATTTGGAAAGAATTGTTGATGTGGCAGCTGATCTTGATTTTCAAAGATATGTAGCTGCTTTTACGGACAGCTATTATGCATATCCGCTTATCGATTTTGTATCTGAGGAACTTGGTTGGATACCGCATTTTGTATCAATAAATGACCTTCAGGATAAAAAGAAGCAGGAGTTGTATTTAAAGAAATTTGATGAGTTGTCATCAAGAACTAAACCGCAGGTAATATTTGAAGATAAAGTTGGACTGGCTAAAAAGAAGTTAAGAGCCAGCTGGCCATATAACAATAATCAGAAATATTATGATACCCTTGGACCTTTGTATATTATTGGAAGCGTAGTTGAGAGAAATTTGGCAAATGATTATGGGGCAGGTTTCCTTACTGTAGCATTTCCAGTTAGTAACAGAGCGGTATTAAATAAAGGTTATGCTGGATTCCGTGGAGCATTAACTTTGGTAGAAGATTTGCTTACAAATCTTGTTGCTTCAAGGTAGAAAGGTGGGAAAACATGGCGGTTAAGTTGAATGAAAATTTAAAATATAATTTTTTGTCAGCAGATGAACCTCCTGTACGCGATGAGCGTGTTGGTGGATGTACTGCTTACTGCGGCTCCTGTGCATGCTTACAGGATGATTTTAAATCAGGATGCGCGCAGGCACAAAATAGAAGATTTTCTCAAAGCGGTGGTTGTCAGCTTGGTCTGGCAGTGGGAATTATCAACTCCCTTACAAGAGCTGTAACGATAATTCATTCTCCACTTGGATGCTGCTCTGGCTTGGCAGGTGCGGCAGGCGTGAGAAACACTAGCAGAATTTCGAGAGGCCTTCCTGCTGAGGAACAGACTTTCATTCATACAAATATGGATGAACTTGATGTAGTAAGCGGAGGATTGGAAAAACTTAAGAGAGCAATCAGATATGCAGATGAAGAATATCATCCAGATGTTATCTCAATAGTAAATGGATGTGTTCCTGGAATCATTGGGGCGGATATTGATGCTGTTGTACGTGAAATGGAAGGACAAATATCCGCAAGGTTGGTACCTATACATTGTGAAGGGTTTAAAAGTAGGTTTGTCTCTTCTGGATATGATGCAGCAAACCATGGAATTTTAAAATATCTTATCAGAGAGCCAAAAGAGTATCCACAGCTTACAGAAGAAGCGCAGATAAAATATGACTTCCAGAAAAAGTATAGAACAAGCAGAACTGTAAATATTTTCAACGTTGGATCTAATAGTAACGGTGATGAGGTGGAATTATCACGACTCGTTAGTGCATTGGGATTGATTCCGCGAGTTGTACCACTGAACTCTACAATTGATGATTTGGATCATCTTGGAGAAGCTGCACTCAATGTAAGCATCTGTGCGACACATGATGATTATCTGCTTGGTCATTTAAAAGAAAGATATGGAACAGAGTATCTTCTTGATGTACTTCCTATTGGTATTAACTGCACAAATACATGGGTAAGAAAAATTGCAGCCCATTTCCATTTAGAAAAAGAAGCAGAGAGGCTTATTGAGCAGGAAAATAGAGAACTTAAAGAAGCGATTGAGCCCTTTGTTAAAGAACTAAAGGGAAAGAAGATATTTGTAGGAGGCGGTGAGACAAGAATTTTAACAACTGCTGAATTTTATAAAAGCATAGGAATGGAACTGGTTGGTATTAAGGCTCATAACCTTGACCGTTTCGTTGAAAATCTTCTGAATGATATTGATGATCCTAATCTTACCGTAGAAGTTGCTGCAGGGCAGCCTGCAGAAGAGTTAAATACTCTTAGCAGGCTTAAACCTGATATCTACATTGGTCATGCAGGTGCAAATGGATGGGTGACAAAATTAGGTGTTCCTAATATTCCGCTTTTTGGAGCTCCAATTAATTATATGGGATATTCGGGAGCATTTGAGCTTGCCAGAAGAGCTGCAAGAGCATTAAAAAATACTAATTTTTCAAAAAATATTGGTAAGTACGTAAGCCATCCGCTTACTGAAGAATGGATGAATCTTGATCCAAAAGACAATATTATAACTGGAGCTAGATTCTGATGTTACATCGAGAAAGGAGAAGAAATGGCTTTAAAGATAGTAGAGAATCTTACGGAATTGGTTGGTGAAACACCTATCCTGAGACCTCGTAAAATTGAAGCGCTTGCAGGACTAGACGAGGAAACTAAATTGTTCCTTAAGCTCGAATATTTTAACCCATTAAGTAGTGTAAAAGATCGTATTGCGCTTGCGATGGTAGAAGATGCAGAAAAAAGAGGGATTTTAAATAAAAATTCGGTGATTATCGAGCCTACCAGTGGAAATACAGGTGTGGGTCTCGCTTTTGTAGCAGCTGCAAAGGGATATAAAATACTGATTACTATGCCTGAGACTATGAGTAATGAGCGCAGAACTCTTCTTACAGCGTTGGGAGCAGAGCTTGTACTAACACCAGGAGCATTAGGTATGAAAGGTGCTGTTAGAAAAGCTGAAGAATTACAAGTACAAATTCCTAATGGAGTAATACTTCAACAGTTTAATAATCAGGCAAATCCGGCTGCGCATCAGACAAAAACAGGTGAAGAGATTTGGGAAGCAACCAATGGAAATGTAGATGTAGTAGTAGCAGGAGTGGGAACTGGAGGCACTATTACAGGCGTGGCAAGATTTCTCAAGGAAAGGAATTCTGATATTCATGTAGTGGCAGTTGAGCCATACGATTCACCGGTAGTATCAGGAGGAGCACCTGGTTCGCACAAAATTCAAGGAATCGGAGCAGGATTTATTCCTAAGGTGTTTGATTATAGTGTAATTGACGAGGTGTTCAAGGTAAGGGATGAACAGGCTTTTGATACTTCGCGAACTCTTGCCAGAGAAGAAGGATTGTTGGTAGGAATTTCTTCTGGAGCAGCAGCTTATGCAGCTGCGCAGGTTGCCAGAAGAAATGAATATAAAGGGAAAACTGTTGTAGCCATACTTCCAGATACAGGAGAAAGATATTTGTCTACAGCTCTTTGGACAGATATTCCAGTAGAAAAAAGTAAATACTGGTATGGATTAAAAGGCGTAGAAAGGGCGTGACCACACATGGCGACCTATCGAATTGCAGTAGGAACAATTGATGGACAGAATGTGACAGAACACTTTGGCCGCTCAAAAAAATTTCGAATAATTCAAGTCGATCAGGATACTGACGAGGAAAAATCTTTGGCGGATATAGAAGTTTTACATTCTGAAAACTGCAGTCAGGGACATGATCAAAAAATGCTTGAGGCAAAAATTCAGGCGTTTTTAGATTGGGATGTAACGGCTATTTTGGTTACTCAGATTGGTCCGGGCGCAGAAAGAATTGTTACTAAAAATGGTATAGAAGTACTAGTGGCAGAAGGTAATATAGCTTCTGCCATGATACGCATAAAAAAATATTATAAGCGGCATCACTTTACTAGTAATGTTCGGTAAAAGAAAAAATGAGGAGAAAGAAAATGGCAGATAAACAAATAAGACAAATTGCTATTTATGGAAAGGGTGGAATAGGTAAGTCAACTACAACACAGAATCTTACTGCAAGTCTTTCAGAAATGGGGAAAAAAGTATTTGTAGTGGGTTGCGATCCTAAAGCGGATTCTACCAGACTTTTACTTGGAGGTCTACACCAAAAAACGACCTTGGATACATTACGTGAAAAAGGTGAGGATATAGAACTAGAAGATCTTATGAAGATTGGATTTAAAGGAACTAAGTGTGTAGAATCGGGAGGCCCTGAACCTGGAGTTGGATGTGCAGGGCGAGGAATTATAACGGCGGTTGGACTGTTGGAACAGCTTGGAGCCTTTACAGAGGATTTGGATTATGTATTTTATGATGTACTCGGCGATGTAGTTTGTGGCGGATTTGCAATGCCTATCAGAGAAGGCAAGGCAAAAGAGATTTATATTGTTGCAAGTGGAGAAATGATGTCACTGTATGCTGCAAATAATATTTCAAAAGGAATACAAAAATATGCTAAAACAGGCGGCGTAAGATTGGGTGGAATTATATGTAATAGCCGTCTTGTTGACAGAGAAGAAGAACTTCTAAGAGCTTTTGCAAAAGAACTTAACACGCAACTAATATATTTTGTACCAAGACATAACATTGTTCAGCATGCAGAGATACATAGAAAAACTGTTATAGAGTATAAACCGGATTCAAGTCAGGCTGATGCTTACAGAGGTTTAGCCAAGGCAATAGAAGAAAATACTATGTTTACGATTCCAACGCCTATGACGCAGGAAAGACTGGAAGAAATTCTTTTAGAGTATGGTCTTATGGATAACCTAAAAGACGACTACAGAATTTAATCATTATTTTTATAAGAACGAAATGGAAGGAGGTAAGGAGATTACTATGAGCGAACTGGTAGAAGTATTACAAAAAGAAAGAGAACAATCCGAAACAAAGATAACTTTTCAGGTGACAACTGTCATGCCGATAATTGGCGTACTAGTAGCATTAGTAACTGAATACTTTATTCCTGCACATAAAAACCTTAAATATGCGGAACTTCCACACTTTAAATACTTTTTGTTGATTTCACTTTTAGTTCTTATAGTTCTATTTTTTGCAAGTTTGTTTAATGAAGGTATTAGAGAAAAAGTAGGGTATAGAGGAGCGTTTATTGGAGGAGTATATGCCTTTTTGGCATTGCTAAATATAGTAACGTCTAAACTGTTATTACTCCCGCAATTATATTTTCCAAGTATAGCAAGAATTTTTAGTGTTTTTTTTGAGGATAGTCAGCTAATACTGACATGTATTCAAAGTTCATTTCTATTATTGGTCAGAGGCATTTTAATTGGTTTTTTTGTAGGAATGGCATGCGGAATTGCAGTTGGTTGGAGTAAGAGGGCTAATTATTGGATATATCCTCTAATTCGCATACTTGGACCTATTCCTTCTTCTACATGGACACCGTTGGCATTGGTTATTTTTCCATCTGCATCTGGAGCAGCAATATTCCTCATTGCATTTGGTGTATGGTTTCAGATTACAATCCTTACAGCATCAGGAATTCAGAGTGTTAAAAAAGCTTATTTTGAAGTGTCCTCAACATTAGGAGCATCAGATATTCAAAATTTGTTTAAAATAGCTATTCCTGCAGCCTCACCATCGATTTTTCTGGGATTTTTTAATGCCACATGCTCGTCTTTTGTAGCTCTTATGGCAGCAGAGATGATTGGATGTAAATCGGGACTTGGGTGGTATGTAAACTGGCAAAAGACGATGCTCTCTTATCCTAACGTGTATGCAGGGCTCATAGTTGTAGCTATTTTTTGTTATATTTTGGTAACCATACAGTTTAAGGTAAGAGATAGATTATTATCCTGGCAGGAGGGTGTTGTGAAATGGTAACTGAGAATGCAATAGGTGCAATAACTGCGAGGAGTATAAGAAAGGAATTTGTAGATCCAAATGGCGACCCGGTTATTGCTCTGGAAAAAGTGGACGTTGATATTAAACCAGGTGAATTTATATGTCTGATAGGCCCTTCTGGATGTGGCAAATCCACGTTTTTGAGGTTGGTGGCAGGACTCATACAGCCTACTGAAGGAAAGCTTTACTTAGATGGGGAAGAAATAAAAAAGCCAAGTTATGAACGAGGTCTTGTTTTTCAGGATCCAACATTATTTCCATGGCTAAATATATATGAAAATGTGGCATTTGGTTTAAAGACAAGGCACATATATAAAGAAAAAAGAGCAGACGTTGACGAGTTTATAAAGCTTGTTAAATTAGAGGGCTTCGAAAAATCTCTGCCACATCATCTTTCAGGTGGAATGGCTCAAAGAGCAGGGCTTGCCAGGGCATTGGTAAATCATCCTAAGGTGCTTCTTTTAGATGAACCATTTGGAGCTCTTGATGCATTCACGAGGATGAACATGCAGGATGAACTTCTTCGAATCTGGAAAGAGCGTGGGACAACAATGATAATGGTAACCCATGATGTTGATGAGGCGGTATATCTTAGTGACAGGATATTTGTCATGACACCGCGTCCAGCCAAAATTGAATCCATTGTTAATGTTGAAATAGGTAGAAATGAAACGTATGGAAGGCAAAGAGATAGTGCTGATTTTCTTCAACTTAGATCCAAAATTCTAAGGATATTGGATTATACGGGTAAAGCTGCAGAAATAGAATATAACATTTAATAAACTAAGGAGGACTTTATGAAAAAAGGGATTATTACTAGACTTTTGTTGATATGTACAATTTTTTCAGTATTAACCGGATGTCAATCAGAAAATACTGAAACAGATCAAGCTGTTTCACAGGAAGAGTTGGTCGATATAGATAAGCTGGTAGAAGAAAAAGTTATTGATGAGGAATATGATCTTGACGCTGCATTTGCAGAAGAAACTGGAGTTGGTGACCCGATTCGTATTGTTTCCACATTTGAAGGAACTTGCCAGGTTCAAACTCAGATTGCATATCTGTTAGGTTTCTATGAAGCAGAAGGGCTGACAGAGGGTGTGGATTATACTTTTGTTGAATCTGGAGGAGAAACAGGAGCTGTTCTTTTATCTACAGATAAGGCAGATGTTGCGATAGGACTTATTTCTGGCATGTTGCAGCCTCTTGATAATGGACTTGAAGCTAAGGCTATTTTAGGCTTGCATACCGGATGTATAACAATTGTTACCCTTGAAGATAGTGGCATAGAAAGTACAGCCGATCTTAAAGGAAAGAAAATCGGTGTAACAGCGCTATCAGGATCGCAACATATTGCAGCGCTACGAGCTTTGGCATATGAAGGATATAGTGCAGACGATGTGGAATTTATAGTTTATGATTCAGATTCAATCCAACAAGCCCTTTTAAATGGAGCTGTAGATGCAATTGGTCTTGGTGATTATAAGGCAGCAATCATGGTAAGGGATGAGGGGGCAAAAATTATCTTTGATACATCCACAGATGAAAGATTAAAAGATGAAAACTGCTGCGTATTATTTGCCAGCGACGCATCTATAAGTCGTAAGCCAGCAACTCTTGCTAAAATTGCTACTGCTATACAGAAGGCCTCTGTTTGGATTTCAAATAATCAGGAATTGGCTGCTCAGATTCAAGTGGCGCAAGGGTACACAGTTGGTGATGTTACAGTTAATACAGAATTATTAAAAACTTATAGTTACCCTACTTCTCTCACACTTCTTAAAGAAGCTATTTATCGTAACTTTGATGAGGCCAAGGAGTTGGGACTTTTAAAAGAGGACACAGATAAAGATGTTCTGGCAGAGAGTAGTTATGTTTTTCTTCCTGGAATAGCTGATGGTCTTGATATTACAGAAATAGAGGCTCCAAAAGATCCGCAGCAATTTTTAGAAGTATCGGATTAATGGTATTAAAGAGGATTGAGTGTATGAAAAAAATATCAAAAAATGGAATTATTATTGGATTAATAGATTTAATAGCAGGATTACTGGTTGGAATAGGGCCACACACCATTTTTTCAGTGTGTGAAGCAATGGAAGGAAGCTATATGAAATGCCATTGGACTGCACAGGCAGAATCAGCAATCGGAATTGGAATTGCTATATTAGGAGTTCTATTACTATTTATTACTGATAAGAAAATAAGTATTGGAGTGCAACTGGCAGTTATCGTCAATTTTGTTGAGGGATTGATAATAGCAAATTACCTAATTGGTGTATGTGGAAAAAGCCATATGGTATGCAGATCTTTGACACTTCCTGCGATTAATGTAATTAGTGGTGTAGCGATAGTTGCAGGAATCGTTTATATAGTATATTTGGTAAGGAAAGGAAGGATTAATGAAGCAATTTGATTTGTATATGATTAAAATTGCTATCCTGAACCTAAAACATAGCCTCACTAGAACAGTGGGGCTTGTGTTTTTTACAGCAGTACTTTCTTTTGTCATATTTGGTGGCGGAATTCTTATGATAAGTTTACAAAACGGACTTAACACGATGAAAGATAGAATGGGCGCAGATATAATGATAGTTCCATTGGAAAATACAGCTGATATAGAGGCTATACTTCTAAAAGGTGAACCTAGTTGTTTTTATTTTAAGAAAACGCTGGTAGAAAAAGCAAGTTCTGTTGATGGAGTTGAACTCTGCAGTGCACAGTTTTTTTTGACTTCATTGAATGCAGAATGCTGTGATGCAAAGGTACAGCTTATTGGTTTTGATCCGGAAACAGACTTTTCTGTTCAGCCGTGGATAGCAAAAGTATATGATCGGGAACTGGAAAATGGGGCGGTAATAATCGGGAGTGACATAAATGCAGAAAGTGGAAGCACAATAAAAATATATGGTAGAGAATATCCTGTAGCTGCTCAACTTGAAGCTACAGGAACTGGGTTAGACCAGGCAGTATTTGCAACTACTGATACAATTCTGATTATGTATGATGATGCATATGAAAAGGGACAGCGATTCATGGATGAAGCAGATCCAACTGAATATGTTTCCAGTATTCTAATTCGTGTAAAAGAAGGCTATGATGCGTCGCAGGTTGTGAAAGACTTGCGTAAAGAACTTGGAGCAGTTCAAATAGTTGAATCTCAGAGCATGGTAAAAAATATTGGTAAAAATATGCAGCAAATGTCAGTGTTTTTACTTATATTTGGAATTCTTTTTATTTTTGCCTCAGTAGTAACAATAAGTATCATAAACGCATTGACTGCAAACGAAAGAAAAAAAGAATTATCAATTCTTCGAACATTGGGTACGACTCGAAAGAGGCTGGCATTGATGATTTTATATGAAGCAGCAATCATAGGAGGTTTAGGCGGAATAGCAGGAATTGTTTTTTCTTCGCTTATAGTTTTTCCATTTCATAACTATATAGGAGATAAAATGAGTATGCCATATTTAATGCCGAATATTGGTGTAATTGGAATACTTTTTTTAATAACTATTTTTGCTACTATCTTAATTGGAATTATTTCTGCAAGCTTTGCTGCAATCAAAATTAGTGCTTCAGATGTATATTTGACATTAAGGGAGGGCGATTAATATGCTCAGGACAGTTGAACTTAGTATGAAATACACTCAACGTGATGAAGAAATATTCGCACTTAAAGATGTCACATTCGAGGCAAAGCGCGGTGAATTTATAAATATCACAGGACGTTCAGGCAGTGGTAAGACTACGTTGCTTAATTTAATAGCGGGCTTATTAACTCCCACATCAGGGGAAATAATATGGAATGAAAAAAAGATTTCTAATTTATCTGATGAGGAAGCATCTTTTTTTAGAAATAATAATATAGGTTATATTATGCAGGGAAATTCGGCCTTAAGTAATTTAACTGTATTAGAAAATATTAGCTTCCCATACTTGTTATATCAAAGAGATGGAGATGTAACCGAAAGAGCAGAAAATCTTTTAAAACAAGTAGGTATCTATAAATTAAAAGATTCTTATCCGTCTAAATTATCAGGTGGTGAATTGAAAAGAATGGGAATTGCAAGAGCATTAATTAATAATCCACCAATTCTTTTAGCGGACGAGCCGACAGGGGATTTGGATAGTGAAAATACAGAGTGCATCATGAAATTGTTTCGACAGATTGCAGATAAAGGAACCACTGTTTTGGCAGTTACACATGAATTAGATACTTTGAGTTATGGAGATAGGGTTTATGAAATATCTGGTGGGGTATTGAAAGCAGTGTAGCTAAATATAATAGCAGTTAACTTTAAAATACAGATGTGTTTATAGAGAGCAGAGGCGGTAATGAACAAAGTTCACAACTACCTCTGCTTTTATTGCCAGCTATAACTTATTTTTATAATACATACTGTTGACTTGGAAATATAAACAGTATAAAATCGACTCTATCAACAATCCTACTAATCATATCGGCACGGTAGGAATAAGGAGAAAGAACATGCCAGTTATTGATCTTGTAGATATTGAAACAGCACCTGAAGCAACTAAGGAAGCGGTTAGAAGACATCTTGAAAAAGGTTATAGTATAACAAATGAAAAAAGAACTCTTTTGCATAATGTTGCAGCATTTGAAGCTCTGGAAGCTAAATCCTATGAAATGAGTAAGGAACTTCAGAAGTTTATTTCTCCTCGCGCTGCAAACTTATTTGAATATGCAATTTCTGTGGAAAATGATTGCCTTGTTTGTACAACTTTTTATAAAAAGTACATGGAATCCATAGGCTTTGATATAGAAAACCCTGATTATACTGATGATGAAAAACTGGTAATTGAATATGCAAGAGCTATCGTTAATGATCGTAAACATATTCCGGAAGATTTGTTTGAAAGGTTAAAGAGCAGACTTGGCCAAGAAGGACTTGTCGTTCTCACAACAATGGCGATGTTTATGATTGGCAATAATTACTTTAACGATATATTGCATGTTCAGTCTGAATTTTTGTCTAAGTAATTATTGATACAAATCTGATATAGCTAAAAGCTATAAGTAGTACCATGAAAAATGTATAACTACAATTCCTACCATAGTGCTATGATATTTTGCAAATGACGTTAACCGCGCGTTTGTAGTAGTTTAATAATTTAATAACCGAGGTTTTAAATGAGATTTAATACAAAGTTATTGCATGGGAAAAGTACAAAAAAATATGCAGATAATTCTACACTGCCTCCAATTGCACAAGTTAGTGCTTTTGGATATGAAAGTGCAGAAGAACAGGAAAAGGTATTTCAGCATAAGGCATCAGGTTATGCCTATACCAGAATAGGAAACCCTACTATAACAGCATTTGAACAGAGAATTAGCGAGCTTGAAAATGCCGCGGGAGGTGTAGCCTGTAGTTCCGGTATGGCAGCAGTTACAATATCACTTCTTAATGTATTAAGTAGTGGAGATGAGATAATTACTACATCCAATTTATATGGCGGAACTTTGGACTTGTTCAAAGATCTTGAAAAGCTGGGCATAAAGACTAACTATGTTTCGGAATTAAACTCACATGAATTGGATTTATACTTCAATGAACATACGAAAGTCATTTTTGGTGAAGTTGTTAGTAATCCTGCGCTTCAGGTTCTTGATATAAAGGCCGTTTCAGATTATGCACATAGTAAAGGAATTCCTTTAATAGTTGACGCGACTACAGTAACACCTTATGTCATTAGACCAATAGAACTCGGGGCAGACATAGTAGTACATTCATCGTCAAAATATATAAATGGTGGTGGAAATTCTATAAGTGGAATAATTCTTGATAGCGGAAAATTTAAATGGGATTTTGAAAAATTTAGTGCACTGAAAGAGTTTAAAAAATATGGAAATCTCGCATATTTGATCAGATTAAAGACTGATTTATGGGAAAATTTTGGATCATGTCTAGCACCTTTTAATGCATATCTGAACATAGTTGGACTTGAAACTCTTGGACTTAGAATTGAGCAGATAAATAGAAATGCAAGGGCGTTAGCTGTTGCGTTGGCTAAACTGGATGGTATTACGGTCAGCTATTTGTCTTTAGCGGATCACCCTTATTATGATCTATGTACATCGCAGCTTAAAGGATATGGTGGTGGAATTTTAACATTCAGGGTTGGATCAAAAGAAAAAGCATTTAAAATATTGAACGCATTACAGTTTGCAACTATTGCCAGCAATATTGGTGATGTTAGAACTTTGGCGATACATCCAAAGTCTACACTGTATATTAAATCAACGGATGAAGAGGCAGCAGCTGCAGGCGTTTATGATGACACAATACGAGTAAGTGTTGGTATAGAAGATAGCGAAGATTTAATAGAAGACTTTACTCAGGCAATAGAAAAAGCAAGTGCCTGATACAGAATAGGAGGATTTATTATGACAGTTACAGTAGCAGGGGTAAAAAAGGAATACGAAGAAGGACTTACTATTTCAAAGTTGATAGAGCTTGAAAATGTAGAAACGCCAGAATATGTAACCGTATCCGTTAACGAAGAGTTTGCACAGAGAGAAGAATTTGATTCATCTGTTCTAAAAGATGGAGACGAAGTTGAATTTCTGTATTTCATGGGCGGCGGATGTAAATAATATTTAGGAGGAATACAAAGTGGCATTTTCTGATGAGCAATTAGAAAGATACTCCAGACATATCATATTAAAAGAAATTGGAGTTAAAGGACAGAAAAAACTTTTAAACGGTAAAGTTTTAATAATCGGCGCAGGTGGCTTGGGAGCACCTGCCGCTATGTATCTTGCAGCTGCAGGTGTTGGAACAATAGGTATTGTTGATGCAGATGTAGTTGATTTATCCAATCTGCAGAGGCAGATAATTCACAGCACTAACGACATTGGAAAATTAAAAGTTGAATCAGCAAAAGAAACCATAAATGCAATTAATCCAGATGTAAAAGTAAATACATATCATCAATTTGTAACAAGTGAAAACATTATGGATTTGATTAAAGATTATGATTTCATTATAGATGGAACAGATAATTTTCCTGCAAAATTTTTAATCAATGATGCCTGCGTAATGGCTAAAAAGCCTTTTTCACATGCAGGAATAATCAGGTTTAAGGGTCAGCTTATGACGGTTGTTCCAGGTGAAGGACCATGCTATAGATGTGTATTTAAAAATCCACCACCAAAGGATGCGGTGCCAACCTGTAAGCAGGCTGGTGTAGTTGGTGCAATGGGAGGAGTAATTGGCTCATTGCAGGCAATGGAGGCAGTAAAGTATCTTACCGGAGTAGGTGAACTATTGGTAGGCTACTTGTTGACATATGATGCATTAACAATGGAATTTCATAAAATCAAGCTTCCTGCTAAAGGCAAAGGATGTGGAGTATGTTCTGACACTCCTAGCATAACGGAACTTATTGATTATGAGCAGCCGACATGTGAGTGGCATCCTGGAGAAAAAATACACGCCTGATAAAGTGCGTTCCGCTTATGTTAAAGCAGAAGGGAAAGAAATGGGAGTAAAGCTAAAAAAAGTTGATTTAGAAAAAATAACAGCGCATGCGCGCAAGGAGCTTCCTAATGAAGCCTGCGGATTAATTGCTGGACGGGATGATGAAAATGGAGATCGAATAATAGAGGAGGTTTATCTTCTTACAAATATTGATCATTCTAATGAACATTTTTCTCTTGATCCTAAAGAACAACTTCAGGCAGTTAAGGATATGCGCTCTAAAGGGTATGTGCCCCTTGGCAACTGGCATTCCCACCCTGAATCACCATCACGTCCATCTGAAGAAGATAAAAGGCTTGCATATGACAGCAAGGCAAGCTACTTAATACTATCTCTTATGGATAATGATAACCCTGTATTAAATTCCTTTCATGTTGAAAATGGCGAATCAACTAAAGAGGAACTAGAAATAACTGATTAAGGAGATTTAAAGTATGGCTACTGATTATGCAACCCTCAAAAAGGGTGGTTTTATGCGACAGAAGCAGAAAAACAATTTTTCATTAAGATTAAGAGTAGTTGGAGGACAGATGACAGCTACTCAATTGGCAAAAGTCGCAGAGGTTGCTGAAAAGTTTGGGCATGGTTATGTACATTTTACATCCAGGCAAGGTGTAGAAATTCCATTTATAAAATTGGAAGACGTCGATGCAGTAAAGCTGGCACTTGCTGAAGGTGATGTTCAGCCTGGTGTGTGCGGTCCAAGAGTCAGAACTATTACAGCATGCCAGGGTGCTGAGGTTTGCCCAAATGGATGTATAGATACAGAATCGCTTGCTACAGAACTTGACCAAAGATATTTTGGAAGGGATCTTCCTCATAAATTTAAGTTTGGTATTACCGGTTGCCAGAATAATTGCTTAAAGGCTGAAGAAAACGATGTAGGAATCAAAGGCGGAGTAAACGTAGAATGGCAGGCTGATAAATGTATTCAATGCGGTGTTTGTGTAAAAGCGTGCAGATCTGGAGCAATCACTCTCGAAAATGGCAAGATAGATATTGATCGTTCAAAGTGCAATTACTGTGGAAGGTGTGCTTTTGGATGCCCTACAGATGCATATGATACAACACAAGGTTATATAGTTAGCTTTGGAGGCCTTTTTGGAAACCGAATCAATAAAGGAGAGCCTGTTATTCCATTTATTGATAATCATGACAAGCTTATTAAAGTATGTGATGCAGCAATTCAGTGGTTCAATGATAATGCTAATCCAAGTGAACGATTTAAGTTTACCCTCGAAAGAGTTGGAGAAGCTGGATTTAATAAGACTATACTTGATGCTTATAATGCATAAACAAGGAAAATGCTGTCATCTGATTAAGAGAAAAGGAGCATAATATGTCTGATATTGAATTTAATATTGATGATGTTGTTGATATTACAACAGTAGTGTGTCCTGTAACTTTTGTTAAAGCTAAGGTGGCACTGGAAGAACTCGATGATGGCCAGATACTGAAGGTACATATGAATGATGGAGAACCAGTTCAAAATGTTCCGCGTAGTATAAAAGATGAGGGTCATCAAATATTAAAGCTTATCAACAACGAAGATGGTACCTATGACCTGATAGTAAAAAAAATCGGTGATTAATTTATAGTCGGCTATAGATAAAGAATAGCCGACTATTATTTTAATGTTTTATTCCAGTATTCATATAGATAAACTCAGAAATGAATTCAAATGATGTGTTGGTGGAAGTGTTTTCAAAAAAAAGTGAAAGAAAAGATATGCTGCTTAAGGCTATCAGAGGATAAATATGGACAATAAGTATAAGAACAGTTTAGTTGCAAAATGCGCCTACGGTTTTGCAGATATATATGGCGGTGGTGCCTTTGTAATAATTAGTACATTTTTTACAGTTTTTTTGACCAAGGCTTTAGGAATGCCAACTGCACTTGCAGGAACAATTCCATTTATTGGAAGAGTGTGGGATGCGGTAACTGATCCTATTATGGGAAATATTGTAGACAGAACCAAGTCACGTTTTGGAGCAAAAAGATTTTACATCCTAGTTGGAAGCGTGATTTCAGCCTTTACTTTTCTGCTTATGTGGACAGTATTTTTGCATGACAATTTAACCTTCCAATACATTTATTATGTACTTATGTATATGCTTTTTTCTACTGGATTTACGATAGTGATGGTTCCATATAACGGACTATTACCAGACATGGTTTCTGATTATAAGACAAGGAGCGAGTTTTCAAGTGTACGAACTATTTTTTCCACATTTGGAGCTATTCTGGCAGGACTTATTCCTACGATAGTAATTACAGATAATACAAATCCGAATCAATATTTTAATGTGGCAATTATCTTTACAGTAATCTTTGTTCTTGTAATTTTATTTACCTTTTTTGGAACTTGGGAAGATGTAAAAGAGGTAAAAAAGCTTACATTAAAAGAAAGTTTTACTCAATCCTTTACAGTATATAAAAGTAAATCCTTTAAATTATTTATTGCTATTTTTCTGTGTGGACAGGGAGCGGCTGACTTTGTTACAGGTTTGGCGGTTTACTACGTAGATGATGTATTAAATGCATATGGTGGTGGCAGATTCACTATTCTGATGGGCATAATTCTTGTAGCTCAATTTGTTGGAACTATTATTTTTGGTTTTATCATGCCAAGAACATCGAAGAAGACGCCTATATTAGTAGGTTTTCCAATTCGTATAATAGCAACCATGGCCTTACTGTTTGTATCCAAAGAAGGTGCTGCGGATATTGTTGTGGCTGGTAATATTTCCTTGTTTTCAATAATTTTGTTTTTGTCCTTTGTAATTGGAATTGGCATGGCGGCATCATCAGTAAGTATATATGCAATTCTAACAGATATGGCAGATGTAGATGAACTTATCACTTCAATAAACAGACCTGGAACAGTATCAGGAATGGCGACCTTCATAAGAAAAATTGCAACAGGCTTTAGTGCATCTATTATAGGTTTTTTATTGGCTCTTGTAGGATATGACGAAGACCTTGCAATGGAGGGTGCAAGACAGCTTTCATCAGTTCAACACGGAATAACCTACATATATGTTGCAGCTCCGACAGTTCTTATGGTTTTGACAATTATATCTGCCATTATGTTTCCCTTGCATGCAAAAGAGTTCAAGGTGATAAAAAAAGAAATCTCCAGAAGAAAGGGATTGGATAATTCAGAGACTACAGATGAAGAAAAAGCCATATGTGAAAAAGTGACTGGATTTAAATATGATGAACTATGGAATGAAAAAAATGCTTTGAAGCTTTAAGGCAGGCTATAAATATACAAAAAATGGGAGAATGACAAAAATATGAAGTATTTTATTGATAGTGCAAAGATAGATGAGATAGACGAGGCATATAACACTTTTGGAATTGATGGAATTACAACCAATCCAAGACATATTCAAAATAGCGGTAAACCTTTTTTGAGAGCAATTGAAGACATTGCTGAATGGCTTAAAGATAATAATCTCAATGGCTATGAACGATTTCCGGTTTCAGTGGAAATAAATCCACATTTAGATGATGAAAAAGAAATGATTGAAATGGCAAAACAAATTTCTAAAATAAGCACTAATTTTGTAATTAAAATTCCAAGTACTGAAGCAGGAATATCAGCGGCAAGAAAACTTGAAAAAGATGGTGTCAGAACAAATGTGACTTTAGTTTTTTCTCCTGCACAGGCAATTTTGCCAGCTAAGAATGGGTCACTATTTGTATCACCATTTATAGGCTGGAAAGAGTCTAACGGTGAGGATTGCAGGGCATATATCGAAGATATAGTATCAATATACAAAAACTATGGCTTTTATGGAAAAACTCAGATTATCTGCGCTGCTATACGATCCGCTAAACAAATTGTAGATTGTGCAAGAGCAGGAGCAGATATAGTAACTTGTGGAATAGACGTATATAAGGAAAGCATAAAGCATCCATATACAAACCAGGGATTGGACATTTTTTGCTCTGCCTGGGATAACACTGTTGGAAATTAAGAAAAGAGTAGGTAGTTGAGATGAAGATAGGATTTGTAGGTCTTGGTATCATGGGTGAATCCATGAGCGAAAACATAATAAAAAAGCATAATGATAAGGTTTATGTATTCGACTGTGTAGAAGAGAAGGTAAAAAAGCTGGAGGAAAAGGGTGCTATAGCATGCAGCAGTAGCCGTGAAGTTGCTGAAAATGTTGATGTCTTTATTTCTATGGTTCCAAAATCAGAGCATTCTTTAGCAGTCTATCAGGAAATCCTTCCAGTACTGAATGATGACAAGATATGCATTGATATGAGTACGATAGATCCCTCTGTTTCAGTCGAAATCAGTAGACAGGTAAAAGCTACAGGTGCCCAGTTTATAGACGCCCCTGTAGTAAAGAGTAAACCGGCAGCTATTGCCGGAAAGCTTGGAATATATGTAGGTGGCGAAGAAAGTGTATATGAAAAGGTAAAGCCAATTCTACTATACATGGGCGAAAATGTAATTAGAATGGGAGAAAATGGAAAAGGACTGGTAATGAAAATTTGCCATAATGCGCTGGTTGCTCAGATTCAAAACGGTGTTAATGAAACCTTTAATCTGGCAGAAAAAAATGGAATAGATATAGATTCCTATGCTACTGCAATCAGCTATGGTGGAGGACAGAATTTCTATCTGGATTCAAAAAAAGAGGCAATAAAGAATAACGACTTTACTACAGCTTTTTCTATTGAAAATGAACATAAGGATTTGGGTATTTGTTTAAAGCTCGCAAAGGAAAGCGGTGTAAAAATGCTTGGCCAGGAAAATACTAAAAGAGTATATAACCTTGCTATGGATAGTGGTTATGCAAAAGAAGATTTTTCAGCAACAATAAAAGTTATAAGAAAAGAGAACTAATTATATGAATAAATTTCAAATAGCATATATTCCAATTGGCGTTCCAACTTTTCATCTGGAAAGTGCAAAAGAATTGTTTGAAGAATCTATAAGGGGATTAAATGGAATAAGTGAGAATGTTGTAACTCCAGCAGAAATGCTGTTGTCTATAGATAGCTTAAATAACTATTTAAATACAATTGATCCAGATCTTATAATATTGCAAAATCTGACCTTTGCAAACGCTCAGTATACTTCAGAAATCCTGAACAGATTTCCTGATACACCAATTTTGCTATGGACATTGAAGGAACCTGTAATAGACGGAGGAAGGCTAAGGCTGAATTCATTGACAGGTGCCTATTCTGCAGCAAATACAATTAAAAAATTCAGGAGCGGAACCTTTGAATATGTATATGGAAGTCCAAAGGAAAAGTACATTTGGTCCAGGATTACTAAAACAGTAAAGGCAGCAGAATTAAAAAAGCAATTAAGAAATTCCAAAATTGCTTCAATAGGCCATACTCCGGAAGGATTTGGCTTCGGAAGAGCTTTGGATTGTGATTTGTTAAAAGTTTTTGGAATTCGCCATAGTTCTATTGAAGCAAGAGAGCTTATAGAAAAAGCTCAAAATTATTCAGAAGCAGAGTGTGAAGAGTTTTTGGAAGATGCCAAAAAAAGAACCAATGGTCTGGACAATATTCCTGAGAAAAATAAATCTGATTTTGTAAAACTATATAAGGCCTATTATGAGTATGTGACAGATAACAATATATGTGCAGTAGCTTCAAGATGTTGGCCTGATTTTTTTACATCATATGGAACTCCGGTCTGTGCGGTTTTAAGCATACTTAATGACAGAGGAATAGTGGCAAGTTGTGAAACTGATACATATGGAGCATTATCCATGTATATTGCAAAAGAGTTTTCGGAAAAACCTGTGTTTTTTGGGGATCCGGTATCTTTTTCATCGGAAGATAATACGATATCCTTTTGGCATTGCGGAATGGCAGCTTGTTCGCTGGCAAGGGAAGATCAAGGTGCTATGATAGGGGAGCACTGTAACAGGCATATAGGCCCTACCATGGAATTTGGATTAAAACCGGCGCCAGCTGTAACGGTATTCAGAGTTGGAATAGATGAAAATGGGAAGTTTAGATTTTTAATTTATACAGGAGAGGCACTAGATAAAGAAAAGCAATTCTTTGGCACATCTGTAGTTGTAAAAACTGATAATAACGCAGAGAAAATAATACATAATACTGTTTTGGAAGGTTGGGAACCGCATTATGTAGTTGCATACAAGGATATTGCAGACGAATTGGAAATACTTGGACATATGCTTAATATTAGTGTTGAAAGATTATAACAAGCAGATTATTGTTAATATAAGCATTTGATCAGATTTTTCATGGTTTGGAAGTTGAAATGAACATATTAAGTATAAATTATAAGCAGGCAACCCTTGAAATAAGGTCTTATTTTTCGTTTACCAAAGAAGAAATTCAGGCATTCAGAGAAGATTTATTCAAAGAAATAAGTGACATACGCCAGTGCGTCGTTCTGTCAACCTGCAATAGATGTGAGATATTTGTAGATGGGAATAATGAATCAATTGTATTGCTTCAGAATTTTTTGTGTAAATACAAAAATGTTGACTATGGCAGCGTGGTAAAGCTATTTAATGTCTTTATTGGTGAAAAGGCCATTGAGCATCTGACTAAAGTAGCATGTGGAATTGATTCGATGGTATTAGGAGAAGACGAGATACTGCGTCAGATAAAGGAGGCTTACCAGGACTCACTTGATTCTGGAGCTACGGGATATGAATTTAATACCATATTTCAGATGGCAATTAGCGCAGCTAAAGATATTAAAACAAGTACAGGTCTTTCAGAGACTCCGGTATCAATAGCTACGCTTGCAGCAAATATTGTTTTTTCTCTGCCAAAAGAAAATAAAAAAGTTCTAATAATAGGGATTACAGGGAAAATCGGATCCATAACTGCTTTGAACATCGCATACAAAGAGGATATAGAAGTATTTGGAACCGTAAGAAAACATGATAGTAATTTAAACACAGTAGAAAGCCTGGCTTCAAACAAAAACCTTGGAACGCTATGCGGGGCATCTAATGTTACGTTTGTTGATTATGATTCCAGATATGAATATATGGAAGAAGCTGATGTTGTTATCAGTGCAACCAGTAGTCCTCACTATACAATCACAAAAGAGGATTATGATCTGGCAATAAAAAGTAATAGGAATCGAATCTTTATTGACCTGGCAGTTCCACAGGACATTGATTCAAGAATTTCAGAGTACGCAAGCTGCAAGGTATATAATATCGATTATTTTAAGAAATTAGCCAGCGATAATAATCAGTTAAAAAAAGATAAGGCTATAGCAGCTGCTGATTCAGCAAAAGCCTGGGCTGATAAAATAGAAAAAGAGTTAATATTTCATGATATAGTTGAGATAATACCTGAATTACAAAAGACAGCTCAGGATAAAGGCATTGAAAAAATGATTTATTCGTTAAGAAAACTTGCTGATAAAAACCAGGTGGATGGAATCGCCAGGTGGCTATTCGATTACCTGAAAAACGCATAGATCACAGATAAAAAGTAAGAAAATAGTTGTAAAGGGGATTATCCTATGCCTTTTTTTCCAATGTACATTGATTTAACTGATAAAAAAGTTCTAGTTGTTGGTGGTGGCAGAGTTGCTCTTCAAAAAATCAAAGTCCTTATTGAATTTGAACCTGCGATAACTGTAGTTGCAGACAGCTTTTCTTCTGATTTTTTAAATTATATTTCAGATAAAGACATCAACGTGCTGGAGAAAAAATTTGAGGATAGTGACATTTCAGATGAAGATGACTACACAGTTGTTGTAGCAGCAACTAATAATCTTGAGGTCAACAGGCGTATCTATCAATTGTGCATAAGCAATAAAATACCGGTAAATGTTGTGGATAATCCTGGTTTATGTACCTTCATTTTTCCATCAATATATGTTAATCAGAATCTGGTATGCTCAGTGTCAACTGCAGGAGAGAGTCCTGTCTTAACTCAATATATTAAAGAGCTTTTGATAAAGCAATTACCAGCTAATATTGGTGAGATAAGTTCCAGAATGGGGAAGATACGTGAAAAAATGAAACTAACTGAGCCGGATATGCAAAAAAGAAAAATTAAACTGCGCAGGATTTTAGAGCAGCTGATAGAAGATAACAATACTACTACAGAAGAAACTATTAGTAGAATTTCAGAAGGGCAAAGTAAGATCTAATATGCAAATAATAAGAATTGGAACAAGGGGGAGTGCCCTTGCCATCAGGCAGACTGAAATAGTGGAGAAATGCATTAAAGAAAAGTATCCAGAGGTGATTTTTGAAAGAAAGATCATAAAGACTACTGGAGATATCAGGACTGATGTGCCACTTGCAGACAATGGTGGAAAGGGACTCTTTATATCTGAGATTGAAAAAGAGCTTCTTAGCGGAAATATTGATATTGCTGTTCATAGTGCAAAAGATCTTCCATCCTTAACAGAGGAACCTTTTGAAATAGCGGGTGTATTACCGAGAGCTAATCCCAAGGATGTTTTTATAGTTCTAAAAAATCCAAAAAATGAAATCGCATTAAAAGCATATGATTATTTACAATGCAGAAATAGTAGTCAATCAGAAAACTTTGATGGTCTGACAATTGGCACTTCCTCACCAAGGCGTGAAGAACTGATAAAAAGGCTTTTGCCTGGAGTTAAAACAGTTCTTTTACGAGGAAATGTAAATACCAGAATACAGCGCCTTAAAGAAGGTGTATGTGATGCTACACTACTGGCGGCAGCGGGTATTGAAAGACTTGGACAGAATCTTGATACCAGTGATATTCAAATATGCGAACTTGATGTAAATAAAATGATTCCCGGGGCCTGTCAGGGAATTATAGCTGTTGAGTCTCTTATTGGCAGCGAAGCTTCAAAAATAATCAGAAATATTAATGATGAATCAACAAAAATAATTTTTGATGTTCAAAGAAAAATAATGAATTACCTGGATGCTGATTGCCATGATGCAGCAGGAGTTTATGCATATTATAAGAATGAGCTGAAAGACACAATTGGCGTCTATTTATTTTATAAGGATTCTGAAATTTTCGCATTTGATATATCAGAACGTGATTCTGATGACGCTATAAAAAGAAAGATTGATGATATTGGAATTAAGTGATATTAAAGGTGGTCTGCTATAAGTAAAGATTATAGCAGACTATTATTATGTTGTATTACCCACTATTCCTATTTGTATAGTATGATAAATGCCATAGAAAATAAGTTGTTATAAATCAAGGGAGGAAAATGATATGGCAGTTATTCATGCAGGAGTGGATACAGTTCAGGAAGAAGAGCGAGTTGCTTCTTCATCCAAAAGTAAAATCAGTGATTTATGGAAAACAGAAGATTGGCAGGCAGTATGGATTGGATTTATTATAATCGCCGTGGCTGCAATCGGAACTATTTCAGGATTGTTTGATTTTAGCGCTGCCAAATTTTCAACATGGGGAAATGGAAATAGTCTGGCAGAACAGTTTACAGGATCACTAATCGGAAAGCTTATTTTAACGGCAATAGTACTCGGCGTATTGTTTACAGTGGGAAATGTTTTAAGGGGAGTCAGAGCTACCAAGTATATACCTGCATTTGCAGGATTATTTTTATTAGCAATCGTAGTTAGGCTTATCAGTGCAGAATATACTTTCAACAGATATCTTGAGTGGGCATTCTTTGCTCTTGCTGTTGGTCTTATCATTGCTAATACAGTTAAAGTTCCTGAATGGCTTAAACCAGCTGTTCAGACAGAATTCTATATTAAGGCCGGACTTGTAATAATGGGATTTTCAGTGCTGTTTTCCAATATTGTTAATTTTGGACTTTATGGATTGGGAATAGCATGGATTGTTACTCCTGTAGTTATAATTTTCATGTGGTTCTTTGGAACAAGAGTTTTAAAAATTGATAATAAACCGCTTGTAATAACACTTGCTACAGCAACATCTGTATGTGGTACAAGTGCTGCAATAGCTTCAGGAGCTGCAAGTAAAGCAAAAAAGACAGATCTTTCACTTGCTGTTTCTATTTCAATTATTTTTACGGTCATAATGATGGTATTTGAACCAATTATTATCAAGGCAGTAGGCCTTGGAGAGATAATGGGAGGCGCACTTATTGGTGGTACTGTGGACTCAACTGGTGCGGTAACAGTTGCAGGAACAGCTCTTGGTGAAACGGCTCAGACAGTAGCGGTTCTTGTTAAATCAATCCAGAATATTCTCATTGGTTTCATCGCATTTGCCGTAGCGATCTTCTTTACAACAAGAGTTGAAAAGAAATCTGCCAGCGAAAATAAAGTTGGTGCTGCAGAAATCTGGTACAGACTTCCAAAGTTTATTATTGGTTTCTTTGCTGCATCTCTTATAGCATCTTTTGTATTTCAGCCATTAGTTGGTGCAGATACCGTAAGTAGCATTAATAAAGTGCTGGATCAGTACAAGAACTGGGCATTTGTTCTTGCCTTTACAAGCATTGGCCTTGATACAAACTTTAAGGAAATAAGAGAACAGTTTCAGGGAGGAAAACCACTGGTTTTATACATTGTGGGGCAGCTGTTTAATATAGTTCTAACATTTGTAGCTGTTTATATTTTACTTTCCGGTAAATTCTTCCCATTGCCAAATTTGGTTATTGGCTAAGGTAAATATTGGTTTTATACATTGATGGAATAAGGAACTAGCAGATATGTCAAAAAAAATAAAAATACTAAGCGGAGTAATATTAACAGCAAGCATTGTGCTGGCTGTATATATAATGATAAACGGACTTGGTCTTGTAGATAGTCTGGATTTTGGAGCAGGAGCATATTATTATGCGGATATTCCTGGGTTTGAAAAATATGTAAATGGTGATGCGTATGCTTCATCCACTCCAATGTGGGCCTTGATTGTGCTATTCCTTATATGGGGAGCTATCATGTATAGATTATGGGTTTGGTTAGACAAAAAGCTATTGAAATAAATCTCCTACCTAATTAACCGGGAAATGGTTTCGCCAACTATTTCCCGGTTAAATTTTTACATAAAAATCCTATGATACTGCAGAGAATATTATGAATTGCTATAATATGATGACAGAGGCGACAATTTTAATTGTAATAATATATGAAGGCTAATTAGAAATGGAAAAAAGATACGTATACATAGCTGGTGCAGGACCAGGTAATCCGGAATATATGACAATTCGAACACTGGAATTATTAAAGAGTTGTGATGTTGTCATATACGATAATCTGGTAGACGAATCAGTACTGGATAACTGCAAAGAAAACTGTGAAAAAATTTACGCTGGAAAATCAGCAGGACATCATTCTATGAAACAGGATGAAATAAATGACCTGATTATAGAGAAGGCATTTGAAGATAAAAGTGTGCTGAGGTTAAAGGGCGGTGATCCTTTTGTATTTGGCAGAGGACCGGAAGAATGCATGGCACTAAAAAGTGCAGGCATTGGTTATGAACTGATTCCAGGAGTGACATCGGCTATATCGGTTCCAATGGCAGCAGGTATACCAGTCACCAATAGGCAGGAGGCCAGATCCTTTACTGTTGTAACAGGACATACAGCGCAGGGAGAAATAACTCAGGAGCTGAATTTCAAAGCATTAGCTTCTACAGGTGGTACCCTGGTTTTTTTAATGGGATTAGGAAATATTGACAAGATAGCGGCAGAATTGGTTGCTGCAGGTATGGATGAGAGTACGCCGGTTGCTGTGATAAGCGATGGAACCGGCCTAAATCAATATACGGTGAGAGCTGATCTGTCAAATGTAGTTTCTATGGTCCAGAACGATAAAAAGGTTGTTTCACCAGCAATCATAGTAGTTGGTTCAAACGCAAAGCTTGATTTGTCATGCGAATCACGAAAAAAAGCTTTGGATAAAGTATTTGTTTATAGCGCTGGAACAAAGGAATTTACTAAAAAAGTAGACTCTAAAATCCGGCAGGCAGGCGGGAAATGCGCTTCGTTTCCAGTAATAAGCCTTGAAAAAACGGCTCAAGCACCTTTGCTTGAAAAAATAAAAAAGCTTAATGAATATGATGCAATTGTTTTTACTGGGAGAAATAGCATTAAAATATTTATGGATGCTCTTTTACAATCAGAAAAAGATTTGAGAAACCTGAGCAGTACAAAAATTGCTGCTATAGGTTCAGCGACGGCAGATTATTTAAAGGAAGAGTACCATATAATTGCGGATTATGTGCCGGACGAATATAATTCTATCGCACTGGCAAATCTTCTTGTAGATAAGTATAAAAATGTAAATGCCAAACTTTTTATTCCTCGTGCACAGAAGGGAAGCGATGAGCTGACTGATATTTTGTCAAAGGCACAGATTAGCTTTGACGAGATAAAAATATATGATACTGTTACTAATAGAAATATAAAAGTAGAAATTGAAGCAAATGAAGGCTATAAGAATTATATATTATTTGGAAGTGCTGCAAGTGTGGAAGCTTTTTTTGACAATGGCGGAGTTATTACAAAAGATATAACTGTCTTATGTCTTGGTATATTTACAGCAAATGCTTTAAAAAAATATGGAATAGTCGATGTAGTCATATCCAAAGATGCTACGATAGATGGAATGGTAAATGAACTCATCACTAGAAACGGAGAAAAATGAATAGATTCAGAAGACTTCGAATGAATGATACTATGAGAGAATTAGTCGCAGAAACCAGACTAAGCGTTAAAGACTTTATATATCCTCTTTTTGTAATTGAGGGCGATGATATCAAAGAACCTGTTGATTCTATGCCTGGTATATATAGATATTCTATAGACAGACTTGATGAAATATTAAAAGAGGTATCTGATAACGAAATTGCAGGTGTGCTGCTTTTTGGTATACCTGAGAAAAAAGATTCCAGAGGTAGCGAGGCTTACAATCCCAATGGAATAGTGCAGAGAGCAATCCGCTTTATCAAGGAGCATTATCCTAAAATACTTATTATCGCTGATATATGCCTCTGTGAGTATACCGATCATGGTCACTGTGGTCTTATTAGTGGACATACAATATTAAATGACTCTACTTTACCGCTGTTATCTCAGATGGCAGTTACCTGCGTAGAAGCAGGAGCAGATATGGTGGCACCTTCAGATATGATGGACGGAGATGTTGCAGCTATCCGTGATGCCCTGGATTCTAATGGATATGAAAATATTCCAATAATGGGTTATAGTGCCAAATTTGCTTCAGGATACTATAGCCCGTTTAGAGATGCTGCTGGCTCAGCCCCCGGATTTGGTGATAGAAAATCATATCAGATGGACATCAGAAATGGTAAAGAGGCCATACGTGAAATAGCCAATGATATTGAGCAGGGAGCAGATATAGTAATGGTAAAACCTGCGCTGGCCTATCTTGATATAGTAAAAGAAGCTGCAGAAAGTTTTGAACATCCCATAGCTGTTTATAATGTCAGCGGCGAGTATTCGCTTGTAAAAGCCGCTGCTGCTAAAGGCTGGATAGATGAGAAAAGAATTGTATTAGAAAATTTATATGCAATGAAGCGTGCCGGTGCATCGATAATAATTACATATCATGCCATAGAAGCAGCAAAATGGATAAAGGAATAAAGCAAGTTATGAACAATAATAAATCTGAAAAACTGTATACTAAAGCATGTACTCTAATGCCTGGAGGAGTAAATTCTCCAGTAAGAGCATTTAATGCAGTTGGGAGAAATCCATTATTTATTCAAAGTGCCAGGGGTGACAGGATAATCGATGTTGATAATAATGAATTTATAGATTATGTATGTTCCTGGGGGCCGGGAATCTTAGGACATGCTTACCCAAGAGTGATTGAAGCTGTACAAAAGGCATGTATTAATGGACTTACATATGGCGCACCAACAGAAAAAGAATCTGTTCTGGCTGAGATGATTATTTCAAATGTTCCTGGTGTAGAAATGGTCAGACTGGTTAATAGCGGAACAGAAGCTGTAATGAGTGCCATTAGAGCAGCAAGAGGTTTTACAAAAAGAGACCTTATTATTAAATTTGCAGGATGTTATCATGGTCACTCTGATGGACTTTTAGTGAAGTCAGGATCAGGACTAATCACTAATGCAACCCCAGATAGTGAAGGTGTGCCAAAAGCTTATTCTGATTGCACTTTAATTGCAAGGTACAATGACTGTGATTCTGTGTCAGAGTTATTTGAAAAATACTCTGATAGAATAGCTGCTCTTATTGTTGAGCCTGTGGCAGCTAACATGGGGGTTGTTCCACCAAAGCCAGGCTTTTTACAGTTTTTAAGAGATATTACTTATAAAAACGGAACTATTTTGATTTTTGACGAAGTAATAACAGGCTTCAGATTAGGCTTGTCAGGGGCAGCAGGGTATTATGGTATTACACCGGATATGGTAACAATGGGCAAAATTATTGGAGGTGGAATGCCTTTAGCTGCTTATGGTGGCAGTAAAGAAATTATGCAAAAAGTATCTCCGATAGGGAGTGTATATCAGGCCGGAACACTTTCCGGAAATCCTATAGCTGTTACAGCAGGCATTGAAACACTGCAGATTCTCATGGACGATAAAGATATATATAATCGAATAAATGACAAAGCCGCTTTGATTGAAGAGGCTTTAAAGAGTACCGGAAAAGTTGTAGTCAACAGAGTAGGCTCTCTTTTATCAGCGTTCTTTACTGATAAGCAGGTAATTGATTACGATAGTGCTGCTACATCGGATACTAAGGAATACTCAAGATACTTCAGCTATATGCTGGATAACGGTATTTATATAGCTCCTTCACAGTTTGAGGCAATGTTTGTGAGTGATGCTCACTGTGAAGAAGATATACAAAAGACAGTTTCAGTTATTAATGCGTATAACTAATGATAATAGTAATTTGAATGTGGATAAAATAGCGGAAAACGATATTTGTCATAAAGACTAATATTTACTTAATCATTGACAGAAAGTACTCATGTACTCTTGTATCTGTGCCGAGCTCCGGATGGAAGGAGATGCCAAGTTGATTTTTATATCTGGCAGCTACTATATTTCCATCAACTACTGACAGAGTATCTACTTTGGGTGCAACAGATTCAATATAAGGCGCTCTGATAAATGTCATATCGACGTTTCTATATTCGCCAAAATCAGCTTGGCAGTTGAAACTGCCAAGTTGTCTTCCATAAGCGTTTCTTTTTACTGTTACAGGCAATGAACCAAAGTATATATTTGGATCATTGCTTATTTTTTGAGCCAAAAGGATAAGCCCTGCGCAGGTGGCAAGTACTGGCAAATCGGATGAAATCAGTTCCCTTAGAGGCTCAAGCAAATTGAGTTCATTAATGAGCTTTCCCTGAACAGTACTTTCTCCTCCAGGTAATATAAGTGCGTCTAAAGATTGTATATCACTTTTTTGTCTAATCTCAACGGGTGTATGGCCTAGATTAGTAATCATCTTTTCGTGCTCTATAAATGCTCCCTGAACGGCAAGCACACCAACTTTTTTCATTATTGACCTCTTGCCTCCATTATTAGTTGTATCTCATCTTCGTTTATACCAACCATGGCTTCACCAAGATCTGCTGACAACTCTGCTATAAGATCTGCGTCCTGATAATTTGTTACGGCCTGTACAATTGCAGCAGCTCGCTTTGCAGGGTTGCCTGACTTAAAGATTCCGGAACCGACAAAAACACCTTCCGCGCCAAGTTGCATCATAAGAGCGGCATCAGCTGGAGTAGCAACACCGCCAGCGGCAAAATTAACAACCGGAAGCTTTTTATTATCATGAACAAATTTGACAAGATCAAAAGGAACCTGTAGCTTTTTGGCAGCCTCGAATAGCTCATCCTCACGCATAGATGAAATACTACTAATTTCTGAATTCATTTTTCTGATATGTCGTACTGCTTGTACGATATCACCTGTTCCCGGTTCACCTTTAGTCCTTATCATAGAAGCACCTTCGTTTATTCTTCTAAGCGCTTCGCTAAGATCACGAGCTCCGCAGACAAATGGAACTTTAAATTCTCGTTTATTGATATGATATGTATCATCAGCAGGCGTCAGTACTTCTGATTCATCAATATAATCTATTTCTATAGCCTGCAAAACCTGAGCTTCTACAAAGTGTCCTATACGACATTTTGCCATAACAGGAATCGATACAGCCTGTTGAATTTCTTTAATCATTTTGGGATCACTCATTCTTGATACTCCACCTGCAGCTCTAATGTCAGCAGGGATTCTCTCAAGTGCCATTACTGCACATGCACCTGCTTCCTGCGCTATTTCTGCCTGCTCAGGCGAGGTGACATCCATAATAACCCCGCCCTTTAACATCTGTGCCAGCCCTTTGTTCAAGTCATACTGTGTGTTACTCATTTCATTCCCTCCAAGTTCTTTAATTAGTCGCTATTGTAGTATTTGACTGACCTTATAAAAATGGTCAATTTAAGAAAAAAACATATATCCAGATTTGGCTATAAATAATAGTTTGAACTGGTAAAAAGTTTTTAAGTACTATTCAAAAAGTCTTATGTGGCATACAATGGCAACCATAATATATAAATCCTATGTGAATGGTATGAAAAGGCGAGAGGAGTAATTTGTATGGCATTTCCATCGATCTATCCGACAGGAACAACTATTTATAACAGTAAGAAAGCGTATAGCGGATATACAGTTTTTCCTTCTAATAAGGGAGCACTGCTTATCGATATGAACGGAAGAGAAGTAAAGTTATGGGCAGGACTTGGGGGATTTCCTAACAAGATTTTGCCGGGAGGCTATGTAGTCGGAACAACAGGACGCAGATCTCCAAAGGCGGGATATCAGGATGAACTGGCACTTGTGCAGGTAGACTGGGATGGCCACATTGCTTGGAAGTTCGATAAAACGGAAAAAATACATGACAAGGGCGAAGAACCAAGATATATTGCCAGACAGCATCATGATTTTCAGAGAGAGGGAAATCCGGTCGGTTATTATGCACCGGGGCAGGATCCATACACAGATAAGGGAAACACACTAATTCTCACACATGAAAATGTTCTTAATCCAGAGATAAGTGACAAGATTCTCATTGACGACAAGATTATAGAAGTTAACTGGCAGGGTGAGATTATCTGGGAATGGAAAGTCAGCGATCACTTTGATGAATTTGGTTTCTCAGAAGGGGCTAAAAACGCTATTTATAAAAATCCTGGGCTTAGAAAAAATCTGGGAGGCGATTGGTTCCACACTAACAGTATCTCTTATGTGGGACCAAATAAATGGTATGATCAGGGTGATGAGAGATTTGCTCCTGATAATATCCTGTTTGATGGTAGAAATACAAACATCCTTGCAATCATTGATAAGAGAACAGGCAAAATTGTATGGCAAGTAGGCCCTGATTATACGGCAAATGAAGCAGTAAAAAAACTTGGACAGATAATCGGTCAGCATCATTTCCATATGATACCCAAAGGTCTTCCGGGGGAAGGTAATCTGCTAGTATTTGATAACGGCGGACATGGTGGATATGGAGATCCTAATCCGTCATCAGTTACTGGTGTAGACAATGCTGTAAGAGATTATTCAAGAGTTCTTGAGTTTGATCCAATTACTCTCGAGATAGTATGGCAGTACACACCTACAGAGGCTGGTAACTTGCTATTTACCGATCCATCAAAGTTCTTTAGTTCATATATAAGTTCTGCACAGAGACTTCCTAATGGAAATACTCTTATAACAGAAGGGTCAGATGGAAGATTGATAGAAGTTACACCAGAACATGAAATTGTATGGGAATACATTAATCCTTATGAAAATTCAATTTTAGGGAAGTTCCATCAGAATATGGTATATAGAGCTTATAGGGTTCCATATGAGTGGGTACCACAGATTCAGAAGCCTGATGAAGTTGATATTGAACCAATTGATGTTTCAAAATTCAGGGTTCCAGGCTCACTAGTAGGTGCAGGACTTGGAGAAATTACAACAGTGGACGGAATTGATCCGGATAGAATAGCTAAAGAGCGCGCATTTGAAGAAAAAGATCCAGACGGACAGGCTAATTTCTGTACTATTACAATTAGCAAAAAAGATGTAGATAAGAATTGATTAGAAAATAGTATGGAGATTTTATTATGGCAGATACATTAGAGCAGAAAACTGCATATATTAGCCTGCAGCACATAAATAAAACATTTGGAAACTATCAGGCTTCCAAGGATGTTACTTTTGATATTGAAAAAGGAAAATTATATGGGCTTCTTGGTCCATCCGGAAGCGGAAAAACTACAATACTCAGAATGATAGCTGGTCTTGAGCATCAGGACGAAGGTGATATTTATATTGATGGAAAACTTGTTAATGACCTTCAGCCAAGCCAGAGAGGAATAGGGTTTGTTTTTCAAAACTATGCACTATTTCCGTATTTAAACGTTTTTGACAATATTGCATATGGATTAAAGGTGCAAAAAAAGGACAAGAAATACATAAAGCAAAGAGTGGAAGAACTTTTAGATTTAGTTGGACTACCTGGCTTGGAAAAAAGGTATCCGAATCAGCTCTCTGGTGGACAAAAACAACGTATTGCATTTGCAAGAGCCCTGGCACCCAATCCTCAGGTATTGCTATTAGATGAACCATTTGCAGCTATTGATGCAAAGGTTAGAAAAGAGCTAAGAACCTGGCTACGTGAAATGATCAATAAGATTGGAATTACAAGTATATTTGTAACTCATGACCAGGATGAAGCGATAGAAGTAGCTGATGAAATAATTATTACAAATTTAGGTCGAGTAGAACAAGTTGGAGATCCGGTGAGTATATATCAAACGCCAAAAACCCCTTTTGTGGCGCAGTTCATTGGACAGTCAGCTATTATAGATAATTATTCTATATTGAAGGGCTTTGAAAAAAATGCCAAGTATAGCAGGGCAGTGATAAGACCGGAATTTGTTAAGATTTTTAAGTATGGAACACATAATCAAAATGAAAGTGTTTTGGAAGATGCAATAGTAAGGCATGTAGTATTTAGAGGAAATCTATTCGAAGTTGAATTAGATGTGCATGGAATACAGATTCAAGTATACTATCCGTTAACAGAAGAACCGTTAGAAGTAGGCGAAAAGGTTCAAATAATAATCAACAAGTTATATGTATTTGATGAAAAAGAAACAGAAACAATTATTAATAGTGGCCTTGATTCAAATAGCCTTTATTACATCTGATGAGGTGACGGATATGTTAGATAAGATTTTAAAAATAGGGATTATATCATGGATAATTTTGTTAGTAATTTGGTTCTTGGGATCATTACAGTATGACACATACTTTTTACCAAGTCCAATAGAAACATTAGATAGCCTTGTTCTATTAGCCAAGAATGGAACGCTTGGTGCTGACATTATAGCTTCAATAGGAAGATCACTTAGAGGCTGGGGACTTGGAATACTATTTGCAGTGCCGTTAGGTTTGCTTATCGGTAATTTTAAGCATGTCAAATATCTTGTAGAACCGATACTTACTTTTTTTAGATTTGTTCCAGCTATTGCACTTACTACATTATTTCTTATGTGGTTTGGAGTAGGTGATAAGAGTAAGGTTATGCTTATTTTTTACGCTACTTTTTTTCCAATAATGGTAAATACGATAGCAGGTGTTGCATCCGTTGATAAGTCACTTGTTGAAGCAGCGTCATGTATGGGTGCAAGCAGGATAAGAAGTTTTTTTACAGTAGTTGTACCATCGGCAGTACCATATATTTTTACTGGAATGAGGTTGGGATTATCCAGTTCAATATTATGTGTAATTGCTGCAGAGATGCTTGTTGGAAGTGATGGATTGGGATATCTTATCAACAGCTCAAAACTTTATTACAGAACTGATTGGGCTTTTGCAGGTATTGTAACATTAGCTTTAATAGGCTTTATCGCTGATAGGTTATTACAATTATTTGGTTATAAAATATTAAAACGCTTTGGAGTGAAGAAAGTTTAAAACAGATAAAAGGAGATTATGAAAAATGATGAAAAAGAGACTAGCAGCAACTTTATTAAGTATTTCGGTAATTGCTTCTTTAGTATCAGGATGTGCAAATGCTAATGCAGCAGACAGTTCACAAACTGAAAGCAGTGATGTCGAAGCAAAAGCATCAGAAGAGAGTACAGAAAATAATGAAAGTGAAGAAAAAGAAACTATTCGATGGGCTGTAATGACAAATGGTCTGGATTATTATACAGCATTAGTCGGAATTGAATATGGAATATATGAGAAATATGGGTTAGATATTGAATTAACAGAATATGCTTGGGGAATCAATACTGTAGATGCAATAGTAAATGGTACAGCGGATGTTGGCAATCTGGCTGATTACGCAGCTGTTAACAGATTTGGAAATACAGCTAAAGATACTAACCTTGTAATGTTCACGCAGCTTAGCGGAGGCGGAGCCAAAACCGGTGGATTGTATGTTGCACCACAGTATGCAGATGATCTAAGTAGTTTGGATGGTAGTGAAGGTTTTATCACATCAGTTGGAACAGTAACAGACTACTACAACAGTCTTATTATAGAATATCTGGGATTTGATGAATCAAAGCAGAATTTGTTAAATACTGATTCAGCACAGACTGGACTTGCGCTTGCTCAAAATGGTGAAGCTTCTGCAGTTTTTGCATCAGGTTCTAATCAGACTTATTATGAGAACTATGGATGGGTTTTGGCGGTATCTGCTTCAGAGCTTGGAATAGAAACATATAGTTATCTGATTACCACTAGAGAATTTAGTGCTGAAAATACGGAAACTCTTGGAAAGTTGTTGCAGGGTATTAATGAAAGTTATGAATATGTGGGAAATAATTTAGATGAGGTGGCAGAGTTTCTTGAAGGTAAAACTGGAGTTAAAGCCGATGATTTTAAAGCAACATGGGCAGCGACAAATTTATCTATAGGATTTAGTGATGAGGGTGTTGGACAGCTTGAAAAAATTGAAAAATGGGCTTATGAGCATGAGAGGTTTGCTGAAGAATATGATGTGACGCAGTTTATTGAAACTGAAGCCTTGGAGTTGGCATTCCCAGATAAAGTTACATATACAAAATAAAATGATTCTGGGGTGGATTTGCTACTCCAGAATTCTGGCATAAGGGAGAAAAATTATGGCTATTACAAAAATTGATGACTTCCATAAAAACGAAAAGGTATGGGAAAACATTAAGAGAGTCGTGAATAGTTTAGAATATGGTTCAGTAATGATTACTGTTCATAATGGAAAAATAGTTCAGATTGATACGACCTCTAAACAGAGACTTTAAAACTGATACACGGCTAATAGATATATTATTATGGCCATATAAGTATTTCAGATAACCAGTTATCTGATAAAGATATACGCACTATTCCTATCAAAATGATATGATATAAAAAGTTACAGAGCAGCTTAAATAGCTGCTCTGAAATTTTATGCATGGATAGGAGTTGTTGTATATGAGTAAATCGTGGCTAAGTAAAACTATTAAAATTATTGAATACTTTCTTTTGATTATTATTATTCTTCTAATTTGGATTTTCATGGATGCTGAAGGGAAACTAAACCCTGTTATAATGCCTTCACCAGCTAAGATAATCCGTTCTTTTATCAAATTACTTTCTAATGGTTCACTAATTCAAAATGCTTTTATATCGCTTTGGCGCGTGCTAAAAGGATATGCTATTGCGGCAATTTTAGGGATTGTTCTGGGCATATTTATTGGACTATCTGAACATCTCGAAAGATTAACTCAGTTATTAGTACAGATTATTAAACCAATTCCACCGATAGCCTGGATTCCTCTTGTGATCTTATGGTTTGGAATAGGGGAAAGCGGCAAAATTTTTCTGATATTCCTTGGAGGTTTTTTTACCATTCTAATAAATGTAATTGATGGGATAAAACAGGCAGATGTGAAACTGGCAGAAGTGTCATATGTTATGGAGACTCCATTGATCAAACAAATATTTCTCCGAATAATACCAGGAGCAGCGCCAAATATTTTTACAGGACTACGTGTGGGGCTAACATCCTGCTGGATGTGCGTAGTAGCAGCAGAACTTGTTTCATCAACAACAGGACTCGGTTATCTTATTATGAATGCCAGACAATTTGGTAATACGGATATCGTTATTATCGGAATGATAACAATAGGTGTAATAGGCAAAATAATGGATTCATTATTAAAAGTCGTAGAGAAGAGGGTTATAAGATGGTAGAAAATAATTTGAACTTAGAAGAAAACACATACATTGAAGTAAATGGAGTTAGCAAAAGATACAGTGATCAGGGACGAGAGGTAGATGCTCTGTCTGATATCAATTTTACTGTTAAAAAAGGTGAAATCGTATGTATAGTCGGAGCAAGTGGATGTGGAAAGTCTACACTGCTTAGAGCAATTGCGGGAATAGATACAGAGTATGACGGAGAGATATTAGTAGGCGGGAAAAAAGTTTCCCATACCAGCAAAGAAACTGGAATAGTTTTTCAGGAACATAGGCTTTTCCCATGGCTCACTGTTGAGCAGAATATAGGATACGCATTAGATAATGTAAGTAAAGAAAAGAAGAAACAATTAATAAGTAAGTATATAGAGTTGGTCGGCTTAACTGGTTTTGAAAAGGCATACCCCAGACAGCTTTCAGGCGGTATGGCACAAAGAGGAGGAATAGCCAGAGCTCTTGTAAACACTCCACCTTTGCTGTTACTGGATGAGCCATTTGGAGCATTGGATACTTTTACAAAAATTTCAATGCAGAATGAGCTTAAACGCATTCAGAAATCATCACATACAACCATGATAATGGTAACACATGACATAGATGAAGCAATATATCTATCTAACCATTTGATAGTACTTTCATCACGACCTGGGAAAATAAAAAAGATATTTAATATCGAATTAGCTGAACCTAGAAACAGAAATAGTAATGAGTTTTTGGAAATAAGAAAAAAAGTTTATGCAGAGTTCTTTGAGGAAAGGCAGATTTTAGAAGATTACTCGATATAAATAATGCTTATATCTGGTTATAACCAAAAACAGCCTAGACAATTCCTATCGGAATAGTATAATTACAGAAATAAAGTTTATGACTATTGAAGGGAGATTTTTTATGAAAAAGAATGCTTTGTTATCTACAATAGTAACCACAGCTCTTATAGCAGGCTCACTTATGGGATGTGGATCTACTAATACAGAAAGTGAAGATGTTGTTACAGAAGTTGCAGCATCAGAGGAAAGTGTTGAAACAACAGAGGAAGCAAATTCTGAAACAGAAGAAACAACAGAAAATACAGAAGATTCCTCATACACAGCTACGGAAGTGCATATAGCAATTCAGCCATCAGCAGCGTTTATCCCGTTGTATGTGGCAAGAGAAAAAGGTTATATCGAGGAAGCACTTGAAGAGTATGGCGTAGAAGTTGTATGGAATGATTTTGAATCAGGCCCACCTATGAATGAATCACTTGCATCCGGAGATTCAGATTTTGGAGTAATAGGTGATGTTCCTACTGTATCTGCAATAGCAGCGGGCCAGCAAAATGAGGTGGTTGCAATATCTGCACAGGCGGCAGACTCATATGCAATCCTTGTACCAGCAGATAGTGATGCAGAAACTGCTTCTGATCTTGCAGGTGGAAAGATTGCAACAGTAATAGGATCAACAGGTCATAATCTGACTCAGAAGTTCTTAAATGCAGAAGGGCTTAGTATTGATGATATTGAGCTTGTAAATATTTCAGCTGGTGATGCAGCCACAGTATTGGCAAATGGTGAGGTAGATGCTGTAGCAATCTGGGAACCAACAGTTACAAGACTCGTGGACAATGGTACTGCAAAGATAATTGCCGAGGGAAGCGATGTTGGACTTGCAGGAACCAATACCATCGTAGCTAGAAAAGCTTTTTCAGAAGAGAATCCATTAATTGTTGAGATTGTTCTTGAGCAGTATGCAAGAGCAGCATCAGAATTGGATACCCTTGATGATGAAACTCTTCAGAAGGTCGCCGATGATCTTTCATTGGAACCAGAACAGGTACTGGCTATTTTACCTAAATACAACTATTCAGTAATTCCACAGCAGGAAGACATTGATGCACTTAATGATACAATCAGCTTCCTTGTAGGAATTGATGCAATTTCAGAAAGCTATGATATAGCTGATTATGTAAATTCATCCTATGCTGAAAGCGAAAGAGTTCAGGCATATCTTAACAAATAATTTAAATTGAGTATGGAGGCATATTTAACATGAGCAGGGTGTTATCTCCCCAAGAAGAACGAATAGAAAAGAATGGCGGACAAGTAGTTTTTTATGTAAATGGAGAAAAGAGGTCTGAAAATCGAATTCAGAAAATATACGATTCATTCAAAGACTCTAAATCTGTTGTAGATATCCAGCGCGCCAGATATTTTACAGAAAGCTTTAAACAGACAGAGGGAGAGAACCTTACACTTAGATGGGCAAAAGCTTTGTATAATATTGCTTCCAAGATAGAAGTGACCATAGATGATTATCAACTTTTGGCAGGTAGAGTAGGAACAGCAGGAAAGTACGGATTAGTGTATCCAGAACTTGACGGATGCTTTCTTAGACAGTTTGTATCGCAGGCACAGAACAGAGCCGAGTCACCTTTTGAAATTAGTCCACAGGATATAGAGATAATCGAAAATGAGATTGCCCCTTATTGGGAAGGTAAGACATATTATGAAGATTTCTCAAATTCATTACCAAAGGAAGTATTAAAGCTTACTTACGAACCATCTGATTTATTTACTTCCAGATATATTGTTAATGAAACTTCATCGATGCGTTCTGCTCTTCAGTGGGTACATGATTATAAAAAAGGCATTGATGTCGGATTTGAAAAAATCAAAAATGATGCACAGGAAAGACTTGAACAACTTGAGAAAGAAAACGATGAGAATATTTCTGAGAAAAAAGATTTCTATAGTGCAATAGTCATTCTTGCAGATGCGATTATTTTATGGGCTCATAGGCATAGTGAAGCTGCTCTTGCCCTTGCAGAAAAAGAAACAGATGAAGTTAGAAAAGCAGAGCTTAAAGAAATAGCAAGAATATGCGACAAGGTACCTGCAAAACCAGCCGAAACCTTTAGAGAAGCATTACAGAGTCAGTGGTTTATTCAGCTTTTTTCCAGACTGGAGCAAAAGACAGGAGCAACTATCTCAAATGGCAGAATGGATCAATATTTATATCCATACTACAAAAAAGATATAGAGGAAGGCAGAATAACACGAGAAGAAAGTAAGGAACTATTTCAGTGCATGTGGTTGGGAATGGCACAGTATCAGGATTTATACGTAAGTCCTGCCGGTGTTAAATTCAACGAAGGATATGCACATTGGGAAGCAGTAACTATCGGTGGTGTAGATGCTGAAGGCAACGATGCAACCAATGAACTGTCCTATATTTTATTGGAAAATAAAAGGGAATTTCCTTTGAATTATCCGGATTTAGCTGCGCGAGTTCATGCAAATTCTCCAGATGAGTTCCTTAGAGAAGTAGCTTTAACAATTAAGGAAGGTTCTGGATTTCCTAAACTAATAAATGATGAAGATGTAATTCCAGTATTGACTGCGCAAGGGGCAGATATTGTAAGTGCCAGAGATTATGCTGTTTCTGGTTGTACCGAGGTTAGAATGCCTAATCTTGATACGTTTACAACAGCATGTCCATTTATTAATCTGGCCTCAGTAATAGAGTTGACGCTCTACAACGGACGTATAAAAAAATACGGAGATGAGCTGTTAACTATCGAAACTGGTGACGTAAAAAATTTCAAAACGTACGAAGAGTTCGAAGAAGCTTTTATAAAGCAGGAAAAATATATTCTTGACATTGCCTTTAGGCAGCAGGCAGTTGCCAATAAAGTGCATGCAAAGCATTTTGCAACTCCATTAGGATCAAGTCTCCATGAATTATGTATGAAAAATGGAAAGGATTTGCATAGTGAAGTAGTTGAAGGCGGCGTTGATATAGGATTCTTTGATTTTATTGGCTTTGGAACAACTGCCGATTCACTGGCTGCTATTAAGAAAAATATATACGAAGACAAGACTATTACATGGGAGGAACTTATTAATGCATTGGAGAATAACTTTGATAATGCAGAAATAGTAAGACAAAGATTACTTCATGCTCCTTCTTATGGAAATAATGATGAATATGTTGATTCAATTGCTAAAAAAATTGACAGGGTTGCAGTTGATTTTGCTGCTGAGAATTCTAAGAGACTTGGAATAAATATGGATTTAAGATATGTCTCACAGTCTGCTAATGTTCCTTTTGGAAAAGTTATTGGTGCTACACCAAATGGAAGATTTGCAGGAACAGCCCTTTCTGACGGGGCATCAGCGTCACAGGGAGCAGATACACATGGCCCTACATCAGTGCTCTTGTCAAACTATAATACTAAAAATACTGATTACTATAACAGAGCCTCAAGACTATTAAATGTAAAGCTCAGCCCTGCTAGCGTATCAGGCAATGATGGAACAGAAAAAATAATAGCATTTATCAAAGCCTGGAGAGATTTAAAGCTATGGCACTTGCAATTTAATATCATTAACAAAGAGACACTTTTGAAGGCACAGAAAACACCTGAGAATTATAGAAGTTTGCTGGTTCGAGTAGCAGGATATAGTGCTTACTTTGTACAACTTACCCCTGAACTGCAGGATGATATTATTCTTCGTACAGAGCACGATAATCTTGGAGCTTAATATGGCAGATGGAATAGTTTTTAATATTCAGAATTTTTCCATTCACGACGGTCCTGGAATACGAACCGTCGTGTTTTTAAAAGGTTGTCCTTTAAGGTGCAGATGGTGTGCCAATCCGGAATCCCAGAGAAAAGAAATCGAGATGGGATGGACCAAGGGTGAATGTATTCATTGCAGTGAATGTGAAAGAAAACTCACTGATATAAATGCAGCCTTTGATGAGCAAGGTGTTTTGAACTGGGACAGATATGGAAAAATAGATTCTGAAAGATATGAAAAGGTTTGTCCATCCAAAGCATTTCATGTAATAGGCAAACGTATGACTTCAGAGGAAGTTATAAATGAGGCAATTAAAGACAAGGCCTTTTTTGATACTTCTGGTGGTGGAATAACTTTATCTGGCGGAGAACCTCTAATGCAAAGCGATTTTGCATTAGAAATATTGGAATTGGCAAAAGCTAAAGGTGTTCATAGAGCAATTGAGACCTGCGGCTGTGTTTCCTGGGATGTTTTTGATAAAGCTGCTTCACTGGTCAGCTATTTAATAATGGATATTAAATGCATAGATAAAGATACTCATATAAAAAATACTGGAGGTTCTAATGAACAGATATTGAAAAATCTGATAATGGTTAGAAAAAAGTATCCTTATCTTCCAATAAAAGTAAGGACTCCGGTTATTCCAAACGTTAATGATAATGAAGAGGAACTTGGCAAAATAGCAACTCTTTTACGAGATAATGCTATTGAATATGAATTACTGAAATACCATAAATTGGGATTACCCAAGTATGAATCCCTTGGACGTGAGTATCCTATGGGTGATGCGGAATTATCTGAAGAGAAATTTGTTTCCCTGAAAAAATATGTTTTGCAGTTTACGAATTTAGTTTTCAGTAATGGAGAAGGAATATGACTTTACAACAACTTCGGTATGCAATAACAGTAGCAGATTGTAAATCTATTAATAAAGCAGCGAAAGTGTTCTTTCTTTCTCAGCCTGCGCTTTCAGGGGCTATCCATGACTTGGAAGAAGAACTGGGAGTAGAACTGTTTGAAAGAACTAACAGAGGCGCTTATGTTACCAGTGAAGGAGCTGATTTTCTAAGTTATGCAAGGCAAATAACGGATCAGTATGATTTACTGGAAGATCGCTTTATCAATAAAAATAAAAAAGAAAAATTTGGTGTTTCAACGCAACATTATACTTTTGCAGTTAAAGCTTTTATTGATTTGATTTCAAGCTACGGAATGGACAAATATGAATTCAATATATCCGAAACCAGAACTTTGGATGTTATTGATGATGTAAAAAATTTCAGAAGTGAGGTGGGGATTCTCTTTTTAGATGATTTCAATAAAAATGTCCTAAATAAGATACTAAATGAGAAGTCTTTAACCTATGAAAAATTATTTGATTGTGAGGTGTATGTATATTTGTCTGCAACACACCCTTTAGCCGCAAATAAAGTCATTAAATTTTCGGAGTTGAAAGACTACCCATGCCTTGCTTTTGATCAGGGAGTATCTAACTCTTTTTATTTTTCTGAGGAAGTACTTAGCACATATAATTACGACAAAATAATAAAAGTAAATGATAGAGGTACCATGCTTAATCTAATGGTGGGGCTTAACGGATACACATTATGCTCTGGAATTATCTGTGAAAGTCTTAATGGAGATTCGTATAAAGCTGTAAAGTTAGATGATAGCAATGTTATGTCTGTTATCTATATTAAGAGAAGTGGTTCAAATCTAAGTGATTTAGGCCAGAAATATGTTGAACTGATAAAAGAATACAAAAGCAGTGTCATGTAATTTACCCAAACACCATAAGCACAGTAAACATATCGTCAATGATATCAACGTCCATATTGCCGTTGTATTGTTCGACGATATGCTTTACTCCTATAAGACCAAATCCGTGATAACCGTTCTGACTCTTGGAAGTCCTTGGGAGACCGTTATATAAGCGGATTTTTTCTTTGCAGGTATTCTGTATGAGAATTCTTGGCAATTCATTTTTTATAGAAATATTGAGTGTGATGTGCCTTTGATTTTCGGGATAATTATTTACACATTCAATGGCATTATCCATAAGATTACCAATGATTGTATAGATATCAACCACATTCATAAAATCAAGAGCCTTTCCATCAGCGATATAACTAAAATCTATATTGTGATTCTCGCAGTACATGCTTTTTTCTGTGAGAATAGTATCAAGCGCATCATTTCCGGTATGTGCAAAGGTTTCGTAAGTATTTATTGTCTGCTTGAATTCGCTGAAAAATACACTTCGCTCCTCCTCAGTCATATTTTTCAAGGCATTGATCTGATGCTTTAAATCATGGGTCTTGTGATTGATCAGATCAATGGTGTCTTTTGACAGATTGTACTGTTTTTCTTTTTCATGCATAAGCTGGTCTGTAACGATGTTGTTATGATATAGTATGGCGATTCTAAAAAGAGCATACATAAGCATGATTATCAGTATGCAGGAAACAACATCCATCACAGCACCCTGATAAATATAGTTGCCTGGATCTGCCACATTTCTAAATATTCCCTGCCCAATAAAAGAAGTTGTCATCAAAATAATGTTTACAGCAATAAATATAAAATGAGCCTGGCCGGAGCTTTCAAGAAAAAGACCGTGTATAGAGGATAACAGCTTGTGGAATATTTTATAGAAAAGAGAATATAGTAAAAAGGTTGTAAATACACACAAAAGTGAGTATACAAGAAGATTATCTCTGATTGAAGAAAAAATTCCAATGGCAATAACCTCGTTAATGACTACATATTCTATGTGCTGAATAGCATATCCGATAAGACCAAGAGACAAAGTAAGATCCCAACTAGCGTGGTAGCACATGTGCATCAGGAGCATGACAAGGAAGTTAAGGGTAATATACCAGATAAGATGAAGCATGTTTTTTAACAGACCATTGGGCATAGCAACATCTGAAGAAAATGGCAGCGCTACATACAAGGCAGCTACAGTTGCCAAAAAAGCATAACCTGCCACAAGCCTTATGCGTCCGCGACTTCTTATGGCAGCAGACATTGACATAAGCATTGTATTTGCAATAAGAAGCTCAAATATAAACCTTAGCTCTTCAAAAACGTCGAGTCCCGTATAGGACAGCATCATAAAATTCCTCCAATAAATCTGTTATATGCCTTCATAAAAAGAGTCTTTTTTCCGCGACTAATGGAAAGCTTATCCCCATTTGATAATGTAACTTCGTTATCTACTATTGAGCGAACATGAGAAAGATTAACCAGAAAGCTGTTATTACATCTTGCAAAAGGAGTTCCGGAGAGTTGGGCTTCAACACTTTTTAGAGAAGCTCTGACAGTTTTTACTTCTTTTTTTGAATGGATGGTCATATTGTGACCTTGTATATCAATATATATTACTTCCTTACTGGGAAAAGAATATATCTCAGAACCTGAAGATATGGTGATCAGTTTGCCACTTTGCTTTGAGGCTCTGCTTACTGCTCTTTTAAATCTAAAAAGGAAGGATTCATATTCAACAGGTTTTATAATAAAATCTATTGCATCAACAAGATACCCTTGTGTGGCATACTGCGACATGTTTGTTATGAACATAAGTGTAACAGCTGAATCCATTTGCCTAAGGCTTTCTGCAAGAACCATGCCGTTTTCACTTCCTATTTCTATATCCATAAGAACGATATCATAGGAAAAGTCATAAGTATCAATAAAAGTATGTCCTTCATTAAAGCATGCCGTTTCAAACGTCACACCTATTTCCTGAGAAACATTCCCTATATATTCTGTAAGCTGGTTTATAACCTCTTTTTCATCATCAATTATAGCTATTTTCATTGAGTGGCTCCTTTAATTATAAAAAGCTACTTACTTAGATTATACCATTGACGTGTAAGTTATGACATATATACGACCAGTTGTGACAAACCCATTGTTTCTGCGGCTTTTTTTAACTAATCTATGAGTTAAGAGAAGATTTATCTCAGAAAGGGGTTACGAATTATGAAAAAGCAAATGTCTAAAAAGTTTGCAATACCAGTTCTTTGCCTTATCTGTGCAGTGCTGGTAGGTCTATGCATTGGCAATTATTTTGCCATCAAATACGATCCAATTATTACAACTTATTTAGGTCAGACCAATTACAAAGTGGTTGATGACGGTGAGGCGGATGAAGATACTGAGTATTTTAAATCTGAGTATTCTTCAGAAGAGGAACGACTTGAAGCTGATGCTGAAGCAGGAAAAGAGGCAGCAGCAGAAGGTTTTGTTTTGTTAAAAAATGATAACAATACCCTTCCATTATCTGGTGGAAGTGTAACTTTGTTTGGCGTAAGCTCTGCTGACATTCTCTATGGCGGTGGAGGTTCTGGAGCAGTAGATACTTCAACAGTTCCTACCATGAAGACAGCGCTTGAGTATGCAGGTTTTACTGTAAATCCTGTTATGTGGGATTTCTACACAACAGGTGCGGCAGCAGAAATCAGAATGGACGTTGCTGATATTGCAGGTACAGGAAGATACGTCATTCACGAAGCATCTACATCTCTTTTCACTGAAACAGAGGAAGAAAGCTTTGATGAATATAGTGATGCAGCTATAGTTGTTTTTGCCAGATCAGGTTCTGAAAGCTCAGACGTTCCAGTAGAATATGATGAGAGCTATGCAGAGGATATGGATGTGGAAGGCTATTATGGAGCTTTCCATTCAGATGCACTTGATAGCAGTGAGGATGTAGGCAGAAGCTATCTCGAGCTTACAGCTACAGAAGAAGAATTATTAAAATATGTAAGTTCCAAATTTGAAAATGTAATTGTGGTTATAAATGCCGGAAATGCTATGGAGCTTGGCTTCCTCGAGGAAGAGGAATATGGCGTTGATTCCTGCATTTGGATAGGCAATCCTGGTCAGGATGGACTCTATGCACTGGGAGATATTTTAAACGGCACAACAAATCCATCTGGAAAGACAGTTGATACTTATGCTTACGATGCAACAAGCGCACCTGCAACAGAGAACTTTGGCGATGCCACATTATCTGGTGCAGAGGATGAGTGGTTCAATAAATATGTAGTTTACCAGGAAGGTATTTATGTGGGCTACAGATATTATGAGACAAGATATGAAGACCTGATACTTGGACAAGGCAATGCAGATTCAGATGCCGGAGTAACAGCAGAGGGTTCTACTTCCTGGAACTATGATGATGAAGTGTTATTCCCATTTGGATATGGTCTGTCTTATACAACCTTTGAACAGACTCTTGTAAGCTCATCTTATGAAGATGATACCTTTACTATAGAAGTAAATGTAGTAAATACAGGTGATGTAGCAGGTAAGGATGTAGTAGAAATCTATGCTCAGTCACCATATACAGATTATGATATTGAGAATGGAGTAGAAAAATCATCAGTACAGCTGGTTGGTTTTGCCAAGACTTCAGAGCTTGAGCCTGGAGCTTCTGAAACAGTTACAGTTGAGATTGATCTTGAAGAGTTAAAGTCCTATGACTCTACTGCAAATGATGGCGAAGGTACATATATATTAGAAAGCGGAACATATTATTTCTCAGTAGGAACAGATGCACATGCAGCAATTAACAATATTCTTGTAGCAAAGGGTGCAGAAGTGGATGGAGATGCCAGTTTTGTAGCAGCATTTGATCTTGAATCAACAGACCAGTTTGAGACCTCAACTCAGACAGGCTATGCTATTTCAAACCAGTTTGAGGATGCAGATGTCCGTACTTATGATTCTGAGTTTACATACCTTTCAAGAAGTGATTGGGAAGGAACATATCCAGAAACTTATGAAATGGTAGCAACAGATGAAATGATTGCAGCTCTTGCAATCCCGGAAGGCACTGATGATGAAGATGCCGAAATGCCAACAACAGGTGCTGACAATGGACTTTCACTTGTAATGTTCATGGATGTAGATGCAGACGATCCTAGCTGGGATGATTTGCTTGATCAGCTGACTGCAGAGGAAATGTACAATCTTGTAAGAATAGGTGGATACCAGACTCAGCAGGTTAATTCAGTAAATGCACCATCAACAGTATGTGTTGACGGACCAGCTTATGTTGGAAATGCAGGTCTTACAGGCGTAAATCTCAATGAAGCAACTTATGCATGGCCATCAGAGGTGGTACTCGCTTCCACATGGAACGTAGACATTCTTGAAAACATGGGTCATATGATAGGTCAGGACTGTATAGCACAGGGTGATCTAAACTTTGCAGGATGGTATGCTCCAGCTATGAACATTCATAGAACAGCCTTCTCTGGTAGAAACTTTGAGTACTATTCAGAGGACAGCTTCCTTTCAGGTGAAATGGGGCAGGCTTGCGTAAAGGGTGCAACAGAACAGGGAGTAATCGTATTTGTAAAACACTTCGCACTTAACGATCAGGAAACAAATCGTACTACATTAAATACTTTTGCAAATGAGCAGAGTATCAGAGAGATATACTTAAAGGCATTTGAAGATAGCTTTACAGATGGCGGCGCACTTGGTGCAATGCTTGCCATGAACAGAATCGGTCTTACATGGACTGGTAACCACGTAGGTCTTTCAACAAATGTTGTTAGAAATGAATGGGGCTTTGATGGCATCATGATAACAGATCAGGCATCTTATCCAAGCGCATTCCCGGGACTGGCAATCAGAGGTGGCCTTGAAGGAGGAACGGATCTTTGGCTCAATACTGGTACAGATAACTGGCAGATTGAGGACTATGAGAATAATGCAACAGTTATGACTCAGCTTAGAACTGCATCAAAGCATATTCTGTATGCAATATCACGTTCTCTTGCAATGAATGGAATTTCTTCAACAGCAAGCGTTGTAAAGATAGTTCCTACCTGGAGAAAATGCGTATATGCATTGGATGTTGTAGTGGTTCTCCTTAGCATCTTTGGAATTTTCAGAATTGTAACAAGAACAAACTGGAAAGGTAAAGAAGCTGAAAAATAAAATAGTTTAACATATGCAAGTCTCCCTTGCGTGTTGTTACTGCGGATGCGGCCTGGTCAGCTGCATCCGCTTTTGTTATAGCTAAAACCTATAGCGAGCTCTATTTTTTTAGAATTATACAAAAAGAGATTCTTGATGTAATTTATTATCTATCAAATACCTTTCAGATTTGACAGGATAAAAAAAGTCTTGACAAATACTTCTGGAAGAATTAATATTCTACTAAACCTAGTGGAAAGGTAGGAAATAGAGGAGGAAATATTATGAAGAAGAATTTAGTGAAAAAGTTCGTAAGTGGCGTAGCTGCAGCAGTTTTAGCAACAACTGCACTTGCAGGATGCAGCAGCACAGATACATCAAGTAGCACTTCAGATGCAACAACTGAAGCTGCAGAGAGTGCAACTGCTACTGAGACAGAAGAGGCATCAGGTAACTTCAGAACTCTTGATGAAATCAAGGAAAGCGGAGTTGTTAATATCGGAGTTTTCTCTGATAAGAGCCCATTTGGTTACGTTGATGAAAACGGTGACTATCAGGGATATGATGTATACCTTGCAGAGAGACTTGGTGAAGACCTTGGCGTTGAAATCAATTATGTTTCTACAGAAGCTGCAAGCAGAATTGAGTACCTGCAGACAGGTAAGGTTGATATTATCCTTGCAAACTTCACAGTTACAGAGGAAAGAGCAGAAGAAGTTGATTTTGCACTTCCTTACATGAATGTAGCACTTGGTGTTGTATCTCATGATGATAACGTAGTTACAAGCCTTGATGATCTTACAGATGAAGACGAAGTAATTGTTATTTCAGGAACAACAGCAGAAACATATCTTGAAAAGAACTATCCAAATGTAAAGCTTCAGAAATATGATGCTTATGCAGAAGCTAAGACAGCATTTGAAAATAGAAACGGTATTGCCTGGGCAAACGACAATACAGAAGTAATTGCTTTTGCTATTGAAAATGAAGGCTATGAAGTTGGTATTCCATCTCTTGGATCAGCTGATACAATTGCACCAGCTGTAACAAAGGGCAATACAACACTTTTAAACTGGCTTAATGAAGAGCTTGTAACACTTGGTAAAGAGAGCTTCTTCCATGCTGATTATGAAGCAACACTTCTTGATACATATGGAGCTGATTATGAAGATACTCTTGTAGTTGAGTATACAGAGCTTCCAGATGCAACAACAGAAGATACAGCTGCAGCAGAAGTAGAAGATAAGGGAACTATTACAGTTGCTGCATCACCAACACCTCATGCTGAGATTCTTGAAGAGGCAGCAAAGATTCTTGCCGAGCAGGGATGGACACTTGAAGTTACAGAATTTGAAGATTATGTTCAGCCAAACCTTGTAGTAGAAAGTGGCGAATTTGATGCTAACTATTTCCAGCACATTCCATACCTTGAGAACTTCAATGAAGAAAAGGGAACACACCTTGTAAATGCAGGTGGTATCCATTACGAGCCATTTGGAATTTATCCTGGAACAAAGACATCTCTTGATGACATTGCTGACGGTGATGTAATTGCAGTTCCAAACGATACAACAAATGAAGCAAGAGCACTTCTTCTCCTTGAAGCTAACGGCATTATCAAACTTAAGGAAGATGCAGGACTTACAGCTACAGTTAATGATATTGAAGAAAACCCATACAACGTAAAGATTCAGGAGCTTGAAGCGGCTCAGGTATCAAGAGTTGTAGATGAAGTTGCATATGTAGTACTTAATGGTAACTATGCACTTGAGGCTGGTTTCTCAGTAGGTCAGGATGCACTTGCGTATGAGCAGAGTGATTCAGAAGCTGCACAGACATATGTAAATGTAATAGCAGTAAAAGAAGGCAATGAAAACAATGAAGGCATTCAGGCACTTGTTGAAGTACTTAAGTCTGATGAAATCAAGCAGTTCATTGAAGAGACCTATGACGGAGCTGTAGTTCCTTTCGAGGACTAAGTTATTACCAATAGCTAAAATGATACTTTATCATAATTATATTTTTTCAAATCTCCTATAAAACTATAAAGAATATGAGGGGTAAGGCGGAGTTGTATCATAGCAACTCTGCCTTTTGTTGACTTTATATTGCAAGAGAAGATGCTATAGACAATATACTTGCAAATTGGTATGATTTTACTGTTGCACTTTAGTGTGATGATGTAATTATTAATTGTAATTAAGGACAATGAAATGAACTTTGAAGTAATTCGGGAATATATCCCTCTGTATGTGGAAGCTCTCGGGCTCACGGTCAAAATTGGATGGATTGGAATAATCCTATCAATTGCACTTGGTCTTCTTTGTGCGTTGGTACTATATTTTAAAATACCTGTGCTTCAGGTAATTGTAAAAATATATGTCGAGCTTTTTAGAAATACGCCGCTTTTGGTACAGCTTTTTTTCCTGTACTTTGGCTTACCTAAGCTTGGCATTAGAATAACGGCGCAGACCTGTGGCATTTTAGGACTTGCCCTTATTGGCGGAAGCTACATGACAGAGACCTTCAGAAGTGGGCTTGATGCTATCGATTCTATCCAGAACGAAAGCGCACTCAGTCTTGGGATGAAGAAATATCAGGTATTCTTTTATATAATACTTCCTCAGGCAGTATCCATCAGTATTCCTGGATTTATGGCTAATATTATTTTCCTGTTAAAAGAGACCAGTGTCTTTTCAGCAATCAGCCTTATGGACCTTATGTTTACAGCGAAAGACCTTATAGGCCTGGAATACAAAACTATTGAAGCACTGTTTTTATTAGTAGTTTTTTATCTGATAATGCTTTTGCCGGTATCACTCCTTGGAACTTATATAGAGAGGAGGGTACGCTATGCAGCTTATGGGGATTGAGCTTTTATTCAAAGGCAGCAACTTCATGCGTATGCTTGGAGGTTTATGGGTTGCTGTCAGAATAAGCCTTATATCAGTAGCTCTTAGTATTGGTCTTGGTCTGGTGACCGGAGCGCTGATGACAATGAACAACAAGGTGATAAAAGCAATAATGAGAATCTATCTGGAAGTTGTTCGTATAATGCCTCAGATGGTACTTCTGTTTATCGTATATTTTGGAACTACCAGAGTGTTTGGAATAAATATTGATGCAGAGGTGTCTGCAATTATTGTATTTACATTCTGGGGTACTGCAGAAATGGGAGATCTGGTAAGAGGCGCTCTGATCAGTATTCCAAAGCACCAATATGAAAGCTCAGAGGCGCTTGGATTAAATAAATTCCAGACCTATAGATATGTTATCCTGCCGCAGACACTTAGAAGATTAATACCTCTTTCAATCAACCTTATTACACGTATGATCAAGACTACAAGTCTTGTAATGATGATTGGTATAGTAGAGGTCCTGAAGGTTACACAGCAGATAATTGAAGCAAACAGACGCACTTCGCCAGATGCAGCATTTGGTATGTTTGCAACAGTATTTCTGATGTATTTTATAGTTTGCTGGCCAATCAGTCTTTTATCTAAGTATTTGGAAAAAAGGTGGAAATAATGAAGGAACAAAACGAAATTTTAAGAATAGAGCACTTACATAAAGTCTTTGATGAAAATGTAATCTTAAAGGACTTTAGTCTTAATGTAAAAAAAGGTGAGGTAATAGTAATAATCGGACCATCCGGATGTGGAAAAAGTACACTTCTTAGATGTATCAACGGACTTGAAAACATTCAGGGCGGAAATATCTATGTAGACGAGCAGACTGTTGCATATGGTTCATCAGAACTGTCTGAAATCAGACAGAAAATCGGAATGGTATTTCAAAGCTATGACCTGTTTCCGCATATGACAGTGCTTCAGAACATTACCCTTGCCCCTATGAAGGTTCAGAAGAGAAAAAAAGCTGAGGTAGAAAAGGAGGCCATTGAGCTTCTTGACCGCGTTGGCCTTAAGGACAAAAAGGACTCTTTTCCAAGACAGTTATCCGGCGGACAGAAGCAGAGGGTAGCCATAGTCAGAGCTTTATGCATGCACCCTGAGATAATGCTTTTCGATGAAGTAACTGCAGCATTGGATCCAGAAATGGTTCATGAAGTATTACAGACAATGCTTGAGCTTGCGCAGTCTGGAAAGACTATGCTGATAGTAACTCACGAAATGTCTTTTGCCAGAGCAATAGCAGACAGGATTCTGTTTTTGGATGGAGGAGAGCTGGTGGAAGAGGCTTCTCCGGAGGAATTCTTCACAAGTCCAAAATCTGATCGTGCAAAAAAGTTTTTGCAGACCTTTGAATATTCTAAGAAATGAAAACAGACACATAGAAATGGTTATATTTACTACCGTTTTTATGTGTTTTCTTTTTATCTTTAATCAACACGAAAATAATTAAAAAAAGATATTGACATACTATAAAAGCGGGTATAAAATCATTTCATACTAATCCTAGCGAAGTAATAGGAAATAAAAACATAACAATAAATATAAAGCGCAATGCAGAAGGGAAGAATGAATTATGGCAAATATTAAGACAAGTTCAACACAGCTTATCGGAAGAACTCCTATTTTGGAGACACAGAATTTTTCAAAGGCTAATGACGTGCAGGATGCCAAGATCCTTGCTAAGCTCGAGTACTTAAATCCAGCTGGCTCAGTAAAGGACAGAGTTGCTCTTGCAATGATAGAGGATGCTGAAAAGAGCGGAAAGATTAAGCCAGGCGCTACAATCATTGAGCCAACATCAGGTAACACAGGTATCGGTCTTGCAGCTATTGCAGCAGCTAAGGGATACAAGGCAGTGCTTACACTTCCAGATACAATGTCAGTTGAGAGAAGAACACTTCTTAAGGCTTATGGCGCTCAGCTTGTTCTTACAGAAGGCGCACAGGGTATGAAGGGTGCAATTGCCAAGGCTGAAGAGCTTCAGAAGAATACTCCAGGATCAATCATCCTTGGTCAGTTCGACAACCCTGCTAACTCACAGGCACACAGAGAGACAACAGGACCAGAAATCTGGGAAGATACAGACGGACAGGTAGATGTATTTATCGCTGGTGTTGGTACAGGCGGAACAATCACAGGTGCTGGTGAATACTTAAAGTCCAAGAATCCTAATGTAAAGATTATTGCAGTTGAGCCTGATTCTTCACCAGTTCTTTCAGGTGAGAAGCCAGGACCACACAAGATTCAGGGTATTGGTGCAGGCTTTGTTCCTAACGTTCTTAACACAGAGATCTATGATGAGATCATCAGAGTAAAGAATGAAGATGCATTTGCAAAGGGAGCACAGTTTGGTAAGACAGAAGGTATCCTTGTAGGTATTTCTTCTGGTGCAGCACTTTGGGCTGGAATTGAAGTAGCTAAGAGACCTGAGTTCAAGGGTAAGAATATCGTAGTTCTTCTTCCAGATTCAGGTGACCGTTATCTTTCAACAGCTATGTTCACAGCTGAATAAGAATAGCGACAAAAAATCAAATACTATGATAAGATAGAACTTGTGGGACATATTAGTGCCCCACAAGTTTTTGTTATAGGAGTTTTGTTTTTATGAGTAATTCATCAAATGTTATCATAAAAGTTGATAATGTCAGCAAGACTTTCAAGGGCAAGGACAACCAGGTAGAGGCCTTAAAAAATATCAGTCTCGATGTTGAAAAGGGTGATATTTTTGGAATCATAGGAATGTCTGGTGCAGGTAAGTCCACTCTTGTAAGATGTCTTAATTTTTTGGAGAGGCCGACAACAGGAACGGTTTACATTGATGGACATGATTTGAGCAGCCTTTCTCCTGCCGCACTTAGAGCAGAGAGACTTGGTATAGCCATGATATTCCAGCATTTTAACCTGCTTATGCAGAGAAATGTTATTGGCAACGTAATGTTTCCAATGGAAATTGCCAAAGTGAGTAGGCGAAAGGCCAGAGAAAGAGCTATGGAACTCTTGAGAGAAGTCGGTCTTGAGGATAAGGCATACAATTATCCGGCTCAGCTTTCAGGTGGTCAGCAGCAGAGAGTTGCAATAGCAAGAGCTCTTGCTAATAATCCAAAGATACTTCTTTGTGATGAAGCTACCAGCGCGCTCGATCCTACTACAACCAAGTCAATCCTTTCGCTTTTAAAGGAAATAAATGAAAAGCATGGTATTACTATTGTGATAATCACACACTCCATGTCTGTTGTAGAGGAGATTTGTAATAAGGTTGCCATTATTGATGGCGGTGAACTTGCTGAAGTTGGAAGTGTTAACGAGGTATTCTCCAATCCACAGTCTCAGGCTGCTAAAAAGCTTGTTTTCCCTGAAGGACAGAGCTCTCAGGTTGCTTCCATGAGCAGTAAGAAATGCGTGAGAATAGTATTTTCTCAGAATTCCTCTTTTGAACCGGTTGTAGCAAACATGGTTCTTGAGTTCAAGACACCTGTTAATATTCTTTTGGCAGATACAAGAGATATAGGTGGTATCGCCAAAGGACAGATGATATTGCAGCTTCCGGATGATGAGCAGATAGCTGATTCAATGCTTGAGTTTTTACGAAGCAGACAGTTGGAAGTGGAGGTATTAGAGAATTATGTTGGCTGAATTTTATAATGAATACGGTTCTATGCTTGGCGAAGGCATAGTTATGACTTTGTACATGACATTGGTATCAACATTTTTTGCATACATTTTAGGAATACCAATGGGAATCATTCTGGTAGTAACAGCACCAAATGGCTTAAAGCCAATGAACCTTGTATATAAGATAATGGATTTTATTGTAAACATCGTCAGAAGTATACCATTCCTTATTCTTCTTATTATGGTAATTCCTTTGACAAAGCTTATTGTAGGTAAGAGCTATGGACCTACAGCAACGATTGTTCCACTGGTATTGTGTGCTGCACCATTTATTGCACGTATGGTAGAGTCATCGCTCCTTGAAGTGGACAGAGGCGTTATCGAGGCTGCTCAGAGTATGGGAGCAAGTAACTGGACCATTATCTGGAAGGTTATGATGAAAGAAGCCCGCACATCTCTTATAGTAGGCTGTACTATTGCTCTTGGAACAATCCTGGGTTACTCAGCAATGGCTGGTACTGTAGGTGGCGGCGGCCTTGGAGATATTGCTATCAGATATGGTTATTACAGATATGAGACAGGAGTAATGCTTGTAACTGTGGTACTTCTGATAATTCTTGTGCAGATAATGCAGTTTGCTGGCATGAAGATCAGCAAAAAACTGGATAAGAGAAATACGAGATAATAAAAGAAAGTCGAGCAGGTTTTTCCTACTCGACTTTTATTTTGCAGACCTTTCTGTCATAGGTTAAAAGGCCATTAACTTCTTCTTCGACATCACTAACCTGAGTGTATACTCCGCCACTAAGTCCTTTTGCTTCAAGAGGCTTAAAACAATTATCCATAAGATTGTTATAGGCGTTGTTAAATTCCTCAAGAGTATCATAGCGTTTATAACCGTAAACTCTGTCTACACTTGAATGCTCATCAACATGGTAAGCAAAGCCACCATATTCTGAATATACAAATGCTCTGCCATGCTTGTCTCTTTCTGCTTTTAGTTTTCTAAAGTAATTATGATTACTCAGGTAATTGCCACCGTGCTGATCAAACCAGCCACTTGCCTGATCTATAGGCCTCGTATCGTCCATCTGAAGCGCAAGCTTGGTGGCATCAGAGGCGTCGAACTGGCCCCAGCCTTCATTGAACAGTACCCAGGTAGCAATACTTGGCACGTTTATGAGACATTTGATGGTTTCCTGCATTTCCTCAAGCCACTGGAGTCTGCCTTCAGCAGAATCTCTTGAGAAGATGTGGTAGTGAGCCGGGCCATCATGCAGCTTTCCAAATATCTTTGGGAAAAGAGTTGGCAGATAGGAAACCACAGGCTTGGCATAGGTTGTACCTCCGCTTACCATATCCTGCCATACTATCATGCCTAAGCGGTCACAGTGGTAATACCATCTTGCAGCCTCTACCTTGGCATGCTTTCTCATCATGTTAAAGCCTAGTCTTTTCATTTCTTCGATATCAAAAATGAAGGCATCATCAGAAGGTGCAGTATATAATCCATCTGGCCAGTATCCCTGATCAAGAACTCCGTTTAAAAAGTAAGGCTTATGATTCAGGCAAAACCTTGGGATGCCGGCATCATCTTTTTCAACAGAAAACCATCTCATGGCAAAATAGGAATGAACTGTATCCTTGCCACAGGTTATTACAAGGTCATATAGATGTGGGTCTTCAGGTGACCAAAGTGCAGCGTCAGCAATGGTGAGGTTCATGGTGATGTCGTTGGAATCATAAGGGGCAGCAGCTGTCTGAGTGTTGATCATATCCTCGTCGTCAAAAACAGTTACTGTCACAGGCTTGTCGTTTTTATTCAAATATACGGTAAGCTTTAGAGAATTCAGGTCTTCTGATGGTGTTATTAACAGATTGGTTATGTAAGTTGATGGAACCCATTCCATCCAAACCGTCTGCCAGATTCCGCTTTGAGCTGTGTAGTACATGCCGCCGCGGAGGAGCTTTTGCTTGCCGCGGTTATGGTAGGAAGAATCTGTATAATCCTGAACACGCAAAGTCAGAATGTTTACGTCAGAATATATATAATCTGTGATATCTACTGAAAATGGAAGATAGCCGCCAATGTGCTGTGCGACTTTTTGACCGTTCAAAAATACCTCTGCAATCTGGTCAACAGCGCCAAAGTGTAACAGTAGTCTGAAGCCTGGCGCAGGCATATCCAAAATAGGGAGCTCTTTTTTGTACCATAGGTATTCATCCGGGTGGAGTGTTCGCTCTACTTCGGATAAGATGCTTTCAGGTGAGAAAGGCACAAGAATCTGACCATCCATCGTTTCTGGAATATCAGAATCCTTAGATGTAATAGCATATTCCCAATAACCATTTAAATTAATGAAACTGTCTCGCATCAGCTGTGGACGCGGATACTCAGGAAGCACGTTTGCTGTGTCGAGATTTTCGCCCCAGACTGTAGTCAGGCGATTAAGAACATCATCCTCATGAGATTTGTCGATACTAAGGATAGCATCAATTAGATCCATAAGCGCAGCTCCTTTTTGATTAGTGGTTTTCTGAAGCCATATTTGCAGAAGTAACAGCGATAAGATCCTGATAAAAAGCAGCCATTGTTGCATCCATATAGGATCTAAGCCATAAAAGTGGAACAAATAAAGTGATTACGCATAAAAGCATAAGTGGAATAAAGCTTATGTAAATATAGAAAAGCCTAAACTTATTGCCCTTCATAAGTCTTACGCTGGTCTTTAAGATGTCCATAAGAGATCTGTCAGGGAAATCCAGGAGAATATAAAAAGATTGTGACAGAGTCAGAGCAACATAAATATAAACCAGTAATCCAATGCAGCTTATCAAAATGCATAATGAAGCCGCAGTGCTGTACTGGGCAGATGTTCCATAGAAAAATTCTATAAAAATAAAAGAAGGAATATTGGCTATCAGAGAAATTCCAGAAAATACCAACTGGATTCCTAACGCTTTATCAGGATGTGAGGTTAAAACGTAGAATATATCAGATACGCTTGATGGCTGAGAGTATATGATATTCATGTACATATATGTACGACCAGCAACAAAGATCCCCATCAAAAGTTCGATGATAAAAAGAGCAATCTGATAAATAACGAAAGTTAAAATGCTAGACGGATATGCAACAGTTACTACAATTCCATTAAGCATAAATGATATACAAAAAATCAGTAGTATGGCACCGATAGTAGTGGAATACTGACCTAATAATTTTTCTTTTGCAATAGCTTTTAATTCTGCAGATGACTTGAAATTGTTCATTGTGTTGTTCTTATACAGCAAGATTAATATTTGCTCCAAGCCACTTATTGGCAGCTTCAGCAGATTTTAAATCTTTCTGATAAGGATTCTCCTCGTTTGCGTATTTGATTTGTGTGGTGGTAGTACCACCTGATACATAAGTACGTCCACATTCAGGACATACTGCGGTATGGATGGCTACGCCGCAGGAAACGACTTCGCCATTGTTTTCTCTGGCTTTTTCATAAGCATTATTAACATGTTCCTGCTCGTGAGCGCGAACTCTTGCAGGAGCAGCTTCTGGAGATATATGAGAAGCGGATTTAAAAGAAACCATTTCATCAGAACCATCCTGATATTTACGGTTCTTACAGGTTTCACATTCTGCTGGAGATGATCTATGACCGGGTGTTTTTTTGACATCTTCGCCTGGATTTAGAACTACACCTTTTGACTTGCCATCCTGAGATGTTCCATCAACAGATGCACCAGACTTTGAGACTGCATCAAAACCATACCCTGTTTGATAAGGATTGCCTTGATAACCGTAGGAAATGCCACCAATTAAACTCATAGAGAACCTCCTTTCCCACAATAATGCAGAAAAAGCTCAATTATCGTTGGTTAGATTACTTAATTCTTCCATGAATTCAATACTGCTCATGTTACCCTCACTGTATTCTTCAGAGAGTGTCATGTACTCATTGTAAATATTGATATACTTTTGAGGATCACTGAGCAAAGGATACATCCTATATCCTAAAAGTGCTATATTACAAACAAGACCTATAGTCCCGTACATAATTCCTTTTCTAGCCTGAGGAAGGAGTTTTTCCTGTGTTCCTTTTGAAAGAATCGCAAACATTATCCCTATTCCTGAAGAGATAAAACCAAATATTCCGGTTATTGCAAGTGGTAGCGACAATAGCCCTGCCATCTGTGCGTTGTTTGCCATTATTACGTGCTTGTCAGCGGGATCGTGCAGGCGATTATAATTGTAATTGTTATAAAAATAGTTATCGTTATCCTGATTATTATTCCAAGGATTATTATTGTTATTATTTATATTGTTATTATTGGAATCCATCCCCACTGGACCTTTCGTTTTGGTAAATTAAAGTGTATAGCTTGTCAACTTAAATACTACCACTAGAATGGGGTTAGTTCAACGAGGTTTAGGTGTTTTTTAGGCTTTTTTAATGGTATAATAATAAACGTGGTGCCAAAATGGCATACATATCAAAAAACAGTCAGAGGGAGTATTTATGGACATTATTCTGAAACTGAAAGAAGAGCTTAAGGTTGAGAAATGGCAGGTTGAGGCAGCAGTTAAGCTGATCGATGAAGGTAACACAATTCCGTTTATTTCAAGATACCGTAAAGAGGTTACTGGATCACTTAACGATGAGGTTCTTCGAAACCTTGACGAAAGACTTAAATATCTGCGTGGTCTTGAGGAAAAGAAAGCAACTGTTCTTGCCAGCATCGAAGAACAGGGTAAGCTATCTGATGAACTTAAAGCCAAGATTGAAGCGGCTGAGACTATCGTTGCAGTAGACGATCTCTATCTTCCATATCGTCCAAAACGTAAGACAAGAGCAAGTGTTGCAAGAGAAAAAGGCCTTGAAGGACTTGCAGATATCATCAAAGCTCAGGAGACTACTAAAACACTTGTTGAGGAAGCTACTCCATACGTGGATGAGGAAAAGGGTGTAAAGAATGTACCGGAAGCCATCCAGGGAGCTATGGATATCATTGCTGAAGAGATTTCAGATAATGCAGATTATCGTACATATATAAGAGAAGTTACTTTTGACGAAGGTATCCTGGTTAGTACAGCCAAGGATGAAAAGGCAGAGAGCGTATACGAGATGTACTACGCATATGAAGAACCAGTCAAAAAGGTTCTTGGCCACAGGGTTCTTGCGCTTAACAGAGGTGAAGCAGAGAAGTTCCTAAATGTAAAGATAAATGCACCAGAGGAACAGATACTTCAGTACCTTAATAAAAAGACTATTACTTCAGACAATCCGGTCACAACACCTGTACTTGAGAATGTGACTAAGGATGCCTATGAAAGACTTATTGCGCCAGCTATTGAACGTGATATTAGAAACGAACTTACAGAAAAGGCTGAGGACAGTGCTATTGCAGTATTTGGTAAAAACCTCCATCAGCTTTTGATGGCACCTCCAATTGCAGGAAAGACAGTTCTTGGATGGGACCCTGCGTTCCGTACAGGCTGTAAACTTGCAGTAGTTGACCCAACTGGTAAGGTACTTGATACAAAGGTAATCTATCCAACAGCACCTCAGTTCAAGGTTGATGAAGCAAAGGCAGAATTAAAGAAGCTTATCAGCAAATATGATATAGACCTTATTTCTGTAGGTAATGGTACAGCTTCAAGAGAATCCGAGCAGGTAATTGTTGAACTCATCCATGAGCTTGATAAGCCTGTACAGTATGTAATCGTAAATGAAGCAGGTGCTTCAGTATATTCTGCAAGTAAGCTTGCAACAGAAGAGTTTCCACAGTTTGACGTAGGACAGAGAAGTGCAGCTTCTATTGCCCGTCGTCTTCAGGATCCTCTTGCAGAGCTTGTTAAGATTGATCCACAGTCTATCGGTGTAGGTCAGTACCAGCATGATATGAACCAGAAAAAGCTTGGCGATACACTTGGTGGTGTGGTTGAAGACTGCGTAAATAAAGTTGGTGTTGATCTAAACACAGCTTCAGCTCCACTTCTCACATATATTTCAGGTATCAGCAAGGTAATTGCCAAGAACATAGTTGAATATAGAGAAGCAAATGGTAAGTTTAGTGAGAGAAGTCAGCTTCTTAATGTACCAAAGCTTGGACCAAAAGCTTATGAGCAGTGCGCAGGCTTTCTTAGAATCATGGATGGAACCAATCCTCTTGATGCAACAAGTGTACACCCGGAATCCTATGATGCTACATTAAAGCTTATGGATAAAATGGGCATTACTATGGAAGATGTCAGAGAAGCACAAAAGAAAGCTGCTCAGAGCACCAAAACAGCTACTAAGGCAAAGGCTCCTGCTCCAAAGAAAAATAAGCCAAAGCCTGTTGTAATTAAAAATACAAATACAGCTATGGGTGCGGCTCTTGCAGCAGCACTTGCAGGAACAAGCTTTACTGCAGAAACACAGGAGGCTACGGAAACTACAACAAGCAAGCAGTCTGGAAATGGCACAGGAAGTCTTTCTCAGAGAATCAAGGACAAGAAAAAGCTTGCCCAGGAGCTTGGCATTGGTGAGATCACTCTTACAGATATTGTATCTGAGCTTGAGAAGCCATCACGTGACCCACGTGAAAACATGCCTGCACCGATTCTTAGAAGTGACGTTCTTGATATGAAGGACTTAAAACCTGGAATGATCTTAAAGGGTACTGTTCGTAACCTGGTAGATTTTGGTGCTTTTGTAGATATAGGTGTTCACCAGGACGGCCTTGTACATATCTCACAGATTACTGATAAGTTTATCAAGCATCCTCTTGATGCACTTAATGTTGGTGATATTGTAGATGTTCAGGTTCTTGAAGTGGATATGCCTAAAAAGAGAATTGCTCTTACAATGAAGCTTTCCAAAAATGATGGAACAAAGAACAATAAATAATAGTTAACATGGAAAAAGGTCTGTCGCTTTTTTAGCAACAGACCTCTTTTTTAAAGTTGTTCCAAAGCCTTGCGGTCGATTTTACCGTTTTTGTTTAAAGGCATTTCATCAATAGGTTTGAAGGAATTAGGAATCATAAATGGTGGCAGAACTTCTTTCATTGCTGCAGTCAGCTGCTTTTTATCTGCGCCGCCTGTATAAAACATTATGATTCTTTTTTTATCAAAGTCATAAATACAGCAGGCTCTGGATACACCTTCCTGAGCCATTGCAGTAGTTTCTATTTCTCCAAGTTCAATTCTGTGACCCAGGTGTTTTATCTGGAAATCCTTTCTGGATACGTAGATGAGATTTCCGGACTCATCATATTTTCCCAAATCACCGGTTCTATAGATAATGTCGATGTATTTATTATGGAGAGGATTCTGTACAAAAGCGGCACTGGTGCGTTCAGGATCATTGTAATATCCCAGTACCACAGAGGTTCCGGACACGCAGATTTCTCCTGTAACACCAGTCTGCTGCAAGGAAATCAGCTTGTCATTTTCATCCAGCAGGAACACTTCTTCATTTGGAAATGGCTTGCCGGCTGGAATTGTCTCAGCATCCTCATAAGCTCTGTCCAATATGTGATAGGTACAGTTACAGGTGATTTCTGTAGGGCCATATAAATTAACATAGGTTGCATTTGGAAGATGAGCCTGCCATTTGCGAAGCTGCTTTACAGGCATTACTTCTCCGCTAAACATAATAAGTCTGACGGTTTCAGGTGTTCTGTACTCCAGACCATTCATAATGGAAACAAAGCACATGGCACTGACTGCCCAAACGAGTACAGTAACATTCTTATCAGCCAGGTAATCCATAAGGTTCATAGGAGAGCTAAAATATTCTCTTGGAATTATCTGAACCTTGGCACCGGTCATAATACCACTGTAAATATCCTTAACGGATACGTCAAAGTCAAATGGTGCCTGATTTCCGAGTATGTCGTTAGATGTAATGTCAAAAATGTCTACGAAGTAGCTTATAAATTCAATAACACTTCTGTGGCAAACTGTTACGCCCTTTGGAACGCCGGTGCTTCCGCTGGTGAAGTTTACGTAGAGAGGATCGATGTCACGGGCCTTGTCCTTTATTGATAAAAGTATATTTTCATCAAGGACAGCTTTTTCAAGGATTTCTTCTATCTTTAAAACTGGTATTTCTGTATCAAGCTCACCAGCCTTATCTGCAAAGGTGTTGTCGGTAATGATGACGCAAGGTTCAAGTACAGAAATAACTGATTTTGCTCTGGCAGCAGGCTGTCTTACATCAACGAAACTGTAAAAACCACCGGCATAAACTGCTCCAAACATACCGCATACGCCAAGACAGCTTTTTTCCATATAAAAGGCAACTGGCTGGCAGCCGTGAACGTAAGCTGAAAGGTATGAGCCTACAAGCCTGGCTTTCTGAACGGTTTCCTTAAAGGTCATATCCATGCAGGTGTCACCAAAGGCGAGGTTGTCAGGATATTTTTCTGCAGTTTTTTCCAATAAATCTAATACGGACTTCTTATACATTTTTAACTCCACTAAATAAATGAGTCAGGATTATTAGTATTCGTTTATGTCGTAGAAATAGTCACTAACATCCTGTGTCTGACTTGTTACGATGAACTCTCCCAAAAACTCCGAAAAAGCAGTAGCCCCTTCTATGTTGAGGTGGCCTACGTCTTTATAGTAGCTTCTTTTAACCTCAAAGTATTCCGGCTTGATAAGGTTAAAGTCATAATATACAGTATTGTCTCCAGAGAATATTTCGTTAAGCTCATTTGTAACAGCTTGATAGTCGCTTAACTTGTATACTGAAAAATGATTGCCATATGGGATAGAAGCAGCAATAAGCTGTACATCATTCTCACGACAAAGTTCAGCAATTTCGACGAGTTCTTCTCTGACTTCAGGACGAATATATAAAGGTGAGAAGACTTTGGATTCTTCACTCCAGGAACGTGCTTCATTCAGAGTGATGAAAATAGCAGAATCTTCGACTACCTCATAGGAACTTTCAAAGCCATAGGTATCCCTGTGACCGGATTCATCGAGAACCTGGCCAGCGCATTTCTCACGAATATTTAGTTTGATATTTGTATCGCGGTCATAAATCCATGGGAAAAAGTAATTAATAGAACCAGGAGTATTTATGATCTCTTTGTCAGTAATGAAAGTAAAATCGTTTATAAGACGAGTTCCAAGGCTTTCTGTTTTATTCTCAGCCTGTTGAAAACTAGCCTCTGCTCTAAAGTTGGAGTAACGGGTCTGAGAGAGTGTTTCAAAGTCAATTACTGCAAAAACAATCTTAATATCATGTTCTTTAATGGCTTTTGCCATAGCTCTTTTTGAATTGTGGATAGACTGCATATTTGTACCCATGTTATAGGATACAAGGCCGGTTGTGGCATCAATATAATCAGGTCTGATTCCGGAAATACATTGCGAAGAGCCTGTGTAGACCATGGACAGGTTTTCCTTGGTGCTATAGGTAGACCACATTTCAGCACTGGAGCCCAGGTAAGGCTTAAAAATAAAGGTCAGCAATGAATTGATGATGATCACTAATACTATAAAAGCTATTGTTTTCAGGAGAAATTTAAAAATTCGCATACATAAATCCTCCTGCACTTGTTGTAAACATAAATGAGCCAAGGAAAAGGAAAGCAATAAAGAACAGAATGCTCCACCGTGTCACAATATGTCTTTTTTCAAGGAAATTGTAAATATCCACGCCGTTTTCTTTTAACAGACTAACGACTAAAACTACAAGGGTAGCTACTACAGCTACGCAATAACAAAATGTCATATACATAGGGCTTGCAAGACCTTCATTAAAGAGTACATTGTTTATGTTGAACATAAGGTCGTAGGTGTTGAAGTGTAAAAAAGTTCTGTTAAGGCAATAGAAACTATCCTTAAGATCAAAGATACGATCAAAGTACCATCCAACATTAACAATGAAAAATGTTCTAAGAATTCTGAAAATGTGCATTCCTTTACTATCACTATTGATATGAAGGATTGCGTTTAACTTCTTAAATGCTGGTTCCGCAAGATCACTAATTGCAATGATTATACCGTTATATAAACCCCACGCTACATAGTGAAGCTCTGCACCGTGCCACACACCAACAATAAAAAAAACAAGTATATTGGCTATTCCTGCAGGCATGACGCGCTTGCAATGTGTACCAAAGTGCTTGCCGCACCATTTACCAAAGTTCTGCATAGGTTTTAATAAAGCAAAAGGATAAAAAACATAATCTCTCATCCAGGCACCAAGTGAGATATGCCATCTACGCCAGAAGTCACCAAGAGATGTGGCAAAATAAGGCTGCCTGAAGTTCTGCATCATCGAAATACCAAAAATCTGAGATACACCCATTACAATGTCAATACCGCCGGAAAAATCAGCGTATTGCTGAATAGAGTACATC
>JAZRKG010000111.1:0-2402 GCA_045646185.1 Butyrivibrio sp.
TCTCTGGCAATAACCTTATTGCCGATTGCTGCCTGAATTGGTATCTCGAATAAATGTCTTGGAATCTCGCCCTTTAACTTCTCACACATCTTACGGCCACGTTCATACGCACCGTCCTTGTGTACGATAAAGGAAAGCGCATCAACGTTTTCTCTATTGATCATTATATCAAGCTTAACAAGTTCAGATCTCTCATAGCCCTTGAGCTCATAATCAAAGGAAGCATAGCCTCTGGAGCGTGATTTAAGCGCATCGAAGAAATCGTAAATGATTTCATTTAATGGAAGCTCGTATTTGAGGATTGCTCTGGTAGTCTCAATATAATCTGTACTTAAATATCTGCCTCGTCTTTCCTGACAGAGCTGCATGATAGGTCCGATATAGTCAGTAGTAACCATAATCTCACCATTAACTATAGGCTCCTCCATGTAGTCAATCTCCGATGGATCAGGAAGGTTTGACGGATTAGTAAGGTCAAAGACTGTACCGTCTGTCTTGTGAACCTTGTAAATAACGCCAGGAGCTGTAGTGACAAGGTCTAGGTCATACTCTCTCTCAAGTCTTTCCTGAATAACTTCAAGGTGCAGAAGTCCCAAAAATCCTGCTCTAAAGCCAAATCCCAGTGCCTGTGATGTCTCAGGTTCAAAGAAAAGGGATGCATCGTTAAGCTGAAGCTTTTCAAGGGCATCTCTAAGCTCAGGATAGTGTGAAGAGTCTGCCGGATATAATCCGCAGTAAACCATCGGCATAACCTTTTTGTAACCAGGAAGCGCCTCCTGACATGGGTTATCCACATCTGTAACTGTATCACCAACACGGCTGTCCTGAATGTTCTTAATGGAAGCAGTGAAGTATCCAACCATTCCTGCTGAAAGCTCATCACAAGGAATGAATCTTCCTGGTCCAAAGTATCCAACCTCAACAACTTCCTGCTCAGCCATTGTAGACATAAAGCGAACCTTGGTGCCTTTTTTGATAACACCGTCTCTTACTCTTACAAATACTATTACGCCTCTGTAGGAATCGTATATTGAATCAAAAATAAGTGCTTTTAAAGGTTTGGAGCTATCTCCGTCCGGAGCAGGAATCTTGGTAACCACTGCCTCAAGAACGTCCTCTATACCAATGCCATTTTTGGCAGAAATAAGTGGCGCGTCCTGAGCTTCGATACCTATAATATCCTCAATTTCGTCCTTAACCTCCTGTGGTTGTGCACTTTGAAGGTCAATTTTGTTGATAACAGGAAATACATCCAGGTCGTGATCCAGAGCCATATAAACGTTGGCAAGAGTCTGTGCCTCAACACCCTGGGTAGCATCAACTACCAGAATAGCGCCGTCACAGGCAGCAAGTGATCTGCTGACCTCGTAACCAAAATCCACATGTCCAGGTGTGTCTATCATATTAAGCACATATTCCTGGCAGTCTTTGGCCTTATAAATAAGTCTGACTGCCTGGGATTTAATGGTAATTCCTCGTTCTCTCTCAATGTCCATGTTGTCCAGAACCTGAGCCTGCATCTCACGGCTTGTGAGGACGCCTGTCTGCTCAATCATTCTGTCTGCAAGAGTAGACTTACCATGATCTATGTGTGCAACTATGCAAAAATTTCTTATTTTCTTCTGTTCTTCGTTCATATATAATCCTTTTATGAAAAATAGGTATACTCATTCCATACTGCAGTGTGACTGTACAAAGAGCACAGTTTTCTCCCTAAACAGGCAGTAAGAACAGTAACAAGTATACCATGCAGTTATCAAAAAATCTATTGACAGTTTTGCCATTAAACGATATTATTATTTTCGTATGTGACATTAACTGTCCGTGTCCGGATTAATGCACATCATTTGATAATAAAATTGATTAGATTTTAAGTTTAATTATTTGGAGGTAATCATGGCTAATATTAAATCTGCCAAGAAGAGAATTTTGACTAGTGAAAAGAGAGCTGCTAGAAACCAGGCTGTTAAGTCAGGTGTTAAGACAGCTGTTAAGAAGGTTAGAGTAGCAATCGAGCAGGGTGATAAGGCACTCGCTCAGAAGGAGCTTTTAAACGCTACTTCAGTTATCGATAAGGCTGAGTCAAAGGGCATCATCAAGAAGAACACAGCTTCAAGAAAAGTTTCTCGTCTTGCTCAGGCTGTAAACAAGATGGCTTAATCTTTTACAAATCTAACTTATATAGAATTTACAGACCAAGTATCTTCTCACCGGTACTTGGTCTTTTTTTGCAATTATGCTATTAAGAAAATATCAAAGAAAACCCGGAATGCTGAATAAACCTCGTGGATATGTTACGACTTTATCTGATGAAAAAGGTCGAAAAAATGTAAGCGAACTGGTTGCTGACTGCGGTGTGCGTGTATATCCGGTCGGTCGTCTGGATATGGATTCTGACGGTC
>JAZRKG010000112.1:0-6915 GCA_045646185.1 Butyrivibrio sp.
TCTGTGCCGGTGGTACAGGTTCTTTTATTGACCAGATGGCTTCTCTTCTTCAGACTGATGCCACAGGTCTTAATGAGTATGCCAAAAATTATCATTCTTTATATACTATCGCTGCACGATGCGGTGTATTTGCCAAGTCTGATATTCAGCCTCTTATCAACGATGGTGCTACCAAGGAAGATTTGTCAGCATCTATTTTCCAGGCTGTTGTAAACCAGACTATTTCAGGTCTTGCCTGTGGTAAGCCTATCAGAGGACACGTTGCATTCCTTGGTGGTCCTCTTCACTTCTTATCAGAATTAAAGGCTTCCTTCATCCGTACTTTGAATCTGGATGAGGAGCACACAATAGATGTAGAAAACTCACATCTTTTTGCAGCAATGGGTTCAGCTTTGAATGCAAAAGAAGACGTTCATTATACAATGAACGAAATGGTAAATAAGCTCTCTTCCAAGATCAAAATGGAATTCGAAGTTGAGCGTATGGCTCCTTTATTTGCCACAGAAAAAGAATATGATGACTTCTGCCAGAGACACGAAAAGGCAAAGGTCAAGACTGCAAAGCTTTCAGAGTACAAGGGCAATGCTTATCTTGGTATCGATGCAGGTTCTACTACAACTAAATGTGCACTAGTAAGTGAGGATGGAGACCTTCTCTATTCCTTCTATTCTAGTAACAACGGAAGCCCGTTAAAGACTGCTATCAAGTCTATTCAGGAAATTTATTCACTTCTTCCTGAAGGCGTTACTATTGCCCGTTCCTGCTCAACAGGTTATGGAGAAGCTCTTATGAAGGCTGCTCTTATGCTTGATGACGGCGAGGTTGAGACAATTGCTCACTACAACGCTGCTGCTTTCTTTGACAGCGATGTAGACTGTATCATCGATATCGGTGGTCAGGATATGAAATGTATCCGTATCAAAAACAAGGCAGTTGATTCAGTTCAGCTTAACGAAGCCTGCTCTTCAGGTTGCGGTTCCTTTATTGAGACCTTTGCAAAGTCACTGAACTTTAGTGTTAAGGATTTTGCAAAAGAAGCTCTTTTTGCAAAGAACCCTATCGATCTTGGAACAAGATGTACAGTATTCATGAATTCCAAGGTTAAACAGGCACAGAAGGAAGGCGCTGAGGTATCTGATATTTCAGCAGGTCTTGCTTATTCTGTAATTAAAAATGCTTTATTCAAGGTTATTAAGGTATCTGATGCTTCTGAGCTTGGTAAGAACATCGTAGTTCAGGGTGGTACCTTCTATAATGATGCTGTTCTTAGAAGTTTTGAAAAGATAGCAGGTGCAGACGTAATCCGTCCTGACATCGCTGGTATCATGGGTGCTTTCGGCGCTGCCCTTATTGCCAGAAACCGTTATCACGAAACTGATGATTATAAGACAACCATGCTTTCTATAGATGAAATCAATGCTCTTGAGTATTCTACAAGCATGGCTACCTGTCAGGGTTGTACTAACCACTGCCGTCTTACTGTTAACAAATTCAGCGGCGGCCGTCAGTACATTTCCGGAAACAGATGTGAAAGAGGTATTGGTAAGGTCAAAAATGCTGACAACATCCCTAACCTCTTTGAATATAAATATAAAAAGATATTTGGCTACAAGCCTCTGGAAGCTGACAAAGCTACAAGAGGAACAGTTGGTATTCCAAGAGTACTTAATTTCTATGAAAATTATCCATTCTGGTTTACCTTCTTTACAAAGCTTGGATATAAGGTAGTACTCTCTCCTCGCTCAACACATCAGATTTATGAGCTTGGTATTGAGTCAATTCCTAGTGAATCAGAGTGTTATCCTGCAAAGCTCTCCCACGGACATGTGGCTTGGCTACTTAAGCAGGGCGTAGATTTTGTATTCTATCCTGCACTGTTCTATGAGCGTGAAGAGGTTCCAGGAGCAACTAACCATTACAACTGCCCTATTGTTACTTCCTATTCAGAGAACATCAAGAACAATGTAGAAGAAATAACAACAGGTAAGGCAAAGCTGCGTAACCCATTTATGGCCTTTACAAATCTTCAGACAGCTACAAACGCTCTTATAAAAGAGTTTAAGGAAATACCTGAAAACGAAATTATTGAAGCAGCAAAGGCTGGATGGGATGAAATGGCTGCAGTTCGTCTCGATATCCAGAAAAAGGGTGAAGAAACTCTTAAATGGATGGAAGAAAATGACAGACACGGTATCGTACTTGCCGGCAGACCATACCATGTGGATCCTGAGATCAACCATGGTATCCCGGATATGATTTGTTCTTATGGAATGGCAGTTCTTACAGAAGATTCTGTATCACATTTAGGACAGCCTGACAGACCTCTTATCGTATCTGACCAGTGGATGTACCACTCAAGATTATATGCTGCTGCAACCTTTGTAAGAACACGTGAAGACCTTGATCTGATTCAGCTCAACTCATTTGGTTGCGGTCTTGATGCCGTTACAACTGATCAGGTTAATGATATCCTTTCAGGCTCAGACAAGATTTATACCTGCTTAAAGATTGATGAAGTAAACAATCTTGGTAGTGCAAGAATCAGAGTTCGTTCACTTCTTGCTGCAATCAGAGTCAGAAAGCATGAAAACAAAGTCAGAACTATCCGTTCTACAGCAAATGAAAGAGTTCTCTTCACTGAAGAGATGCGCAAGAACTATACAATACTGTGCCCACAGATGTCTCCTATTCACTTTGATATCTTAGAGACAGCTCTTAGAGCATGTGGCTACAATCTTGTTGTCATGCAGAACGACAATAAGCATGCTATTGATATGGGTCTTAAATATGTAAACAATGATGCCTGCTATCCTTCACTGTGGGTAGTTGGTCAGATTATGGATGAGCTCCACTCCGGCAAATACGACCTGAATAAGACTGCTGTTATCATGTCTCAGACAGGTGGCGGATGCCGTGCAACAAACTATGTTGGATTTATCAGAAGAGCTCTTAAAAAAGCCGGAATGGAACAGATACCAGTTGTATCTCTTAACCTTTCAAAGCTTGAGAGTAACCCTGGTTTCCATATTAACTTTGAGATGCTTGAGCGTGCTGCTTATGCTGCAGTATTTGGAGATATCTTTATGCGCTGCGTATACCGCATGCGTCCTTATGAAAAGGTAAAAGGCTCCGTTGAAGCAGTTCATCAGAAATGGCTTGTAAAGTGTCAGGAATTCGTTTCTGCAAAGCATATGAACTTCTTTAAGTTCCAGAAGATGTGCGCAGAAATCATTGCTGATTTTGATAAGATTGATATTACAGATGAAGTTAAGCCAAGAGTTGGTGTAGTTGGAGAAATCCTTGTTAAGTTCGCTCCTGCTGCAAATAACCACCTGGTAGATCTTCTTGAGAGCGAAGGCGCTGAAGCAGTTGTTCCAGATCTTATCGACTTCATGCTCTACTGCTTCTACAACCAGATTTACAAGGCTGATGAGCTTGGCACAAGCAAAAAGACAAAGGCCTTCTGCCGTGCAGGTATCTGGGCTATTGAAAAGCTTAGAAGCGGTGCTACAAAAGCCTTTGAAAAGAGTGTACACTTCGATCCACCTACAAGCATCTATCAGACAGTTGAGTATGCTAAACCTATCGTTTCTATTGGTAACCAGACTGGTGAAGGATGGTTCCTTACAGGTGAAATGGTCGAGCTTATTAAGGAAGGCGCTAGCAACATCGTATGTACACAGCCATTTGGTTGTCTTCCAAACCACGTAGTTGGTAAGGGTGTTATCAAGCAGATGCGTCATATGTATCCTGGCTGCAACATCGTTGCTATCGACTATGATCCAGGTGCCAGTGAAGTTAACCAGCTTAACCGTATTAAGCTTATGCTTTCTACAGCTCAGAAAAAGGTTAATGACCAGCAAAAAGAAGCTATCTAATAAAAGAAATAAGCCGCAGCACATAAAATGCTGCGGCTTTAATTTACTCATTATTATGCTTTTTCATTCAGCTTTTCCAACTGATCGCTCAGTCTCTGAAGGGCAAAGCCATCAGACTGAATCTTCAGCTGCTCTTTTAAAATCTTCTCATGCAGTTCATTCGCTTTGGTATAATGTTCAAATACTTTATCATCGTTAACTTCAAGAAATTTATCTGCAATTGCTCCAGGTAATACAAATTTCTTTGTAACTGAATCAAATTTAACTTCTACGTATTTGCCATCCTGCGTAATTATTTCACCGTCCCCAAACTTTTTGTGAGAAACCTTCATACCTACTGCTGAAGGTGATCCAAGTTTCTCCTGCTCTTTTAGCAAATCCTCCAGAGCCTTTTCATGCTCTGCTCTTTCTACTTCAAGAGCCTCCCGCTGTCTACCATTCTCCTCAATCAGTTCTTTAGTCTTTTTTGTTTTCTTTTTTGCAGGTGTTACTACAGTGGTATCTTCGTTTTCAAGCTCAAGACCCATAGAAAATCTCCTTGTAAAAAACATTTGTGAAGATATAGATATGCGAAATCTTATATCTTAATGAACGGCTTAACAATTATATTTTATACCAAAATCAGTTTTTTTACAACTCTGTAATCTGTCCACCCGGGCAGGCAACCTTACGCTTATCAACCTCAAGCCATACTGTCTGAGCGCTTGGATTGTATACGAATTCGCCGCTTGCAGCAAACTGCATACGAGATGCAGCTTCCATATAATCAACAATTTCAATGTTTGTAGCATACCAGATATCTTCAAGGCCACCAATAAGCTTACAGAACTCTTCCATTCTGCCCCAGTTATTGTCTCTTGAAAACTCATAGCTGTGTCCCCAAACATACATCATGTACAGATACTGAGTTTTGTGCATATCCTTAAAGGTAGCACCAAGACCAAGCAGGTCATGGTTGTGATGGCAGGTTGGATTCCAGCGAAGGAAATTCTCAGGCATTCCAAAACCCGCTGTGCTGTTTACTGTTCTTGCATGTCTGATTCCACATGCAGGAAGCAGATCTACTATTCTCTGATCAAGAGAACCGTTTGGATAAGCAAGTCCTCTGACTGTATAGCCAACAGTTTTTTCAAGAGTTCTTCTATCCTCTATAATTTCCTGAACAATGTGTTCACTTGGACATCTTGCAATTGTTGGGTGAAGCGCTGTATGGCAGGCAACTTCATGACCCTCATATAATTCTTTATACTCTGAAAGAGGTATTCTCTCATCATCCAAAAGTCCGGAATTGACATTGAAGGTTCCCTTAAGGCCATATTCGTTAAACATGGCAACCAGCTGTCTGTCCTCAAGCTTTCCGTCATCATAGCTGCAGGTCAGTACCTTATGTTTACCCTCTGGAAAACATGTGTAGATGACCGGCATAAGTCTCCCATTTACTTCTCTAGTAATACTTGCGTCAACCATTTTCATACTCCTTTGTATATCTTAATCCACAAGTGGTACATCCTTAAAGTCCATATCGGATGCGTAATAATAGCTTGTGTAACAAGTCTGATTATAACACGTATTTTGCCATGCTATACCTACTCTATACATAATATCATCCATTGGAGTATAGAGTTTGTGCTTTGTTATCTCAGTATTGGTATATATTCTGATGGCGTTGTTGTCTTTTCTCCTAAGAATAAGATCTTCCCTGAAGTCTCCAAATACGCTGGCTACGAGGCATGCATTGCCCTTGGTTCCGTTATTGCACAGGGTATCCTCAGGATCCAGCATCACTCCGTGAGTAATGTCATTTACTACGCCTCTGTGCTCCCCATTTAGATAATCTGATCTGTCCAGAACCTGAGTAGAAAGATCTGCAGCCCATCTGATTGCCTGATTTGTAGATGGTGCTTCAAGCTCCAGCTCCATTCCGTCGCAGGAATATACATCATTTACCCAGACCTGTAAGCCCTTTGTGTTTGGATCAATATCACCAATCATGCATCTTCCAAGGTCCGTTTCTGCATAGAAGCCGAATGGTCCAAGGTCGTCTCCATCTTCATTGAATCTATGTCTGACAGTACCAGTCTCAGCATCTCTAAGTGCGTAACCAAATGGCGCAGCCTTCGCCCCTTCAAATACGTTGAATATCTGAAGTCCAGGCTGGTCAGGATCAATCTTGGCCACATGCATGGAATCACCATGTCCAAGCTTTGCTCTCTTACCATTTGGAAGGTAGTCATAGCTGCTGTATTTAAGTCTTCCGTCGTGGTCGATACATGCTGCGCCATATATGATTTCCTGGCATCCATCATCATCAATATCAGCAATAGAGAGACTGTGGTCACCCTGGCCTGAGAGACTTCCATACTCTCTATCAGATCCTTCTCTGTCATGCGGGTTGTCGTTAAACGGATTTGAAAGAGGCACGTGGCCTGAATCAACCATAAATCTCTCAATAAACTGCCCGTCCTTGAAATCATAGGCAGCAATAGTTGTTCTTGTATAATAGCCCCTGCACATAATAAGTGAAGGATGAAGACCATCAAGATATGCCACACCTGCAAGGAATCTGTCTACTCTGTTACAAGGCTCGATTCTTGGAAGTGCATAGTCTCCCCATAAAAGGCCATCGTCCTGTCTTGGGAACGGATAATCAATTGTGCAAAGCTCACTTCCATCTCCTGCAAACATTGTCAGATACTCAGGTCCGTCAAAGATAAAGCCTTCAAACTTTCTAAGCTCATTTTTGCTGCTTCTTGATGGAGCATATACATCCATAAAGTAATCAACAAGCTCTTCAGCGTCCGACTGACTAAGAGGATATGGATACTTTTTCTCTATTCCAAAGCACTCTTCTAAAGTTGCAGGCCAGTGACCAGCAGCTACTTCAGGGTGTTCTCCCCACTTCATAAATACATCTACCAGATGATCATAGTAGTCCTTGGCTGAGCAGGCATAATTATCATCATGAGAAAAACCTGCAGCCTTATCAACCTGATTCATGGTGATAAAAGCCTTACTAACAATAACGCCGTCCTTGTCA
>JAZRKG010000113.1:0-20645 GCA_045646185.1 Butyrivibrio sp.
AATGCCCTTACAAAGCTTGTTGCTTATGGTTACAAGACTGGCCTTATCGAAAAAGCGGATATAATCTACACAATCAATACTCTTTTAATCGACTTAAAGCTCGATAGCTTTGAAGGAACTGAAAATGATGTAATAGCTGAAGCTGAGAACTTTGCTGATAGTGACCTCGAAGCAGGAACCTTATTAGAAAACATTCTTAAAGACATTGACGACTATGCAGCTGCAAATAACCTTATTGATAATGACAGTGTTGTATATAGAGACTTATTTGACACAAAGCTTATGGGTCGCATGACTGCAAGACCTTCTGAAATTATAAAGAAGTTTAATGAGCTTTATAAAGAAAGTCCTGAAAAGGCTACAGATTTCTACTATTCTTTTTCTAGAAACACTGATTATATCAGACGTTACAGAATTTCCAAGGATTTGAAATGGATTGCCCCTACAGAGTATGGTGATCTTGATATTACAATCAATTTATCCAAGCCGGAAAAGGATCCTAAAGCAATTGCTGCAGCAAAAAATGCAAAGCAGAGCGGATATCCAAAATGTCAGCTTTGCAGAGAAAACGAAGGCTACAGTGGTCGTCTTGATCATCCTGCAAGAGAGAATCACAGAATTATCCCTGTAAGTATTCAGAACACACAGTGGGGCTTCCAGTATTCTCCTTATGTTTATTACAATGAGCATTGCATCGTATTCAATTCACAGCATATACCTATGAAGATTGAACACGGAACTTTCTGCAAGCTTTTTGATTTTGTAAAGCAGTTCCCTCACTATTTTGTAGGTTCAAACGCTGATCTCCCAATAGTTGGCGGCTCAATACTTAGTCATGATCATTTTCAGGGTGGTCACTATACTTTTGCAATGGCCAAGGCTCCTGTTGAGAGAACTTTTGAAATAAAAGGCTTTGAAGATGTTCAGGCAGGAATCGTTAAATGGCCTATGTCTGTTATCAGATTATCTTCTCCTAATACAGAACGCATTATAGCTCTGGCTGATCACATTCTGGCTAACTGGCGCACCTATACAGATGAAGCTGCATTTATTTTTGCCGAGACAGATGGAACACCTCATAACACAATTACACCTATCGCAAGAAAACGTGGTGATAACTATGAATTAGATCTTGTTCTGCGTAACAACATTACTACCGATGAGCACCCACTTGGCGTATATCACCCACATGCAAATCTTCATCATATCAAAAAAGAGAATATCGGTCTTATTGAGGTAATGGGACTTGCTGTACTTCCAGCAAGACTTAAAGGAGAAATGGCTGACCTTAAGACTGCTATCCTAAATGGCAGCGATCTTAGAGCAGATGAGACCCTTGCAAAGCATGCTGACTGGGTAGATGAGTTTAGCAAAAACTACGATCATATTGGAAGCGACAATATTGACGAAATTATAAACGTTGAAATCGGAAAGGTATTCATGCATGTTCTCGAAGATGCTGGTGTATATAAGAGAACACCGGAAGGACAGGCTGCCTTTGATAGATTCGTTGGTACTTTATAATCATTAATATGCAATCATAAAAAAATGCACTTTTTTCAAATTTGTTTTTATAATGATTATAGTCTGTTTATAAAAAATTGATATATTTTAATCGGGAGTTGATTTATTTTATTCTAAAAGTGTTATAATAGTCTTAGTCAAAAGTTTTCTTGTTTTTCAGTTTTTACTGGGAAAGGAGTTTTATATGACTATTTATGAGGCTTCACTTTTTGATGTATCAAAGGATTCTTTTCATAGAACAGATTGGACTTTGCTGCTGGACAATGAAAGAGAACAGCTTCAAAAAATTGAAAAGGAGATCAAGGAAGAATATTATAAAACTCTTCGCTGACTTTGAGATTTAAAATTGAATATTGCTTTCTTATTAATTTGATTGTATAGAACAATTATTATTGTTTATGTTTAAAGTCATTCTCATTTTTTAGTGCAGGATGACTTTATTTTTTTGCTTATACTGTGTATTGTAATATACAGATTTTAGAAAGGATTTGGGTCAAATCTACGACCGGTATTATATAAAAATGAAAATTGTTGCAGCAGAAATAGACAGTGTTGGAAATGACATAAGTTATGAATGCCTGAAAAAAGCAGGTGATATTACTTTTTATAATGATAAAATCACTGAAGCTAACGCATCCGAAAGACTAAAGGATGCAGAAGTTCTATGTATAAACAAGACTCAGATTACAGATGCTATATTAAGCGCTGCGCCAAATCTTAAACTAATATGTATGTTTGCTACAGGCTTTGATAATGCAAATGTAAACGCCTGCAATTTGCGCGGTGTTAAAGTTGCTAATGTAAAAGGTTATTCGACCGATTCGGTTGCTCAGCATACCTTTGCTCTTTTGTTTTATTTAATGGAAAAGATAAGCTATTACGATAATTTTGTCAGAAGCGGAGCCTATGGAAAGCAGGATCATTTCTGTATCCTGGATAAACCATTTAATGAACTGGCCGGAAAAACCTACGGTATTGTTGGAATGGGAAATATTGGTAAAAAGGTTGCCAGCATTGCTACTGCTTTTGGAGCAAGTGTTATTTTTTATGCTTCTTCCGGACATAGTGATTGCACCGACTATGAGCAGGTATCCTTTGACGAGCTTCTTGGCCGTTCAGATATTATTTCACTTCACTGCCCGCTTACTGATAAAACCATGCACCTTATGAACGACGATGCTTTTGACAAAATGAAATCAGAAGCTCTTTTAATAAACGTTGCAAGAGGCGCTGTAATTGATGATGATGCTCTTTACATAGCTATTACAAAAGGCAAAATTGCCGGCGCAGGAATTGATGTTCTTGCCAAAGAGCCAATTGCAGATGAGAACCCTCTTACAAAGCTTTATGGCTTCCCTAATGTTGTTATCACACCTCATATGGCCTGGGCCAGTGTTGAAGCCCGCCAGAGATGTGTCATGGAAGTTGCCGAAAACATTAAAGCTTATAAGTCTGGAAATTTTAGAAATATAGTCAATAACTAACTTTAAAAGATGGCCGCTTAAACAGCGACCATCTTTTTATTATTCCAGAAATAGTATCCTGCTCTCATATTTTTTTATTTTTAGTACTGCCAAGCCGTCTTCCCCAACTGAGTCTTTTTCAACCTCATTCGTATATGGATCCCAGACTTCCAGGACTTTTTTATTTTCAACTATCAGTTCATCCTGAATATCTTCCATTCCTTCATTCGTTACTATTACATATTCTGCATTATCTTTTTCCTGATAGCTACATCTGATATCCTTCGATCCATTTTTTAACTTAAGAACTGAAAGACCAAGGCTATGAATCTTCGATATGAGTTCTTTATCATTGGTATACTTTAGAACAACACCGCCGCAGTTCTCAAATTGCTGTAGTTTTACTTTTGTTTCAGATGACATATTATCATCAAAGGCATCATCATATACAAGCACGTTATATTCATAATCTGTAATGCACGCCTTTCCGTCTTTTATTACAGCGCAATTATTAAGCAGCTCCTCTTCAAGATAATTAAACTCTATCTGATTTTCAAAAAGTGGCTTCGCAATTTTCCAGGACAATTCTTCCCTGGAGCATATAATGGCAATTCTTGCCATATTCCTTGCGTTTGTATTTAAAGCACACATTCTTTTGATATAGTCGCTAAGTTTCTTATACTCTGGCCAAAACGGGTTGTGCATCCCAACTTCTGGTGGACGCTCATCTCCCCTATCTTCTCTGACAGAATAATAAAAGGCATGAGGGAATACCAGATTAACTCCCCTGACAAACAACCAATTAAGATACCATCTCATATCTTCCTCTGTAAATAGATATGGATCTTCTCTGTGGCCGCAGCAACCAAAGCATTCGTTTCCATTTCTGGCCTTTCCTCTATGCCTTGCGCTATCAGAGCTGCATTTACCCATTGTGGTATGCTCTCCGATAATAGCATGCCCATCCTCTGGCTCAACAAATCTCCACACTATATCCTGGGATGGCCAGGTAAAATTTTGTAAATAACCTATATCAGTACTCTTCTCAGGATGCCCTGTAAGCGCTATTCCATGTTCCTTGCACCACTTTGCAAGCTGCCCATAATAGGCTGTGGACATTCTATTGTGAATTACTTCGTTATAAATTCTCTTTGCATTATTATTTTCAGAATCATTCTCCTGGTCAAATAAAAGCTGCAAGTCTTCTGCTTTTCCTCCAGCTTCTAAAAATTCCTCATATATTCCATCGCTCCATGGAATAAGCCCTTTCCTGGGATTTCTTCCAAGAATGCATGGTTCATCAGTAAAAAAAGCAATTATAGTACTGCCAAAGTATTCCTTTAACTCTGAATAATATTTATCATGAGTTAACCTGATAAATTCTGCCACTGCTTCTGGATTTAACAAGTCACTGCTTTTAGGAGCGTTTACTTCCCCATCATCTTCATTTTCATGAACGCCGCGAATATTTCCACCACTTGGAACAAGATTGAAATATTTTTTACCTTCCGCGGTAGAAAGCTCTGCAATCCGCTTACCACCAGATGTTGTATGTGACACATCTGTCATTTCAAGTCCTTGTGAAGCATACTTCTCATTACTTTTTACAACCATTCCTCTACAAGAACCTGAAGGATACATCGCTTCATCATAAAGAACTACTTTCATTCCCATTTCACTTGCTTTTTTTACAGCAAATTTTACATAACGAAAATATTCGTCTGAAAGATATAGAATTTCGTCAGGAAGTCCTTTCCTGGGATGAATTACAAAGGCGTCTACTCCTTTATCCTTCATTTCATGCATTTGTCTTAGAATCTCATCTTCAGTTAAAAAATCATTCCAAAACCAGAAAGGAATTGGGGTATATCTGTCATCTACTTTTTTTAATTCTTCAAAAGTGCTCATTTTCTTTATCCTTGTTTGAATCTACAACGTAGGGTCAATTAAACTGAATATTCTACCGGTGGTTTTTCCTTACCGGAAGTTAAATATATCTGCTCTATTCTAAGATGCGATGACAAACATATTACTGCCAGCTCATGCTCACCCTCGGATAACTTTAGGCTCATTAGTGGTATCCATTTCCAAATGTTTTCATTTGAATATCTCCATATCGGAATACCTCCAAACATCTCCTTTGGATCATTGATATCGCCATCCACACCAATTGTGAGATTGCTGGTTTCATTCCCCCACATATGAAGTCTTATCCACAATTTATAATCTCCACCACTCACATTAAATCTGTAATGCAGCGCTGGTGCATTTTTATCTGTCAGCCATTGCATATTTTCCTTGCGAATATACATGGCAAGGCCAGTTTCTCCATGTGAAGGACTATTACAGTACTGCCACTTTGTTCCCGATGTCCAGGCAAAAGAGGTTTCGCCTAGAGCAGAAGCAGCTTCAATGTGAACTATTTTAGACTCGCCTATCGTTTTTTCGTTAACTAATTTATTCGAAAATGCAAGAATTTCTGCAATTTTTATCGCTTTTCCATAGTTTTTTGCAATTTCTAATTCATCTTCCATCAAAACGGTATTACGTCCAGCTGTTTCTTTGAGGTAATATACCGGCCTTGGACTAAGCTCACAGGATTTTTTTCCATAGAATTTCACACATTTTGCGTGTATATCAAATACCTCCGGAAGCCTTTCATCCTGAATAATCGCGCCAAGACTATTTTCTTTTCTGGCCTTTGTATATATAACAATTCTGCTGAAAGCAAAATATCTGCTGGCATTACACAGCTCTATTGTATGGAAGCCTGCGCCAAGCTTTGGAACCTGCAGATAGAGCTTATCTACTCCATTTCTTATATTGGTTTTCCAGGTGCCACGATATTCATCGTTACTATCCGCAATAATATGGTACTTACTGCCATCTACAACCACATCGCAGCTAATCTCACTGACTGAATTAAGAGATGGAAATCTATGAATCTCAATAACCGGATCAGTAGATTCCTCATAGCAGTAAAAGCCAAATCGGATACAGTTATTTTTTCCTGAATCCGTATCTGATACATTGGTGTCATCAATTTTATCTAAACTAATTGTTCCTGCTTCAAGGAGCTCTCCCTTATCTCTTCCAAGATATGGTATTACTTTAAATCCTTTCTTCAAGATATAGTCGGTGCCCTCTATTACGATACGCCCGTCATCTTCCACATTTTTATCATTTAGAAAAATAGTTTTTTGTTTCCTAAATTCTTCTTCTGAAATGTTTATAGAATCTTTATAATTGACGAAAATATTGGCCTTTGCGCTGACATTTATGTCATATTCATCCCCTGATTCCAAATCTTTCACTAAAATAGTTTCCAATATCCCATTTTTAGGAAACTCATCTTTTGAATTTAGTATTTTCTCCCAATTGATTTTTATCAAAATTTTATTTTCGACTTTGACATCAGTGTCATAAATCGTTTTATTATTTTCTTTTTTGTAGCTAGTTACATTAATCAGAGATATCCAATCAGGTGTTATTATATTGCAGCGACGCACGCCTTCTCCCGGATTCGCAAGTTCAAAACCTTTAACTTTTTTGCCTCCATAGTTGAATTCCAGCCTGATTTCAGCGTTTTGGCCCTTTTCCTCTTTGGCATCTGCCATATTATAAGCCGAAGTAACCACAATACCTTCTTTTCCTTTATGTAAAGGCGGCATACAGGCTGGGTGCATAGCTGTTCTTGGCGGTGGAAAATCCTCCGGAGTCACTATTTTATTCCATTTTCCTTCAGACATTTCATGATTGTAATATTCCAGAAGAGCTCTTCGCGCATGATCATACTCAAGACTCATTCTGGTATATTCTGATGCTGCTGATGCCTTGCCAGCTTCCATACACAGGTTACTTCTATCTGCGTAATAATACATTGCATTGGTATAATACGCAGCATGAAGCTTTAGAAGCACAATTTGGAAAAATGCAGCTTTGTCTTTCTCCGGAAGCTTTTCATATATCCTGTCAGCTGTTCTTATTATCTCTTCATATCTATGAAGTCTATCTGCTGCCTCATCTCCATAAGCATCCTGTGAAAAGGCGCTGGTATCCATTTGCTCTATTTTCCTGGTATTTGTCAGCTGATCAAAGGCAATTAATGGTGGTGCCAGAATATCTCCAAAGTGCGCCTCAAAGGTTCTGTCCAGCCACTTTTCAAGCCACTCACAAGGATTACTGCTTGGCGCATCCTTTCTATCAGCATCCCAGCATAGCTGAGCATAATAGGAAAGCTGCTGTTCCAATGGTTTTATTGCGCCAAAATTAGTAACCCATAATTTTCTTATATTATTTTCATAAGCCTTTAAAAGCTCATTTCGGGTCATCGCCATTGGAATTGAACAGATAAACAGGTATGAAGCGCCTGGCGGAGCCCAGTAGGAATTGTGATAATAGATTCCATTACCTGCAGGTCTTTTTTGCGCGGTCTCATCCGGATATCTTCGTACATGTCCGTAATTATCGTTGCACCAGATAAGTGTCAGATCTTCAGGGACGTTCAATCCATTATCGTATAATTCAAGCACCTCCTTATAAGGCACAAAAATCTTTAACGTATCCTTGTTTTTCTCTTTTCCAAGTACACCCTCAAGTATATTTTTCTGGGTACCTATTACCTCTTCCAGGAGCCCTATTTTTGCATCTAAAAGCTCTTTGCCTTCAAGTTCCTTTAGACTTTCTGTTTCAAATCCCGAGTCATGTATACCTCTCATTCCAAGAGTATAGGTGACTTCGAAATCCTTATTTTGCTCTACGCTTTCTTTCCAGTACTCCTTCAGGATTTCTCTGTTCCTGCCAGGAATAGAAAAGTCATAACTGGCTCCTTCATAGCCTTTTTTCTTAAGCCATGGTTCCCATTCTCTGTAATTGCTTCTCATCAGCATATCACAATGAGAAGTTCCTACTACAATTCCCATTTTATCGGCAAGCTCACCATTTGCCTTAATAAGGTTAAAAGAGTTTACATGCATCGCCGGCCAGATATAATTTAGCTTCAGACGAAGCAGCAGCTCAAAAATCTTTTCATAGGTTTTAACGCCAATGGTGTCTTCTCCAATATAGTTTTGTACCCAGTTTTCAAGCTCCTCTTCATCGTTAATGAAGATTCCGCGATACTCTATTTCCGGATAATCTGCCTTTAGAAAGTCTGTTTCAATTACGATTTTTTCTTTTGCTCTTACTGGAACATCAGCCATAAAAAACCATGGTGATACCCCCAGGATATATTCGCAGAAGTCGTAGATGCCATAAATAGTGCCTCTTCTATCAGCTCCGCAAATAAACAGCATCTCTTTCTTTTCATAGATTGAAAAGCCTTCTTTGCAGGGCTTACCGTCAGCTGCCTTTGGAAGGTTAGTAAATAAAGCATTATCACATAAGCCATTTGTAGCGATTATTATGTTTAGTCCAGACTCACTTCCTGCTTCAATTGCATTGTCCACCTGGTTAAAATTATCATAGCGGTCCATGCGGACCTCGCAATTTAATACTTTTTCTATATCGCCTTTTAAATTAAAAGCTGCTATGACTACAGCTTCATCTTCAAATTTCCCCAATAAAATGTTAACTGTTGATTTGGGTGTTAATTGTATGGACATAAATACCCCTTTTTACTAAATCCATCTATACATTAATAGTTTACCTTAAGCTTGCCATTTCCCCTGACTATGACCTGACAAAGTCCGTTGAACAAAGCCCTTTCTGATGCCACTTCCATTTCGTGGCTACCAGGATTACCATTTCCTACTCCCAGTATCTCAGATGTGCATGTATATTCGCCATCTTCTAATTTAAATTTCAACAACCTGTTCTCTGTCTGAACAAGCCGGCCCTGATTGTCTACAGCTTTTATGTTGTATATATGCACACTTCCAGTAGCATAGGTGTTTTCTTTATATTCCTCTATCTCTACATGGTGGAATGCACCTACTGTTTCAATAACTTTTGTCTGACACTCCTGCCCATTTTTGTAGCTGACAGCCTTCAGTTCACCTGGCTCATATTCTACATTCTCCCAGGTCAGATACCAGTATTCCTGATTTTGTACTCTGCCATAGCTTTTTCCATTTACAAATAGCTCTACCTCATCAGCATTACTATATCCGTGCACATTTATCTTCGTCCCCTTTGGACATTCCAGATTCCAATGTGGAAAAATATGAAGTACGTCGCTATCGCTCCACCAGGCTTTATAATAATAAAAGGCATCCTTCCTAAAGCCGCAGATATCCATGATTCCAAACTGAGAATTCACTGCAGGCCACGGAAGAGGAGTTGGCTCTCCGTGGTAATCAATTCCTGTCCACAAAAACATTCCAGCCAGGTAATCTCTTTCGAAAGCCTCCCTGCACTGTCCTTCTCCTTTTTCAAATCTGCCTGCTGCCCCTTTTGAAGTACACTTATTTCGATTGTCCGGATCCAAAGTATAAAACCATCCCTTAGATTCATCTGAAAAATAGCACCCTCTTGTGGAGCTATTGGCTGCGTTATTCTCAGTCAGTATGATCGGCTGCTTTGGATTATTTTTATGGTAATGATCCCAAGCTGGAACGGAATAATTAAAGCCCATGACATCCAGTTCTCTGGTCATGTCAAAAAAGGTTTCTGCAGTTTCATAATGCGTATCACCATCCCAGCATACCAGTGCATAAGTTATAGGCCTTGAATCATCAAGAAGTCTTATTTCCTGGCGAAGGGTCCTGACAGTCTTTGCTGTTTCCTTCTTCATCTGGACATTTACTTCTTCATTTCCTATTCCCCACAAAATAACAGATGGATGGTTTCTGCCCTGCTTTACCACGTTTTTCATTGCTTCTATGTCTTCAACGGCACTGCTCATACGCCTGTTTTCTGATAAAACCAGGATTCCAAGTCTGTCACATAATTCCAGTACTATATCTGATGGTTCTCCATGGGCAGAACGAAGCGCATTCATCCCACACTTCTTCATTTCACGAAGTCTGTATTCAATTAACTCATCTGGCATCCCAATACCAACACCTGCATGGTCATGATGAGTACAAAGACCTTTTATCAGTGTCCGCTTATTATTTAGGAAAAAGCCGTAATCTGATGTGAACTCTATTTTTCTAAATCCAAAATAATCAACAAGCTCGCCCGAGCTGTCACCTTTAAAAAAGGTTTTTATCTTGTATAAATAGGTATTCTCCAAATCCCATAACTGGAGCTTATCTTCTGGTATCTCAACCTCCATGGTAACTTTTTCTCTTTCCCATGGAGCAATTTCAAACGACTTATTTATAGTTGCAACTATTTTCTCTTCCTGATCATAAATAACGCTAACCAGCTCTGCGCTTGCCCTTTGCAGACTCTTACTATTTACTACTGCGCGGATTTCTACTTTTCCATTCTTTAAGTCATCTGATACTGTGCTCTTTATGAACAGCTCATACGGTTCAATAAATATATCATCGCAAACGTATAACCAGACATGCTTGTAGATTCCGCCGCCTTCGTACCACCAGCCCTCTCTGCCCATGGCGTCAACTCGCATTGCCAGAACGTTTTTTTCATCTTCTCTTAAAAAGTCCGTAATATCATAATAGAAATGAGTATATCCGCTGATATGCGTTCCGACATAGTTCTGATTTATATATAAATCGCAGTCTCTATACACACCTTCAAAAACTATATAGATTCTTTTTCCCTTTTGCTCCGGTGTTAGGAAAAACTCTTTTCTGTACCAGCAGATTCCCGGCACTATAGAACCACCTGCATGAAGTCTTGACTGCACTGTTTGCATGGCAGGTATATCGTTTATACCTGCAGTATCGACTTTTTGTACATGCTCTCCATCTATTACAAAGTCATGGGGAAGAGTTACATCATTCCAATCTGAAGTATCCAGATTCTTTGCTGTAGCACCGGATACATATGCTCCTGCCTTGGCACCACCCCATCCGTCTTCAGGAATCTGGGGCTTATAATCCGCCTCAATATATTTCCAGTTACTGTCAAAACTAATTTTTTTCATAAGTCCATGCTACCCCTATAATTTCAACTAAACCTTACTCTATCATCATATAATTAAATATCATTTTTTTATCTTCAGAAATGCTTTTTTTATGACAGAATTCGACCATGTTTATCCTGCTCATTCTTGAATTTTGATTACAAAATAAATATAATCATTGTAGTTTTAGTAATACTGTCTATTTTTGGAGGCAATAATGGGAGCTGGAGTTTCAAACGAACCGTTTAAAGATATTGATTTGATAAAAAAGGAAATACGCGCTGTATTTGATGATTTGTATGAGCAGGCAAAGCCTGAAGAAGGTGACATCCTTGTAGTTGGTTGTTCTTCAAGCGAAGTAGCTTCTCACAAGCTTGGTACCTTTTCAAGTGAAGAAATAGGACAGGCACTTGTATCTACACTATATGATGCCTGCAAGGAAAAAGGCCTGCACCTGGCCGCTCAGTGCTGTGAACATTTAAACAGAGCTTTGATTTTGGAAAAAAGCGTAGCAAAAGAGCGCGGCTATGAAATTGTAAGCGTCGTTCCACATCTTAAGGCAGGGGGTTCTTTTGCAACCGCTGCACATAAGATACTGCCAGAAGCAGTGGCTGTAGAGCACATAAAGGCTGAGCTTGGAATAGATATTGGAGATACTCTTATTGGAATGCATTTAAAAGACGTTGCCGTTCCGGTAAGAGTTAATCAGACCGAAGTCGGCAACGCCCATATTGTTTGTGCCAGAACACGTCCAAAATACATTGGCGGTGAAAGAGCACTTTATAATTAAGATTATCTAACGAATCAGAAACCATTCAAAGCTTTCTGATTCGTTTTTTATTGATACTGACTTACATTAGAAGCATCAACTGGTGAAAATGGAACCCAAACATATTTATTATCATCTGATACACCATCTATTGAAGAGATTGATCCACCTGATGCCATAGCTACTATTGCTTCAACAGCCTTCTGTGCCTGGCCCTCTGCATCCTGAAGCACTGTAAATGCCATCTCTCCTGCAGCTATCGATGCACAACCATCTGATGTCGCATCTACTCCCATTACAGGTATTGAGGATGGATCTATACCATTATCTTTTAGAGCCTGGCATACACCAAGTGCCATTGTGTCATTATTACAGAATATTGCATCATATGGCTGTCCTGTCTTAAAGAAAATATTCAGCTTTTCTGCAGCAATGGTATCAGACCAGGTTGCATAATCTACAAATACATAATTAACATCAACACCTTTATCCTTTAGAGTATTTTTTACTGCAGATGTTCTTCCGATAGTTCCTGAATGGCCTTTTTCACCTTCAAAAATAACTACATTTAATGATGTTGGATTGCCCAGTTTACTCATTACATATTCAACCTGCAGCTCTCCTGCTTCCTCTTCCTGAGATCCTACATAGATGTATTTTCCAGCTTCAAGATAATCATCATCAGGCTGATTATTTACGAATACAATTGGAAGATCATTGGAGGTAACTTCCATCTGCAGGGCAGTTGATACATCTGTAAGTCGTACAATAAGTGCATCATAGCCTGCTGCCTTTGCAGCTGCTATTTCTGTTGCCTGATCATCTACTGAGCTTCCGCAGTAGCTAATATCCAGCGTGATACCTTCAGCTTTTGCTGCAGCAATTATTCCTTCCGTAAGAGATGCCCTAAAGGTATCATCCACATCACATACTGAATACAATACCTTTATTCCACCAGAGGAAGCACTACTTCCCGAACCATTACTACATCCTGATAGCATGCTAATGGTTAATATACTAATAAGTGCTATTGCAATAGTTTTCTTAATAGGATTCTTCACCATATTTACCTCCTCAAATCTTGAACTGCTGAACATGAGCTGTAAGTGTATCTGATGTGCTTGCAAGTTCGTGTGAGTTGTCCGCAACATCCTGACTGCTCTTTGTAATATTTTCAGCCTGCTCAACCATATTTTCCGAGGTCGCAAGAATTTCGTCTGCGCTGGCTGCCTGTTCCTCAGATATCGCTGCAACGTTTGTTGCAACGTCATCCACCTTCTGGATATCATTTATCATCGCCTCAATAAGGCTATTAGAGGTATTGATGTTTTCATATATCTTATCAAAGGTTTCAACTGCAACTGCAATTCTTTCGCTGTTTTGTTGTATACTTTCTGCACTATTCTGTGCCTGGCCAACTGCATCTTCAATAAGGTTATGCACTTCATTAATAAGATTGGTAATGTTTTGTGCACTTTCTGCACTAGTCTGAGCCAGCTTGCCTATCTGGGTAGCTACTACCGCAAATCCCTTACCAGCTTCACCTGCCCTTGCCGCTTCAATAGAAGCATTAAGAGATAAGAGATTTGTCTCTTCTGCAATTTCTCCTATAATACCAACAATATTGGTTATTTCCTCTGATGCATCTCCAACTTTGTTTATTGAATCAACAAGCTTATTATTGGCATCCTGAATATCAGTCATGGCAGCACTTAGTTTTTCCATATCTTCTCTGCCCTGCTGTGATATTTCTACTGTTTCTTTCATACTTGCATCTGCCTGCTGACTGTTGTCTCTTGTATCAGCCACAACTCCTGCAAGTACTGTAGCATTTTGAGCTATATCATTTACAGCCTCTGCCAATTGATCAACTGTTTCATTAAGCTGTTTCATAGCTTCTGACTGTGACATCGATGCATCATACATTCTTCTTGCAACTTCATCACTATTATCAGACTGCTCTTTTAGTCTTACAGATTCGTCATTTATGCTGGCAAGCATATTTCGCATACTGGCAACAAATTCTCTTACCTTTCCACCCATAAGACCGATTTCATCATTACTTTCTGCTTTAACATCAATTGTAAAATCGCCAGAAGACATCGCTGTAATATTTTCTGTAATAGATGTAAGAGGTGCTATTACCCTGCTTACAATAAATATAATAGATACAATTATGATTATGATTGCAGCTGCTGCAACAACAAGCAAAAGATTTGCCAGCATCTGCACATCACTCAAAATTGTATTTGTCTCGATATAAGATACCAACAGCCAATCTGTGTTTTCAATTTCTTCATAGGCTACCATGTAGCTTCCTATTGTGTCTGTGGTGTAGTCTCTTGCTGATATTGCGCTTGCAATTCCTGCAAGAAGAACATTACTATTACTCTCTGATATTTCTGCGCCCAGTCTTGAGCTGTCAATATCAGCCAGAATAGTATTATCCGTTCTGTCTATCAGGATAGATCTTGCATCATCCATTTTTACACCGGAGTTAACAATAACTGATATATCGTTAAGAGTCACATCCGCTGCAATTACTTTTATTTCATCTGAGCCGTCATTTAAGATACCGGAAGCACTGACTACCTTTGTTCCTTCGTTGTTGGTATATGCTGTACCATATCCCATTTCCACTCTGGTTATACCCTGCTTATAGAAGGTCTCTGAAGTAGGATCAGAGCTTGTATAAGATGAGCCTGCAGCTGTATATAATTTTCCACTGGCTGTTGCGATATAAAGGCCATCCGGGGCACTGGTATTATACCCGTAAAAAGAGTCCAGTATCTCCTGCAGTTCCTCTTCTGTTGGCTGCTGCTCTTCTATTCCATATTTTACAGTTGAGAAGAACTCCATGTTTTCATCAAGCCAGGACTCAATATTGTCGGCCTGATTAGAAATTGAAGATTCAAGCTGTCCTGTAGCAGCTGATGTCAGGCTATTTTTACTTAAAATCAGAGAAATAGCGCTCAAGGCTACTACTGCAGCCACAACTGTAGGAACAATATACAACAGCAGTTTGGTTCTAATCTTTCCGGTTTTACTTCCATTCTTTTCTTTGCTCATATAGCGGATTTCCTCCTAATAATAAGAAAAGCCAAAGTTCGATAATCTAATTATATTACCGAATTTTGGCTTTTGGTTACTATTACGTTAACTTTTATCTTATTTTAAGTTATTAATCATTATTTTTTTATTTCTGATGTGTATCAATAATACTCTGTATATAAGCTGTTACCTCCTCTATTCCAGCCTCTTTAAGTTCATTTCTAAAAGCCTGCACCACATCTTCTGCGCTTCCTTCGTACTGTGCAAAACAAATAAGCGGAAGATATTTATCGCAAACCTTATTTATATCAGCCATCTGCTGTTCATATCCCACTATTGTAAAGTGAATATCCTCCCATGGATAATCGATTGCTACACGCTCATACCTATTAACGAGTCTTTCATATGTTTTCCTGTCCGTACTTGCATTCGTAAGAGCAAGCTCATCGTTTCTACCCCACCAGAAATTTAGGGTAATATTATCATTATCACTTATATAATCATCCGGCCTCGTATAGGAATTCTCATCAACCAATTCATATTGTTCTCCTTCAATTCCATAATTTATAAGCCTATAACATTCCTCATCATTCCTTAGAAGTTCATAAGTCATTAGTGCCAGTTCCGGATTCTCTGATCTCGCAGACACTGCCATTGCACCATGAAGAATGCTTGTTCTGACAACGTTTCCTCTCTCTTCACCAAACCAGAAAAATTCTGGATTTGAACCTGGCTGCGCTGTATCCATATTTGGTTTTCTGTCTTCAATATACATATTGGTATGGTGCTGAAGGCACGCAGAATCTCCTGTATAAAAAGAGCTCGTGTAATCATTGCCAATTTCCGTTTCACTATTGTCGGTTCTAAATACTCCCATTTTTCTCCAGGTAAGCATTAAATTAGCGAAGTCAACAAATTCATCGCCTTCATAATATGGTGATACTACTTTATCTAGATCATCTTTATAAGCTCCCCAAAGACTATAAGTGCTGATATCCAGAATTGGCACATAATCTGTATATGAAGCAATATATCCAAATGCTGTGTTTAAAGATGTCTGGTCTGCATCCCAAGGAATTACATCCGGATATGCTGACAAAACATATTCAAAATATGTCGTCATTCCTTCCCAAGAATGAATACCTCTTTCAAAACCAGCCTCATGAGCCCAATCAGCCCTATATATAAATCCATGATTAGTCCATTGTGTATAATTGTTTTCTGGAATTAAATATATTTCATTATTATAAATACAGGATTGCCATTGCTCCTCAGAAACGGACGCATAGGTCTGTGGACAGTACTGCTTTAGCATATCTCTACTTAAAGGATAGAAATTTCCTCCGATAACATTTCTCCATGCATCGAGCCAGTCTGTAGATGTGCCAACAAGGTCAATTTGCATATCGCCTTCGGAGAGCACATTATTGTATTTTTGAAGATAATCCGTCCAGGAAATATAGTATACATCCAATTGGACATTTATCTTTTCTATTAGTATTTCATTTAAAGCATCTATCACTTTTTTGGTCTGTCCATTGGTTGGCTTATCACCTATTGTCATATATACAATAGTCGTAGGCTCACTTGCAGTATCAGTGCTGTTACTGCTGCAAGAAATAAGATTTAACGCTATACAGGCTATGAAGATAAATGATAATGCCTTTTTCATTACTAATCATTACCTTTCTTTTCCTCACGGCGTTTGGCTCTAAGCTCTACAAAAAAGTCTTTTAGCATTTTGCTACACTCCTGCTCAAGCACTCCGATTTTGGTATCTACCTGATGATTAAAATCAGGGTTATTCAGGATATTCATAACAGAGCCTGCGCAACCTGCTTTTGAGTTCATAGCGCCTATAACAACCTTGGGAATCCTTGCTTGTACAATAGCTCCCGCACACATCTGGCATGGTTCAAGTGTCACATACAAGGTACACTCTTCCAGTCTCCAATCCCCAAGCACCTTATTAGCCTTTTTTATTGCAGATATTTCAGCATGCGCAAGGGAAGTATGATCTGTGTTACGTCTATTATACCCCCTAGCGATAATTTTATCACGAAAAACTATTACACATCCTATTGGAACTTCATCCAGAGCATATGCCTTTTTAGCTTGGGCAATGGCTGCTTTCATATATTTATTATTTAGTTTTTCATCTTCACTTTCAGGGACTGCATTAAGCTTTGGGTAAGTGAGCATATTTTTCTCCATACAATTCATACCAGATTAGTAGTATTTGGTTTTATTTTATGCTATAATATGCCTATTATAAGAGATTTACTCTTATACCGCAATGTGATAAATATTTGTTTAGAGGTTTATTATATGAAGATTTCAACTAAAGGAAGATACGCACTTAGAGTTATGATTGATCTGGCAATGCATGATACTGGGGAATACATTGCCCTTAAAGATATTTCAGAAAGGCAGGGCATCACTATTAAATACCTTGAGCAAATTGTTACTGTTTTAAATAAAGCAGGGTATCTTAGAAGTATGCGCGGCAACAATGGTGGTCACAGACTTGCCAGAGCTCCAAAAGAATATGTGGTTGGTGATATTTTAAGAACTATGGAGGGTGACCTTGCCCCTATTGAGTGTCTGTCACTATCAGCCGGGGGTGATTGTCCAAGAGCTGAAGAATGCGCTACACTTAACTTTTGGAAGGGTCTTGATAATGTTATTACTGAATACGTCAACAAGTATACTCTTCAGGATCTTGTAGATCAGACTCAGGCTCTCTCTGGCTACGACTATTCTATATAAACAGGTGCCATTGACAAGAGTTTTCAAAAAAAGTATATTATAAGGGCTACGGTTTTTCCGTAGTTCTTTTGTTAATCGGTTTTGTAAAGGGTGTATGTAGCAGTCCTGTTTGTATGCATTCGGGTCCTGCGCAATGGGAATCTGCGAACCGTGTCAGGTCGGGAACGAAGCAGCACTAAGTAGAACCTTCCATGTGTTGTAGGGGTGCCTGCCTGCATCGGCAGTCAACGTACATACATCCTTTACAGGATCGATTTTTTCTTTTCCAATCTTCAATACAATCCCTTATAATCAAATGCCGGAATAAAGCTTTCAGAGCTTGTATCAAGGCTTTGCATGAAACCATTTTCAAGACCTATATCTATGGCATAGTCGAGAAGCTCGTCATATTCCTTCTCTGTAATTCTACGTTTCAAAAAATCCAGTTTGTTTGAGGTTTCATTTTCTATTAAATGCCCTATAGGAGTATACTGTCCCATAATGCTGATAAATACTCTTGCTCCAAAAGTATCTATAAGCTGATTCAAAACATTCTTTGAATCAACAATTTGACCTGGGAGCGCAAGATGCCTGATAATAACCCCCTTTTGCATAAGAGGCCCGCTATAGTCTTCAGTTTCGTCCATATTTTCTATGATTTTGTTATACTTTACAGAATCAATAAATTCCCCATTATGGTTAAAAACAGGTTCTCCAACCTGGCGGAGCATTTCACCAATCGCTTTAACTGCTATTTCAAAATATCTAGGAGCCTTGGATAGCGATATGGCAAGTTCTTCTGAATAATACTTACAATCAGGCAAATATATGTCTATAAGCCCATCTAGCATCTGCAAGGTGGAGACATTTTCATATGAAGATGTATTGTATAAAATCGGGATATTCAAGCCATGATTTTTAGATAATTCCAACGCATTAGCAATGTTTGGAACATAATGAGAAGGTGTAACCAGGTTGATATTATGAGCTCCCTGTTCCTGAAGTTTCAGGAAAATATCGGAAAGTCTTTCCACAGAGATATTCATTGCCACATCACCATGCGAGATTTCCTGGTTTTGGCAGAAAATACAACCCATGTTACAACCGCTAAAAAATACAGCTCCAGAGCCCCTGGTCCCAGAAATGCAGGGTTCTTCCCAAAAATGCAGGGCAGCTCTGGCAGCTGTTAAATTTGAAGGAGCATTACAGTAGCCTCTTCGGCCAGCTGTTCTATCCGCATGACACATTCGCGGACACAACACGCAATTAGACATAAGTGAATCAATACTAAAAATTTCCGGTACCTCTATTCGTCTTAATATTCTTGTGATTCCAGGTAATTCATATAGCTCTCAACCATAAGTGCAATCTTAAAGGTTAGGGCATCATCAAATGTTCTGATATCAAGTCCTGTGCTTTTCTGAAGTTTTTCAATTCTATAAACAAGCGTATTTCTATGAACAAATAACTCTCTTGATGTTTCCGATACGTTAAGGTTGTTATCAAAGAACTTATTTATTGTATTGATCGTCTCTTCATCAAGATCTGATGGAAGCATATCACTATCACCAAATATTTCTTCGATAAACATTTTACAAAGGCTGACTGGCAACTGGTATATAAGACGTCCTATGCCCAATGTGTTGTATGCAGTAACTCTTTTTTCTGCATAGAATATCTTACCTACTTCCAGTGCCATCTTAGCTTCTTTATAGGACTTACTAAGGTCTTTTAATTCATCAACTATTGTTCCATAGGCAACTCTTACATTAAGCATTGCCTCTGTATTCATCATATCTACAATAGTTGTAGCTATTTGCTCTATATCCTCATATGTGTCGTTTTCTGTAAGCGATTTAATAAGGATTACACTCGCCTCATCAACTGCTGTTACATAATCACCATTTTGTGCTGTATACATACCTGTTAACAGTTCAGAAGCAGTATTGTCTACATCTCCATTTGTTTCTATAAGAAGTACCACTCTTGGTACAACAGCTTCAATTCTCAGCTTTTTAGCTCTATTATAAATATCAATCAGAAGCATGTTATCCAGCATTAGATTCTGGAAGAAATTGTTCCTGTCATATTTTTCTTTATACGCAATAATAAGATTTTGCAACTGTGATACACAGATTCTTGCCACTATATGGGCTTCTTCCCCCTGACCTTTGGCTGCAAGAACGTATAGTGGCTCTCCATCATCCAGAATTTTTAACAAATGTGTGTCTCCGATAACCTGACTATCAACAGGAGAGTTCGCAAAATTAGTAATAAGTACCTTATCTATTGTGTATGACTCATCAGTAGTTGCTACCACATCTCCACTCAAATTATAAACGCACAATTCTACTCTTGTAATTGCGTTTAGCTCTATAATGCTTGTTTTTATTACCTGTGATGAAATCATATATTATTCGCCTTTCAATAAAATGGATTACACTAACGTTATTGTAATTCATTTTTAACAAAAAAGTAAAGAGGTGCAGTAAACTGCACCTCTTTAACATTAAAGCATTTATTAGTTTGTAATAACCTTCTCTGTCTCTTTGTCAAAGATGTGAATCTTTTCAACATCGAATGCGAACTTAACCTTGTCACCAGGTCTTGCTGTTGTACGAGAATCAACTCGTGCTGTAACAGGGAAGCCTGCAAGATCAAAGTACAGATAAACTTCTGCACCAAGAAGCTCGTATACGTTGATTGTTGACTCGAATACAGCCTTAGATGTGTTAACAACCATTTCTGAATCATCAACATCTTCAGGACGGATACCGAATGTAACAGTCTTTCCATCATACTTACCATCGATAAGCTTCTTAGCCTTTGCAGGTGGTAACTGGATTTCCTTGTTATCAATCTTAAGGAATGCCTCATCGCCCTTGATAGAAACTTCTGCATCAAGGAAGTTCATCTGAGGTGATCCCATGAATCCTGCTACGAACAGGTTCTGTGGCTTATCATACAGATTCTGTGGTGTATCTACCTGCTGAACGATACCATCCTTCATAACTACGATTCTTGTACCAAGAGTCATAGCTTCTGTCTGGTCGTGTGTAACGTAGATGATTGTTGTACCAAGTCTCTGATGAAGCTTAGCAATCTCAGTTCT
>JAZRKG010000114.1:0-20479 GCA_045646185.1 Butyrivibrio sp.
ATTTCATGACCACAGTTATGGATTCAGACCTAATAGATGTGCACAGCAAGCAATCCTAACAGCGCTCGACATGATGAATGACGGTAATGATTGGATTGTAGATATTGACTTGGAAAAGTTCTTTGACACAGTAAATCACGACAAACTTATGACCATCATAGGTAGAACCATAAAAGATGGAGATGTTATCTCTATCGTTAGGAAATACCTGGTCAGTGGAATCATGATTGATGATGAGTACGAGGACTCTATTGTGGGAACACCACAAGGAGGAAATCTCTCGCCACTATTGGCAAATATCATGTTGAATGAACTTGACAAGGAGATGGAAAAGCGTGGGCTTAACTTTGTAAGATACGCAGATGATTGTATCATCATGGTTGGTAGTGAAATGTCTGCTAATAGAGTTATGAGAAATATCTCTCGATTCATTGAGGAAAAACTAGGTCTCAAGGTCAACATGACCAAGAGTAAAGTGGACAAGCCGCAAGGACTTAAATACCTTGGATTTGGATTCTACTTTGACTCAAGAGCACACCAGTTTAAGGCAAAACCACATACAAAATCAGTAGCGAAGTTTAAGAAGAGGATGAAAGAACTTACAAGCCGTAGTTGGGGCGTCAGCAACAGCTACAAAGTAGAGAAACTTAATCAGCTTATCAGAGGATGGATTAACTATTTCAAGATAGGTAGTATGAAAACACTCTGCAAAGATATGGATAAGCATATCCGATACAGACTCCGCATGTGCATTTGGAAACACTGGAAAACTCCACAGAATCGTGAAAAGAATCTTGTAAAACTTGGAATTGACAGAGATACTGCAAGACGAGTTGCATACACAGGTCAAAGAATAGCCTATGTTTGCAGCAAGGGAGCGGTGAATATAGCAATAAACAATAAGAGACTAGCCTCATTTGGATTAGTTTCAATGTTAGATTACTACACCGAAAGGTGTGTTACTTGTTAAGTTGATTGAACCGCCGTGTACGGAACCGTACGCACGGTGGTGTGAGAGGTCGGGAGATTAAGTAAATCTCCCTCCTACTCGATTATAAAAAATTCTGATAACAGGCTATAGGAAACAGGAATTGCTAATCCTATTGAATTACTAGGATTAAACAGTTATACTTGCAAACAGTAATTCAAACGAGGAGGCCGGGTATGAAAAAGTCAATTTTACCAGTAATTATCTTAACATCAGCTCTTGCGCTATCAGGATGTGCAGGGAAGGCAAGTGAAAGCACTGCACAGGATGTGGCACAAGCTTCAAAGGAGACAATCAAAATTGCATACCTTCCAATTACACATTCACTTGCTGTTCTGGAAGAAGCAAAAGCGCTTGAGGAAAATGAAAACATTTCGGTGGAGCTTGTAAAATATGGCTCCTGGCCAGAACTACTGGATGCTCTTAATAGCGGACAGGTAGATGGTGCATCAGTTCTTATAGAGCTTGCTATGAAGTCCAGAGCTGAGGGTATTGGAATAAAGGCAGTTGCTCTGGGACATAGAGATGGAAATGTAATAGTTGTTTCTAATGAAATTGAAGATGGATCAGAACTTGCGGGAAAGACAATTGCCATTCCTCATAGGCAGTCATCACACAATATTCTGATAAACGATGCTTTAAGCTTAAACGGACTGACCATCTCTGATATAAATGTGGTTGAGCTTGCGCCGACAGAGATGCCTTCAGCTCTTGCCTCAGGTACAATAGATGGCTACTGCGTGGCTGAGCCATTTGGAGCAGTTGGCGTTTCGGTGGGAGTTGGAAAAGTTCTCTACGAATCAGACGAGCTTTGGGAAGATTCGGTTTGCTGCGGCCTGGTTCTGACAGAAGAGTTCCTTGAAGAACAGAAAGCTGTGGCAAAAGAATTTGTAGAAAAGTACAAAGAAGCTGGAAATAATCTTACAAAGGAAGAAGCAAAAGCTGTTGCCAATGAGTATTTGAGCCAAAGCGAGGATGTTATTGACGTTTCTCTTGAATGGATTTCCTTTGATGATTTGGAAATCACTGAAGAAATGTATGAGGAGCTTTGCGAAAAGGTTATAAATTATGGCCTGATGGACAATCCACCAAGCTATGAGGATTTTGTAGTAAGTGACTTTTAAGGGATGAGACTATGAAAAATATAAAGAATATAAGATACGTAATCGTATCGCTGCTAATTTTAATAGGAATTTGGGAAGTCTTATTTCTCGTAAGTGATTATAGCTCAGCTCTTTTTCCATCGCCTTTAATGGCTTTTGAAGCACTGATAGAGCTTATAACCAGTGGAACGTTATATAAAGCTATAATCACAAGCATGGTCAGATTCATAACGGGCTTTTGCCTATCGGTTGTTGTGGCTGTAGTACTTGGTCTGGTTCTTGGCTGTCTTCCGGGTGTATTTAATTATGTAAATCCGGTATTACAGCTGCTTAGACCAATATCTCCAACAGCGTGGATGCCTTTTATAGTTTTGTTATTTGGCATTGGAGACCTGCCTGCAATAGTGATTATTTTTATCGCTGCATTTTTTCCAGTATTACTATCAACAGTATCAGCGGTTGGCAAGATAGACAGCATATATTTCAGAGTTTCTGAAAACTTTGGAATAAAGCAACCGCAGATAACCTGGAAAATCATACTGCCTGCTATATTTCCGGCTGTTGCAAATGCAATACATGTAAGCCTTGGAAGTGCCTGGATATTTCTGGTTGCCGGTGAAATGGTTGGAGCACAGTCTGGCCTGGGATATCAGATAATCGATGCAAGAAATAACCTTAGAGCAGATATTTTGCTTGCTACCATTCTTGTGATTGGAATCATTGGCCTTTTGCTGGATTTCCTTATTGGTTTATTGGAAAAAAGAGTATTAAGAGCATGGGGAGGCTGATAAATGTCACAGATACATATAGAAAACGCGGGAAAAACCTTTGTTGAAAACGGAAAGACCTTCAGAGCTCTTTCAAGTGTAAATCTAGATATTGAAAAGGGCGAATTCATCTGCCTTTTGGGTCCATCCGGTTGCGGAAAAAGTACACTTCTAAATGCAATTGCAGGCTTTGACCTTGTAAATGAGGGAAGCATAACAATTGATGGAAAAGAGGTTACGGCTCCAAGTACCAGAAATGTTACTATTTTTCAGAACTATGGACTGCTTCCATGGAGAACAGTCATCAAAAATGTGGAGCTTGGCCTGGAATCACAGGACATTGATAAAAAAAGCCGAAGGGAGAAGGCATTAAAATATCTGAAAATGGTTAAGCTTGAAGGCTTCGCAAACTCTTTTCCAAGACAGTTATCAGGAGGAATGAAGCAGAGAGTTGCAATCGCCAGAGCACTTGCGGTTGAGCCGGACATTCTTTTTATGGATGAGCCTTTGGGAGCTTTGGATGCCATTACCAGAATGAAGCTTCAGGACGATATTCTGGATATTTGCAAAAAAGAGAATAAAACAATAATTTTTGTAACTCATGATATTGAGGAGGCAGTTTATCTGGCAGACAGAATTGTTGTTATGACGCCTAATCCGGGCAAGGTTAAGGCAGTAGTAAAGGTTCCGCTGCATCACTTCAGGGACAGGACCAGCGGAGATTTTCTTTTGGTAAGAGATAAGATTTTTGATCTTCTGAATATGAAAACAGAAGAGACTATTGAATATAATATTTAGACTTCACGAGGAGATAAGTATGAGTCACACAACTACAGCGCAGCATACGCACACACACGAGCACGAACACACACATGGGCACAGTCATGGAAAAAATGGACTTAATCATATTCATTCACATAGAAATCTGATTGGTTTTGATGAACACGGCATTCCAACAGTCACTTTAAAGGCGAGCGATCATGGCGGAGAAAGTAGCCCGGAGGATTTTACCAGGGACTACATGAATGCAGTTACTGAATATCGGAAGACATTTCCTTCTAAAAAGGATGTTATTGAACAGACTCCTGACCCGGCAGTCAGAGAGATGCTGCTTAGAATGGAGCAGCTTGGCATAGATACTACCTTTGACAGATTCGATGCTCAAAAGCCACAGTGTAATTTTGGTCTTGCTGGAATATGCTGTAAGGTCTGTAATATGGGACCTTGCCGAATTACGGCAAAGGCACCAAGGGGAGTTTGCGGAGCTGATGCAGACCTGATTGTAGCAAGGAATCTCCTGCGTTCTGCCGCAGCTGGTGCAGCTCAGCATGGTATGCATGCCAGAGAAGTAATGCTTGCGCTTAAAAAGGCAGCTGAAGGAGAACTTGATATTCCAATTCTTGGCGAGCAGAAAATCAGAAGTACTGCAGAAGCCTTTGGAATAAAGCAGAAAAACAGAACTCTTAAAAATGTGGCAAAGGATCTTGCTGACGTTCTACTTGAGGATTTATCCAGAACAGTTCCTGCTGAATATAAAACAATTAAAGCATGCGCTGTTCCGGAGAGGCAAAAGGTATGGGAAGATCTTGATATTTTGCCGATCAGTGCCTATCACGAAGTCTTTGAGGCTTACCACAAATCCGGCTGCGCAACTGATGGAGACTGGAAGAGTATCATGCAGCAGTTTTTAAGATGCGGCCTGGCATTTACTTTTTCAGGAGTTGTAGGAGCATCAATTGCTACAGATTCATTGTTTGGAGTAGGGGACAGAGTTACTTCAAAGGTAAATATAGGAGCTCTTGAAAAGGGTTATGTAAATATTGCTGTTCACGGTCATTTACCACTTTTGGTAAGTCAGATTGTTGCAGCCGGTAAAAGAGAAGACTTAATAGAGCTTGCAAAATCAAAGGGAGCAAAGGGAATTCGCTTCTATGGAATATGTTGCTCAGGTCTTTCTGCAATGTATAGAGATAACGGAGTAATACCTCTCTCTAATGCTGTATCAGCAGAACTTGTGCTTGGTACAGGTGCTCTTGACCTGTGGGTTGCTGACGTTCAGGATGTTTTCCCGTCAATAATGGATGTTGCAAAATGCTTTAAGACAACAGTAATCACTACCAGTGATTCTGCAAGACTTCCAGGCGCCGAGAGATATGAATATGATCATCATCATAGCAATATTTCTCAGACTAAAGAGCTTGCAGAAAAGATTGTTCTTCGTGCTATTGAGAGCTTTGAAAGCAGAAAAGGAATTCCTGTATATATTCCTCCTTATGAAGTTGAGGCAGAAGTGGGATTTTCTGTTGAGTATATTCATAAGAGATTTGGAAGCATGAAGCCTTTGGCAGATGCTATTAAATCAGGACAGATACTTGGAATTGTAAATATGGTTGGATGTAACAATCCAAAGGTATTGTATGAAAAGTGTATTGTGGATGTTGCAGATGAGCTTCTTAAAAATAATGTGCTTATCATATCCAACGGCTGCGCCTCATTCCCACTTATGAAGCTTGGCTATTGTGCAATTTCTGGAAAAGAGAAGGCTGGAGAGAGCTTAAAGCAGTTCCTTGAGCCAGACCTTCCGCCTGTATGGCATGTAGGTGAATGTATCGACAATACAAGATCAAGCGGAATCTTTGCCGGAATTGCAGCTGAGCTTGGTAAAAAAATGTATGAGCTGCCATTTGCCTTCTCATCTCCAGAGTGGGGTAATGAAAAGGGAATCGATGCTGCACTTGGATTTAGACTTAATGGTATAAGCTCTTATCACTGCGTAGAGGCTCAGATCTATGGTTCCAAAAATGTTATTGAGTTTTTGAAGCATGGAACTTATGAGATTCTTGGTTCAACCATGAATGTAAATACTGATCCTAAGGCACTTGCGGCTCAGATTGTAGCTGATATGAAAAAGAAACGTAAAGAACTTTTATGGGATTAATTTTTCCTATAAAAGGGAGGAAGCCAGGACATTGGGGGTGTCCTGGCTCATTTTAATGAAAAAGTGTTTTTATGAGGGGGAAATGTTGTTTCATTTCTTGATTATGAATATACGCTCTGAACTTAAATCGAAACTAAATAAGTTATTACCATTTTGTGAAATGCAAATTAAGGATTTTTTAAACTGTTAGCTTAATGCTTATTGAAAGAAAGTGTATTATAATAATTTTTATCGAATTATTTCCAAGAATGCAGGCTCGGCCTGATTTAAATAGACTAATATTAGTAATATGGAGATATTAATATGAACCACACAATAAAAAATGATACCTATACACTTACTGTTTCTGATCATGGCGCTGAGATAAAGTCACTTATGAAGGCAGGGACAGAAATTATGTGGCAGGCTGATCCAAGGTTCTGGGGCAGAACATCACCTGTTCTTTTTCCACTTGTAGGTAATTACTGGAATAAGACTACCAGCTTTGAAGGCAGAGAATATAATCTGTCTCAGCATGGCTTTGCCAGAGATATGGATTTTTCTTTGGTAAAAGATACTGAGAATGAGCTTTTATTTGAACTGAATGATACAGAGGAGACTCTGACAAAATATCCTTTTAAATTCAAGCTTCAGATAGGCTATTCCCTTACAGAAGATGGCGTTAAGGTGACCTGGATAGTTAATAATCCTTCTGATAGAGAAATGTATTTTTCAATTGGTGGTCATCCTGCTTTTAATTGCAAACTTGAAGATTCACAGCTTCTTTTGCTAAAAGATGGAAAACCTTGCGGAGATTATTTAAAGGTTAATGTTATTGCAGCTGATGGAAGCGGATGTCTTTCCGAAAAGGTAAAAGAGTTTTCATTGAACAATGGAAGTCTGCAGCTTTCAAGTGAGATGTTTGATGAGGATGCTCTGATTGTTGAAGAAAAGCAGGCAGATACAGCAGTCTTATTGGAAAACGGCAAAGAAGTGCTCCGTGTAGCATTTGATGCACCACTATTTGGAATCTGGTCTCCAACAGGTAAGAATGCGCCATTTGTATGCATTGAGCCTTGGTATGGAAGATGCGACAGAGTAGGATTTTCTGAGGATATTAGTAAGAGAGAGTTTGGAAATAGCCTTCTTCCAAAAGCAAAATTTGAAGAAAGCTACAATATTAAATAAGAGTAATATATAATGGCTTTTTGAGTTTTTGACTTCAAAAGCTTTTTAGTGTTATAAGAAATTCGTTATCGGATTTAGAAAGTTGGGGATTATATTTGAATAATTTAATTAAACAGGATAAAAATATATGGAGCTATATGCCTGTAACTGTTGCTACGGCTTTATTTTGTTGCATTTTATGGGGAAGTGCATCACCTGCTATTAAAATAGCATATGCTTTATTTGGAATTCCTGCAGATGATACTGCGTCAAGACTTCTGCTTGCTGGTAGCAGATTTGTGATTGCGGGTTTCATGACTATTATCTTTGGATCTTTAATTGCCAGAAAAGCCTTGATTCCCCAAAAAGAATCGTTTAAAAGTATTACTGTTCTTGCAGCCTTTCAGACAGTGGGGCAGTATTATTTCTTTTTTATGTCCCTTGCCCATACTAGTGGCGTAAGAGGCTCTATCATCAATGCTTCCGGGAATTTCCTGGCTATAATATTTGCAGCCTTTGTTTTCAAGTTTGAAAAAATAAATCTTCAGAAAGCCATTGGCTGTATAATTGGTTTTTTAGGTGTAATTTTTATTTTTGGAGGCCCATCAGCCCTTAGCACAGGAAGTGCCATAAGCCTTCAGGGGGAAGGCGCGATGCTGATGGCAGCTTTGTTTTATGCCCTTTCCGGCTGCTGCATAAAAATTTTTGCCAAAAAGGAAAACCCTGTGGTACTTAGCGGATATCAGTTCCTTCTTGGAGGAATTGTGCTTTCTGTTATTGGATTGTTTATGGGAGGACATCTTGAGTTTGCAAGCGCTGCATGCTTTATTAATTTGATTTATATGGGCTTTATTTCTGCTGGTGCCTATACACTTTGGGGAGTTCTTTTAAAACATAACCCTGTTAGCAGGGTATCAGTTCTTGGATTTTTTAATCCTTTGTTTGGAGTTATTCTTTCAGCTCTTTTCCTGGGAGAAAATAAGGAGGCGTTTTCTATTTCAGCATTATTGGCTTTAATTCTCGTTATAGTAGGAATAATAGTTGTTAATTTTATAAAATAAAAGTTTCAAATTCATGATTAAGAGGGTATTATATACATGCAAAAAAGATTTGCCTATTTGATTTCAAATTTAGGTGATATTTATTAAAAAGGGATAAATGGAGGATGTATGGTGTGAAAAAGAAAAAATATAGTTGGGTAGGATTATTAGTTGCTGGGATGTTTGCTTTAGTATGCTATTATTTTTATAGTGATTATGACACAATTGAAAAAGCATTTAAAGATGAGTTTGAAGATTTTAACGAAGATATTTATGGGGCAAGTTCTGATTATGTACCGGAAGCTGTTTATGAGATTTCAATTGATGCTGTTCTTGGCTGCTTTGCTACAGAATCTGAAGGGAATAGTGTAAAGAAGGCATATTATATAGTATGGCTTGACGATGGTTCTTTTGCAGCTATTGAAGTTGGGTCATCGAAAATGGATCTTTTTGATGAGCTTACTGATGCTACCTGGGATTATGCAGAAGGAATAAGTAATACGTTGACTACAACTCCTTATGAGGATTATGTTTCAGCTACAGGGTTTACTGGAGATACTAATATATTATATAGGCAGGCACTTTCAGATATGGGTATTACGGATGACTACTATGTGATTCGCGATATTATGTTAGAGTGTAATCAAAAAAAAGAAACTATTCAGACTGCTATTATTTGCGGTATTTTCGGTATTATTTTGTTTATTATTTTAGTAGGAATGCTTATTCCTGAAAAAAAGAAATCTGAGTCTTATAACCCGCAGAATATAACATTTGAAGCAAGGCCTAAAACGGTTGTTTCCTATAGTCATGCCAGAAAGAGGATAACTAATCCTCTTATAAAGTCTAGCTATCGCAAGCTAAAAGGAGGAACAATATTACTTCTTGGAGCAGCTGCTCTTTGGCTGATCATTCCGGGATGCATGTATGCTTATACAATTGCTAATAGCAATTCAGGAAATAGTTTTGAGGCAAAGTATAATTATAGTGATACTGATGCAATTGCAAAGGCAAAGGAAAATGAGACTGCTTATATAATTGTTGATGAGATCCCAGAATTGATATATGCTGATAACACAGATACATATTATCTTATAGAGAATGAAGGCAATTATTATATAGCTAATATAGATAATGATTGTTACTATTCGATAAAAAAAGATATTGAAGAAAATGGAATTAGTGAATTGTATGGTTTTTTACAGTATCTGACTTCTGATGTAGAGGATGATATTATTGAAACTGTTAACTATATGAATGATACCAATTACAGTGATTTTGAAGAGTCTTTTGGCAAGTATGTGCTTAATGTAGAAGAGGGCTATGAAGGAGTTGGTATACCTGTTGACAGAATTAAAAACTTCATGATTATAAGCGCAATTTTTATTCTTTGTTTGATGCTTTTTGGATATATCTATTTGACAAGAACTATCAATATGATAAATGGATTAAGGCACTTTAATGATGTAGATTATGCAAAACTTGAGACTGAGCTGTCAGGACCAAATGTGGTAAAGTATCCACAGAATCTGTATCTTACAGAGAATTTCATAGTTTTGTTGTTCGGATTCTCAATATATAAAGACTCATCAGAAAAGAATAATGTTACTTTTTTTGCAGATTACAAAGATATTGCATGGGTTTATCCTTATAATGTAGGAGCTTACGGAAAAATAACTAATTATGGAGTAAAAGTATTCGGACCTTCTATTGATGATAGTGTTATTTTATCACTTCCAAAGAGTGAGATAAATATTGTAGAAAGCCTATATGGTTATTTGCAGAACAAGTGTCCTTATGCAAAGTTTGGATACTCTGAGGAAAATATAGATAGGTTTAGCGCTTGATAACCTTAAATAAGTTTCTTTTCACAATCATATAGTGATAAAAATAAAGCCCATTGTGGGCTTTATTTTTTATGGGATTTTTATCAACCACAGGCGGTTACTATGTTTTAGCTGTCCGTAATATTGTGCAGGTAATATTTTAAGATAAATTCATGAACTGATAAACCAAGCTTTTTCAAGCGATTTGAAGGCAAAGGAGTATGAATATGAAAAACAGTGAGTGTGTTATCTTGTACGAAAATGGGAACAGGTTTGAGCTTAGCAAATTAGATGTAATTATTGCCAGAATTGCCATAGCATCTTTGAAATTTACAGTTGCTACAATTATTTCTGTCTTAGTAATGTTAGGAATTCTTCTGTGATTCGAATAATTCCTTGAAAAAATAGTTAGTATTTGCTAACATAATGCCGGTGGAGATTTCCATAGTAATTAATGGCAGGTTTTTATAATGAGAATTTTTTGGATTATATTGGGTACTTTTTGTTTTGTATTGGGGACTGTTGGAATTGTATTACCTATACTTCCAACAGTGCCTTTTTATTTGGTCACGGTTTATTCTTATGCAAGAGGATCAAAGAGGCTTCATGACTGGTTTGTAGGTACTGATCTTTATAAGAATCATCTGGATGAGTTTGTGCAGAAAAAGGGAATGACCTTGTCTGCAAAGATAAAGATGTTTACAGTTATTACTTTGCTTATGGGCTTTGGCTTTTTCATGATGAGCGAAGTTCTTGTTGGCAGAATCGTGCTTGTTATTGTTTGGCTTGCGCACATATACATGGTCTTTTTCTATATGAAAACTATTGTAGATCCTGAAAAAAGAAGGCAGGATGAGATAAAGATTCTTGAAGAAATGATAGCTCTTTATTGCAAAAAAAATCATAAACCACACGGTGAAAAGTATTGTAAGGAGTGCCAGGAGCTTGTGGAATATGGTACATCAAGAGTAAAGCTTTGTCCTTTTATGGAGACCAAAACCTTTTGTTCAAACTGCGAGGTCCATTGCTACAGACCTCAGATGAGAGAAGAGATAAAGAAGGTAATGAGATTTTCCGGTCCACGAATGCTATTTTCACATCCAATTCTGACTATATGGCACCTTCTTTCTTCCAAATTGTGATACCTACTCAGTTTTTTCTTACCAGGTAATATTTAATTAAGTAATTGAAAAAAAATCTTATTTATGTATACTCACTTGTGGTGCATTCTTTATACTAAGAATGCTAATTAGATGATCGTGTTTATTGGTATTGAAGGTGAGGATTTGATAATGGATAAAAAAGAACTGGCAGTTGAATTAAAGCATAGCGGGTACAATTGTGCACAGGCTGTACTATGTGCATTTAAAGATGAGCTTAACATGTCTGAAGAAGAACTAAAGAAAATTGGTGCTGGCTTCGGTGTTGGAATGGGATGCATGGAAGCTACCTGTGGTGCACTTTGCGGAGCACAGGTTGTTCTTGGTATGCGCAAGTATGAAGGCAAGCCTATCCTTAGAGATGCAGCTGCTGTTTTAAAAGAATTTGAGACGAAGTGTGGCGCTACAATCTGTAAGGATTTAAAGGGCCTTAGTACCGGAGTTGTTTTGTGTGAGTGTGATGACTGCGTAAGAAATGCAGTTAGCATCATTGAATAAAACCATCATAGAAAAGCCTGGCCGCTGTATTTTCAAAATCTACTTTTGCATAGATATAGATTGGAAATACACATTCAGGATCTGTTATAACAAGAGTTCTTGTTCTTGGATACAAATGCTGTTTTAGATGGTGAGGGATGATCATTACTCCTTCGCCAAGTTCGACCTTTAGAAGGGCATCAGTTGCATTTATGACTGGTGTCTTTTTTATTTGGCCGATGCCTTTTTTGGCAGCAAGAAAAAAGTTAATGGCATATGGTCCAAAAAGTTCATCTGCAAAAGGAACCAGGATATTTTCGTCTGAAAGCTCTTTGAGAGCAATTGATTGCGCATCTCCCAGATGATGATAGGGCGGAATTGCGAGATGTGCGCTTTGTGTATAGATGAGCTTTCCAATAAAGCGATTTCCAAGCTTGTTTATAAAATCGCAGGGACTAAGAAGAATATCAGCATCCTGAATTGCGCTGATATCATTTGCTGATTCGATTATGTGAACGTCTAAATCAATGTTGTTGTAGTTGTTTCTAAAGCTGCCTATGTAGGAAAGTATGTATTCACATAAGGTTTGCTCATGGCAATAGATAGTCAGTCTGCCGTCTGCTTTATGTACGGTTTGAGACAGAAGAGTATTTATAAGATCTGCCTGTTTCATAACGGATGGAATTTCATGCAGAAGCATTTTGCCCTCATCGGTAAGGTATACGCTATGGGTATCTCTCAAGAATAGCTTTGCTCCCAGCTCAGTCTCCATTTCTTTTATATGTTTACTCAATACAGACTGGGAAATAAATAAAATATCCGCAGCCTTGCTATAGTTTAGAGTGTTTGCAAGTATTATAAATTCCTGAAGCCTTTCGGTTGTCATAGACGTTCCTTTCTATAATTCATAAACATTTCCCTAAATTCCTGTGCATTTTTATTTTTGCTCTCAGGATCATATAGCATATAAAAATAGGTCTCGTATCCACTATCTGTAATGGTTAGTCTTGAGGAGTTAGGAGTGTTTTTATAATTCCATATGCAGAACTGAATTCCTTTTCCAATTGGTACAAAAAGGTCATAAAAGTAAGGAGAGCATTCTGCTTCATAGATTCTGTAGGAGATGCCTGACTGGTTTAATAAGCTTTGTTCCAGATTTCGAGTGTGGTTTTCAAGCATGTTTGGATATGGTCCGGAGTATAGTCCGTTTTTAAAAACCAGGGGTGATGCCTGCAAAGCAATATTTGACTGCACGGTGCCTTTTGACCAAAAGGATAGATTTGAAAGAGCAAGGTTTTTGGATATTGATCCTTCGCCTTGGCTGGTTTGAGGTTTATATGGAGAAAAAGAGAATTGTAGTTGGCATGAGCGGAGCATCTGGTGCGCCGCTTGCTGTGAGACTCCTTAAAGAATTAAATAAATATTCTGAAATCGAAACGCATCTTGTGATGTCTAAAGGGGCAGAGCTGACTGTTGAACAGGAGTGCTCTGAAAGCGTCAGTGAAGTGATTTCGCTTGCCGATTTTTATCATGATAATGCAAATATTGGAGCGTCAATTGCCAGCGGCAGCTTTATGACTGAGGGAATGGTCGTTATTCCCTGCAGCATGAAGACACTGGCAGGAATAGCTCATGGCTATTCAGATAACCTTCTTCTTAGAGCTGCAGATGTTGTTATGAAGGAGCAAAGACGTCTTGTTGTTGTACCAAGAGAAACACCTCTTAGCGTCATACATCTTGATAACCTTAGCTATATAGCAAAGGTTCCGGGAGTTATGGTAATTCCTCCGGTTCTTACCTATTATCATAATCCTGTTAGTATTGCGGATATGGAAAATCAGCTTGTAGGCAAGATCTTAAGATGCTTTGGAATCACTCCGGATTCATTCTCTGTTTGGACTGAAGGGACTAATTAATATGGACAATAAAATAACTATAATCAATTTATCTTTTTCAAGATTATTTATTGAGAAGGTCGAAGTGGGAGACGATCTTCTCATTTTGGTGCATGGAGGGGATAAAGAGCATATTGGAAGTGTTGTAATGTCTGTTCCAAGGCTGTCGATTACAGGAGATGGCTCAACTTCATGTACTTCCAGTGTTTTAAATCTATTAGGCCATAAGGATGAGGAACTTCTTCGGCCTATATGTGAGTATTACTGCAAAAATGAGAACAGGGTTGTGACCTGCGTTGGCGGCTTTCACGTTGATGATATGACACAAGAGCAGATATTAGAGTTAAAGGAAGTACTTGAAAAATACACACTAAATACCGTTCTGTGATAAACTTAATATAAAAGGATTATTATGTAATCCAGTGGACTCTATAAATGATTTTTCATATATTGGAGGCGGCTATATGATTTCTTTTATTTTGGCGCTGGTTATTCTTTTATTAGGATTTATGACTTATGGACGGCTTGTGGAGAAGGTTTTTGGACCTGATGATCGAAAAACTCCGGCTACCTCTATTAACGATGGCGTAGACTGCATGCCAATCAAGACCTGGAAAGCATTACTTATTCAGCTTCTAAATATAGCAGGAACAGGCCCTATTTTTGGTGCTCTTATGGGAGCTTGTTTTGGCCCTGTTGTTTTTTTATGGATTGTTTTGGGATCCATACTTGGCGGAGCGGTTCATGATTATATGAGCGGCATGATATCTGAAAGACACAATGGAGCCTCTATTGCAGAGCTTTCAGGAATATACCTTGGCAAAGCAGCACTGTATATAATGCGTGCTTTTTCTATATTGCTTCTTCTATTGACAGGAACAGTATTTGTAACAAGTCCGGCAGCTCTCCTTGCAGGTCTTACTCCTAATGTTCTTGGAAATACCTTTTGGGTTGTTGTTATTCTTATTTATTATATTCTTGCAACGCTATTGCCAATCGATAAGGTTATTGGAAAGCTTTATCCTGTTTTTGGCGTAATCCTCATTATCATGGCAGTTTCTATTGCCGGAGGAATTTTGATTATTCCCGATTATACAATTCCGGAAATTTCACTTCAAAATCTTCATCCTCAAAATCTTCCCATATGGCCTTTTATGTTTGTAACTGTTGCCTGTGGTGCTATTTCTGGTTTTCATGCAACTCAGTCACCGATGATGGCAAAATGTATTAAAAGTGAAAAGGTTGGCAGAGAGGTCTTCTATGGAGCGATGATAATTGAATCGGTTATAGCGCTTATTTGGGCTGCTGCCGGCGTGGCCTTTTATGGCGGAACTCAGATGCTTGATAGTGCTCTTACAGACATAGGACAGTCGGGCACAGTTTATCAGATCAGTAAGGAAATGCTTGGTTCTGTTGGCGGCGTCCTTGCTATTATTGGAGTAGTGGTTTGTCCAATAACCTCTGGAGATACGGCATTTAGAAGCGCAAGACTAATACTTGCAGAATGTTTTTCTCTTGACCAGAAAAAGATTGGTAACAGACTTCTTATTACTATCCCACTATTAGGTATCAGCGCAGCGCTTACTCAGCTTGATTTTAACGTGCTCTGGAGATATTTCTCCTGGAGTAATCAGACACTTGCTATGATTTCTCTATGGGTTGCATCCATGTATCTTAGAAAGCAGGGCAAAAAGCTTGCAGAGACCTTAATAACAGCTCTTCCAGCAAGCTTCATGACAGCTGTATCTGTAACATATATTCTTATGGCGCAGGAAGGCTTTGGCCTGTCTATGCTTATCGCCTATCCTGCAGGCATAATTGCAACTTTGGGCCTCCTTTGTGTATTCATTATTTCGGGGCTTAAAAAGTAGTGAAACATGTCAATATATGCGGTGTTTTGGTCAAATGGGTTGATTGCTCTTTTTGCCCAAAAACTCAATAATTAAATATATAAATAAGACTTTGGGGAAATATTGAGGAGTTACACTATATGAATAATAGCGCGGCTAAATGGATCTGGGTTAATAATGAGAATAATGAAAATACCTGGGTAAATTTTGTAAGGGATATTGAGTTAAAGCATGCTCCGGAAAGTGCGGTTTTAGACATTTCAGTTGATTCTAAATACTGGCTGTATATAAATGGTGAGCTTGCAATTTTTGAGGGTGGAATTAAAAGAGGACCATCGAAGGATGCTATTTATTTTGAAAAAAGGGATATTACCAAATTTTTAAAAACAGGCACAAACAGGCTTGCACTTCTTGTGTGGTATTTTGGAAAAGACGGCTTTTCACACTTATCTAGTGGTAAAGGTGGTCTTCTTCTGGATTTGAATATTGATGGGGAGCATATTGTCTCTGATGATTCCTGGAAGGCTATTAAAAATCCTGCTTATGTAGAAGCTGACGAAAATGATCCAAAGGCTAATTTCAGGTTATCAGAATCTAACGTTTATTTTGATGCAGCTTTGGACATTGGAGACTGGCAAAGAACGGACTTTGATATCTCTTTTTGGAAAAATGCTGATATAGTAGGTGGTGCAGGAGACCTTCCCTGGGGAGAGCTTGTTCAAAGCTTTATTCCTCAGATAAAAGACTTAGGAATCCTGGAATTTGTTAATGGGGCGGATTATAAAGGCGTGATTCTGGAAAAAGACACTGTGCTTAAAATGAAGGTCCCTTATAACTGCCAGCTTACTCCCTGCCTTGAAATCACTGCTCCTGCAGGACTTCGCATAGATATTAAGGCGGAGAATTATGATGATGACCTGTATGATACCAAGAGCGTTATGGCTGTGTATTATACAAAAGAAGGACGTCAGAAATACGAATCTCTTGGCTGGCTAAATGGAGAGACTATTATATATTCAATTCCCAAGGGAGTGACAATTCATAATCTTTCCTATCGTGAGACTGGCTATAATACAGAGTTTGTTGGTGATTTTAAGTGTGATGATGATTTTCTTAATAAGCTTTGGAGGAAATGCCTTCGAACCCTTTATATCACCATGAGAGATAATTTCATGGACTGCCCGGACAGGGAGAGAGCTCAGTGGTGGGGCGATGTAACTGTTGAGATGCAGATGATGATGTATTGCCTTGATGAAAATGCTCTTTTGCTATACAAAAAAGGCATCGAAACTATGGCCGGTACTGCAAAGGAAAAGGGACGTCTTATGACGGTTGTTCCTTCAGGTAAGGATCAGTTCGAGCTTCCATTTCAGAATCTTGCAGGTATTTGGGGATTTTGGGAATATTATAAATATACTGGGGATGCAAGCGTACCAGAGCTTATCTACGAAGCTTCCAAAAGGTATGTTTTAGACTATGAGATGGCTGAAAATGGCCTGGTAAAGCATAGAGAGGGCAGCTGGGACTGGCCGGACTGGGGAGATAATTTTGACATTTCTCCTATGGAAAACGCCTGGTATTACATGGCACTGCAGGCCTGCGCCAATATGGCAGTTCTGGTTGGTCAGTCAGACGATCTGGATGAATTTTATAATAGAAGAAAGAGTATTCAGGATAATTACAATAAAGAATTTTGGAAGAGCTCTTCCTATTATAATGATACCAATAATAAAGAGGCAGATGACCGCGCCAATGCACTGGCTGTTTTATCCGGTCTTGCAGAGGAGGATAAGTATCCAGTTATTCTGGAAGTGCTGAAAACAAAAGAAAATTCCAGTCCTTATATGGAGAAGTATGTTCTGGATGCTCTTTGCGAGATGGGCTATATTGATGAAGCCATAGAACGTATAAAAAAGCGTTATAAAGAGATGGTAGATTACGATTATGCAACTCTCTGGGAGTACTGGAATAAGGATGGTACTTTAAATCACGCATGGTCAGGCGGGCCATTGATTACTTTGTCAAAATATGTTGCCGGCGTAAGACCTCTTTCTCCTGGGTACGATAGACTTGAGGTAAAACCTCATCTTGGAAAATTAAAAATGGTTCATTGCAAGGTCCCTACTGTTAAGGGGATTGTGGAGGTGGATGTGGCCAGAGATGGCGGCAGAATAATTCTGTCCACAGCTGCGCCTGAAAATATACAGATAAATGAATATGTTTAAATTTTGTTTTTAAAAGGCATTGAATAGATTTCATTAAGCTTATATAATAAAAATGTTGACAAACGCTATGCGCAATGGTAAACTTTATCAAGTGTGTTAACGAAATAGACGTAAATGTTGCCTGCAAAAGCAGACAATTATTGATACGGATGCTGTAAGGAGGTGTTACTGAGATGTCTATCTGTCCTAAGAATAAATCATCTAAGGGTCACAGAGATCAGAGAAGAGCAAACTGGAAAATGACTGCTCCTACACTGGTTAAATGTGCTAAGTGCGGTGCTCTTATGGAGCCACACAAGGTTTGTAAGGCTTGTGGTTATTACGCACAGAAGAAGTATGTTGAAGTAGAGGCATAATCTAATCAGCTATACTGTATATATTTATTGATTTTAAAGGCTTTCCAAGTAACTTGGAAAGCCTTGATTTTTGCGATTTACTCTTGTATCATAATTGATGTGAGTTTATGAAATTGGAGGGAACAAGATGGCTGACCTGGTAAGGGTAGTAGTTGATGCTATGGGCGGCGACAATGCTCCTTTGGAAATCGTAAAGGGTGCAATTGAAGCAGTCAATGAATCATCAGCATTAAAGGTTTTTCTTGTGGGTCAAGAAGAAATCGTTAAAAAAGAGCTTACTAAATATGAATATGATGAAGCTCGTGTTGAAGTTGTTAATGCCACAGAAGTAATTGAGATGGCTGAGCCACCTGTTATGGCTATAAGAACTAAAAAGGACTCATCTCTTGTAAAGGGCATGTTTATGATTAAACATGGAGATGCAGATGCCTTTGTTTCTGCTGGTAGTACAGGAGCTACATTAGTTGGCGGACAAGTTATTGTAGGCCGTATCAAAGGAGTTGAGAGAGCACCTCTTGCGCCTCTTATTCCTAATGAAAATGGCGTTTCACTACTTATAGATTGCGGAGCCAATGTTGATGCAAGAGCATCACATCTGGTACAGTTTGCCAAGATGGGTTCTGTATATATGGAAAATGTCATGGGCATAGCAAATCCTCGTGTTGCCATATTGAATATTGGCGCCGAAGAAGAAAAGGGCAATGCACTTGTAAAAGAAACCTTCCCATTATTGAAGAATTGTCCTGACATTAACTTTATTGGCAGTATTGAAGCAAGGGATATTCCATCTGGAGCTGCAGATGTTATTGTCTGTGAAGCCTTCAGCGGCAATATTGTTCTTAAAATGTATGAAGGTGTTGCCAGCACATTATTAAAAATTGTTAAAAAGAGCTTTATGTCTTCACTTAAGACTAAGATTGGCGCACTTCTTGTTAAAGGAGAGCTCAAGAATACCCTTAAGGCTTTTGATGTTAAACAATACGGCGGAGCACCAATGCTCGGACTTAATGGACTTGTTGTTAAGACTCATGGCAGTGCCAAGTCTGTCGAAGTCAAAAACTCTATATTACAGTGTGTAACCTTTAGTGAACAGCATATTGCAGAAAAGATTAGCGAGAAGTTGTCTGCAGAAGGCTAACTAATATATTTATTTTTTAAAGTATAGATAGGAGAAGTTATGGAATTAGAGAAGCTTAAAGAAGTTATTGCAAATGTACTTAATGTTGATCCTGAGGAAATCAAGATGGAAACAACATTTACAGATGATCTTGGAGCAGACTCTCTTGATGTTTTCCAGATTATTATGGGTATCGAAGATGAGTTTGATGTAAAAATTGATCCTGAAAAGGCTGAGAAGATCTCTACTGTAGGTGAGGCTGTAGAGTTATTAAAGACAGCTATCAGCGAAAAGTAATTTGCATTTTCTTTGAAACGTATAATACTATTCTAAAATGATAGGTATGGAGCTTTCGAAGTTTCATACCTTGTTCATTTTATAAGGAGAGGTAAAAATGATTACAGAAGAAAAGATGCATGAACTTGAAGATAAAATTGGCTACAAGTTCAAGGATATCAAGCTATTGCGTCAGGCTCTTACACATTCTTCTTTTGCCAATGAGCAAAAGATAAATAAACAGCCTGATTATGAGAGATTGGAGTTCCTTGGTGATTCTGTCCTGGAGATGGTTTCAAGTACTTTTTTATTTCTTAATTATCCAAATAAAAAAGAGGGCGAAATGACCAAGATGCGAGCTTCAATGGTTTGCGAGGCGGCGCTTGCATATTGTGCGGCAGATATAGGCCTTTCACAGTATATAATATTGGGAAAAGGCGAAGAGGCTACTGGTGGAAGAAATCGTGAGTCTATTATTTCTGATGTTATGGAAGCAGTGATTGGTGCTATCTACCTGGATGGTGGTATTGAGTATGCCAAAAAGCATATCGATAGATTTATTTTATCTGATCTTGAAAACAAGCAGATTTTCTATGACAGTAAATCTGTGCTTCAGGAGATGGTTCAGAGTAAACAGTGTGGAACTATTCGTTATGAATTATGTGGCGAAAGTGGCCCTGAACATGATAAAATATTCAAGACTGCCGTCTACATAGATGACAAGAAAATGGGAGAGGGGGCAGGAAGAACCAAGAAAGCTGCTGAACAGAAGGCTGCTTACGAGGCAATTCTTGCAATGAAGAAAGCTTAAAATGTACCTTAAAAGTATTGAGATACACGGATTTAAATCCTTTGCTAATAAGATTAATTTTGAATTTCACAATGGTATCACAGCCATTGTAGGACCTAATGGTTCCGGTAAAAGTAATGTAGCTGATGCTGTTCGCTGGGTTCTTGGTGAACAGCGTATTAAACAGCTGCGTGGAGCATCCATGCAGGATGTTATTTTTGCGGGCACAGAGCTTAGAAAGCCTTTGGGCTATGCTTTTGTTGCCATCACTTTGGACAATTCCGATCATTCCCTTGCAATTGATTATGACGAGGTTACAGTATCAAGACGTCTGTATCGCTCTGGTGAGAGTGAATACATGATCAATGGTACTATTTGTCGTCTTAAGGATGTAAACGAGCTCTTTTACGATACTGGTATCGGTAAAGAGGGTTACTCAATTATTGGACAGGGCCAGATTGAACAGATTCTTAGTAGTAAGCCTGAAGACAGAAGAAATCTTTTTGATGAAGCTGCTGGTATTGT
>JAZRKG010000115.1:0-4804 GCA_045646185.1 Butyrivibrio sp.
TCCAGCTTCCTTCAGATTCCGCCTCGCGACGGACACCCTTGCTTTCGGCTATATCCTTCCCACTACCGGGCGGATTCGGGACTTTAACCCGTTAGAAACGTGCGCCGCTAGGCGCACTTCTAAAATACTTTATGTAAAAATTAAACAAAAAAGCAAACATTAATTTAAACTATTTCACGAAAATCTAAAATGCTTAATGACTTTGACTCTTCACTGTGCTATGGTTAATATACGGACGAAATCTTGTTTATGCACAACTTGGGGGAGATGTGACATATACGCTTCTATAAAAGCATGGGAGGATATAGTAATGAAGAAAAGATTTCTAAGTAAACTTTTTTCTTCTGTCCTTGCAGGAAGCATGGTTATGAGTACGCTTTGGGGAAATTTGGGAACCATAACCGCTCAGGCAGAAGAGTCAGATGCGCAGACAATCAAATTGACTGACGCAGATGTGGAATCACTTACTGGGGATGCAGATTATTCCAGAACTAGTGTACATGATCCATCAGTGGTCTATGACAATGATGGTACCTATTACATCTTTGGTTCTCATATGGGAGTATCCAAATCTACCGATCTAGAGAACTGGACCAGCGTGTTCAGCGAATCCGAAGACTCCAAATTATTTGGCAAAATAGTATCTGATAATACCACTACAGTGGCATCAAATGCCTCAGGCAGCGCCTCATCAGAAGACGCTGATTCAGCTTCAAGCGCCTCATCAGAAGACGCTGATTCGGCATCAAGCGCTTCATCAGAAGACACTGATTCAGCCTCAAGTGCTTCATCAGAAGATGCAACTTCTGATGAAAAAGACACATCAGATGCAGCAAATGCAGGAGATTCTGAAGAGACGATAAAAGATTCTTCAGACACATCCAGCTCAGTTACAAGCCTTATTGAAAACTACTCTGCTTCAGACGGCACATCTGGTTATACAATTGAATACGCTTCTTATAACGAAGCATTTTTGGCAAATGCTTACACAGGAACTGTTCAGACACAGTATGGAGAACTGGACTTTGGTGATAGCTATGACATTGCAGCCTGGATATCAGACAATACCATATCAGGTAACATGTGGGCTCCTGATGTAATCTACAATGATACCATGGGAAAATGGTGCATGTACTTAAGCCTTAACGGCGCTACCTGGAATTCAGCAATTGTTCTGCTTACAGCAGATGATATCGAAGGCCCATACGTATATCAGGGCCCGGTTGTTTTCTCAGGCTTTAGTACAGCAGATTCAACCAAATCCTTTAAAGATACCGATATAGAGCTTGTTATAGGTGAGCAGGATGAACTTCCTTCCAAATATCAGAAAATAAGTGACAGCACCTGGGGCACCTACTGGCCACATGCCATTGACCCATGCGTTTACTATGATGAAGAAGGTAATTTGTGGTTGGCTTATGGTTCATGGTCAGGCGGTATCTACGAGCTTGAACTTGATGAAGCAACAGGTCTTAGAGACTACACCATCAGCTATGAGAGCAATTTTGACACACTTGGAGCATCAGTAACATCTGATGAATACTTTGGAACAAAGATTGCAGGTGGTTACTATGTATCTGGTGAGGGCTCATACATTCAGCACATCGGAGATTACTATTATCTGTTTATCTCTTATGGATTCTATTCACCAGAGGGCGGCTACAACATGAGAGTGTTCCGCAGTGAGACCCCTGATGGTGAATACGTTGATGAAAATGGCAATAGTGCTATTTTTGAAAAATACATAATGAACTACAGTGCTACAGACACCTCCAATAACCGCGGTATGAAGCTTATGGGCGGATATCAGTGGGAAAACATGGATAAGGCAGAACTTTCACAGGGACATAACTCCGTAATTACAGATTCTGAAGGCAAAAGCTACGTAGTTTATCACACCAAGTTCAACGATGGTACAGCAGGTCATGAAATCAGAGTACATCAGCTTTTCACCAATGAAATAGGCTGGCTTGTTGCTGCACCATATGAATACTCAGGAGAGACTCTTGATGAAGAAGGCTACACAACAGATGAAGTTGTAGGAACTTATGGCTTTATCAGCCATGACTTCCAGATGGCTTATTCAAAACTTGCCTACAACAGTCCTGTTGATATTACACTAAACGAAGATGGAACAATTTCAGGCGAATATACAGGAACCTGGACAATGACAGAGGGTACACCATATTGCCAGCTGACAATTGATGACGACACATACTATGGTGTATTTACAAGACAGATTCTTGATGGAAGTAACGTTCCTGTAATGTGCTTTACTGCAATGGATGATAATGGACTTGCAGTATGGGGTTCAGGCGAAATCACAGACGATGCTGCTGTAGCTCTTGATGCAGTAGATAGCGCCAACGCAGCTCCATCTGTAACCTATGGCAATGTAACACTTGCATCTGAAGGTTCAAATGGAAGCACCATCACATGGACATCTTCTAACACAGATGTGATAACAGACGACGGCGTAGTAACCGTTCCTGAAACAGACACAGTAGTAACCCTTACATCAAAGATATCAAAAGGCAGTTACTATTATGAAAAAGACTACAGCATTACAGTTAAAGCTACAGCGCAGAATAGCACCGATGAGATAATTGTTGGTGAATACTTCACAGATGTAGAAGTTGACCTCTCTGAAATAAACAGTGCTTCACTGTCAGTACCAAGTCCTTTCTATGAAGGAACTATTAGTGGACTTGACCTTTCAGGCGGTGTAACGATTGAGTTTGATGCAAAGTCTACAGGCACCACAAATGTACTTGCAACTATTTTTGCTTTCTGGGCTAACGGCGCAAGTGACGGAAGGCTCTATTTTACACCAGGTTCATACCTTGGTTATAACGCAGGCGGTTATTACTATGATGCCAACCTTACAAACTATGCGCTGGTAGATGATTTTATCGGTGAGGGCGGACACGTTGTAGTAAACCTGACACAGACAGGCTTTACAGTTAGCGTGGATGATACCGTATGTTATACAGAAGAAATCATTGATACTGATGCCGGTGCAGCAACACTTACAGACTATACAAAAGTCTTAAAGTGGCTTAGCAGCAGTGCTGATACACTTATGTTTGGTTATGGTTCCTGGTGGACAGATCAGGTTTCAAACGTAACCATCAGCAACGTAGTCTGCAGCGTAGGACCGGTTTGTGAATGGAATGAGACTGAGGAAGAGGAAGTAACCTATGACGCAGTTTCTTTTACCCAGGACAAGGTTGAAATCACAAGCACAAGCTACCAGGACGTAATCGACAATCCTTTTTATGGAAAAAATATCTCAAATATCGATATCAAGTACACTATCAGCATGACTGATGGAACAGCGCAGAATGGCTGGGATGGCATCTTTGCATTTTATAAGAGCTCATCAACAGGAAGAGTATCAATTCAGACAGCGCCATATGTGTGCTACAACGATGCAAATGGTAACTGGATTGACCTTAATCAGCCAGGAAGCACCAATGGAACAAATATGGCTCCTGATATGGTTCCAGGCACAGAATATGAGGTTGAAATTGCAATTACTACAAGCGGCGCAGTGATAACAGTTGATGGGGAGGAGATTTCCACAGGATATAATGGTTCAGGAGCTGACTACTCAGACCTGTTATCATTTATTACAGAATGTGATCAGTTCACATGGGGCGTAGGCCTTGCAGCATCTTCCTACTGGAATACAGAGCTTTGTACACTTACAGACATCTCTATTACTTCAACAGCAGATACGGTTGAAGATGATGACACTGACGATGAGGAAGAAGAGGAAACTACTAATACAGCAACAGTTACCGGTGAAAACACACAGACAAATACTGATGGCTCAATTGTATTTAGCGCAGACGAGGTAGTTCTTGATAATACAGGAGATATTACATTAGAGTCCAATCCATTTTATGGAGCAGACTTTGATAAAATAGTCATCGAATACACCATCAATATGACTAGTGGAACAGCGCAAAATGGCTGGGATGGCATCTTCAGTTTTTACGACACAACCTCTACAGGACGTATATCACTTCAGACTGCTCCATACATCTGTTACAATGACTGGGCAGGCAACTGGATTGATATCAATCAGCCAGGTGTAGACGGTGGCACAGATGTTGCTCCAACAATGACTCCGGGAGAAGACTACAAGGTAGTTATTACAATTACAGATGATGATCTGACAATAACAGTTGACAGCGAAGAAATCTCAATTGGAACAAACGGTTCTGGAGCTTCTTATGATAGCCTTCTTGATTTCCTTGCTACCTGTGATGAATTTAGCTGGGGCGTCGGAACAGCTCAGACAGCATTCTGGAATACTGAGCTTTGCACTTTGACTGATGTAAAAATGACAGCGTCAAAACAGACTAAAAAGACTCAGTTTGAACATAGTGGATTTGAAACAAGTTGGGGATCAACATATTACTACGACCCTGAAACAGGCATAATGGTAACAAATTGTCTCAAGGAAATTGATGGTAAGGTATATTACTTCAAGGCAGATGGAAAGCTCGTAAAGAATTCTTCATTTACTTTTGAAGGAGCTACTTACAGATCAGATAGCACAGGAGCCCTTGTAACAGGCTTTGTAACAAGCTGGGGAACAACATACTACTATGATACAGAAACATATATCATGGCAGCTAATTGTCTCAAGGAGATTGATGGTAAGGTATATTACTTCAAGGCAGATGGAAAGCTTGTAAAGAACTCATCATTTACTTTTGAAGGAGTATCCTACAGATCAGATAGCACAGGAGCTCTTGTAACAGGCTTTGTAACAAGCTGGGGATCAACATAT
>JAZRKG010000116.1:0-9251 GCA_045646185.1 Butyrivibrio sp.
ATTCTATTATGATTATAACGTGAATGTCAGATGAACACAAGTTCCTGCAGATCCGGCAACCATAATTGCAGCAGCTGGTTCTCACTGGGGCAACCTGATTGCAAGAGCAATCATGCTTCTATTTGCTATGTGCATCTGGCCACTTGTAATTCGCAAGGAATGTAATCAGGCCAAGTAAAAAGCATCTTTACATAGATTTATAATAATTTCCGAATTCCTCCATGGACTTGATGATTGGACGCATTGTTTCACCAAGTTCACTAAGAGAGTATTCTACATGAGGCGGAACTTCAGGATAAACAGTTCTTGTTATGATCCCGTCTTCTTCAAGAGACCTTAAGCTATCAGTCAGAACCTTCTGGCTGATTCCTTCAAGGTCTTTTTTTAATTCATTGAATCTCCAAGGACGTGCCAGAAGATTTCTTAATATAAGCAATTTCCATTTACTGCCAATAAGCTGTACCGTTGTTGCTACAGGGCACTCAGGTAATTCTTCTTTAGTTTTCATTCAAAATCTCCTTTTTAAATAAAAGTTCAAATTAGAATGTAACATTCATTTTTGCATCTAAATTCAAATTAGCATAGGAAAAAAGATTTGTCTATAAGTTACAAAAAGGTAACTACGTAATAAAAAAGTGCGTACTTTTTTTCGGAAAAACAAATTGTTAGTATGAAGGCACAGAAAAGCAATAGCGCTTTCGAGAATACATTTTTTAACCATTAGGAGGAAAAAAACATGGCATTATCAAATCTTTTTGGATGGAACAATAACGAAGTTGCAGGTTCTGCATGTGGAGCATCAGACAAACCAGCAGCATGTGGTGCAGGAGACAAGCCAGCAGCATGCGGAGCATCAGATAAGCCAGCAGCATGTGGCGCAGGTGATAAGCCTGAAGAGAAGCCTTCAGCTTGTGGCTCAGCTTGCGGTGCTGGAGATAAGCAGTAATTAAGGGTAACATTTGTTATCAATAGGTAAAGGAGATCAAGGAGTCATGAACAGATACTTTTCATTTCAATGGCATATAACAGATGAGTGTGACCAGCGATGCAAACACTGCTACATTTATTCATCAGGTAAGCATACTTGCCTTAAATCGATGACCTGGGAGCAGATGGAGAACACTTTTTATAACTGCGTTGACTTTTGCAAAGTATATGGGCTGACTCCTTACTTCTATATCACCGGAGGAGATCCAATTCTACATCCTGATTTTTGGAGACTCCTTGATTTGTGCCACCAGCACGACATCAAATTTACAATACTTGGAAATCCGTTCCACTTAAATGATCAGGTGTGCAGAGAATTAAAATGGTATGGCTGCGAAAAATACCAGCTTTCGCTGGATGGCCTGAGGCAGACCCATGACTGGTTCAGAAAACCTGGTTCTTTTGACTGCACTTTGGAAAAAATTGGCTGCATTAATAGAGCAGGCATTAGAAGTGTGATCATGACAACAGTTTCCAAAACAAACAGAATGGAAATTCCTGGAATAATAGACGAAGTTGTAAAAGCAGGAGCAAATATATTTGCTTTTTCAAGATATGTACCAAGCGGAGGCGACCTGGATGCGAGCATGACGGCTGAAGAATACAGGGAACTGCTGGCTGCCTGCGACAAAAAATTCAAGGAATATGAAGCAGAGGGTTGCGAGACTTATTTTAACAAGAAAGATCATCTCTGGACCTTATATGAATATGAGACCGGAGAATTTAAGATTCCGGATGGGGCAAAAAAGGGAATGATATATGGCGGCTGTAATTGCGGAAACGCCCATATTACAATCCTCCCAACTGGTGATATATATGCCTGCAGGCGAGTAGGCGAGAGTAAAGTTGGAAATGTTTTTGAAGACCGAATAGCAGATGTATGGGTTACTGGTATGGAAAAGTACAGAGAATACGATAAGTTCTCTAAATGCTCAAAATGTAAGCTCATGCCTTGGTGTAGAGGCTGCCCTGCTGTAGCAAAGGGTACAAATGGAAGCTTTTATGCAGATGACCCGCAGTGCTGGCTGGATAAGAGCCCATGCAAGGATGAATTGCTGATCAGATAATCCTGTAGATTTGCAAAGGAGATACGATGAAGAAGACCATGAGAGCAGTTGTTTTGGATAAACCAACAAAGGGTAGAGATGTAGCTTTATCAGAAGTCTCAATACCGCAGGTGCAGTCGGGGTGGGTTCTTTTAAAGGTAAAAGCTTTTGGAATGAACCACTCTGAACAGATCCTCAGAGAATTTGAGATTGAAAATGATTATATCCAAAAGCCTATAATTCCGGGAATTGAATGCGTTGGAGAAATAATAGGCCCTTCAGATACTGATTTAAAAAAGGGACAAAAGGCTGTGGCTCTTATGGGCGGAATGGGAAGAAGCTTCAATGGCAGTTATGCTGAATATGCACTACTCCCAGCACATCACATATTTCCTGTGGAGTCAGGCCTGTCATGGAAAGAGATGGCGGCAATTCCTGAGACCTATTTCACTGCCTGGGGATCTCTTTTCCAGTGTCTTAGATTAACAAAAGAGGATAAACTCTTGGTCAGAGGTGCGACCTGTGCGCTGGGATATGTTGCAATTCAGCTAGCTAAAGCTGTTGGCTGCAAAGTAGTTGGAACAACCCACAGGGAGAGTAAAATGCAGCTATTGGTAAATGCAGGTTGCGACGAATGCATCCTAGATGACGGCAGTATCAGAGGTGAAATAACAGGCGTTACCAAAGCTCTTGAACTTATTGGAATCAGGACTTTGCAGGATACCATGATGAGTGTTGAACAGGGCGGAGTAGTCTGCAACACCGGAGTTCTTGGCAAGGTTTACGAATGGAATCATTTTGACCCTATAAAAGATATTCCTAATGGGGTGTGCCTAACAGGCTTTTATAGTAACTTTCCTACAAAAGAAATCATGCAGGATATATTCGATTTTATGGATGAACATAAGCTAAGACCACTTATTGGTGAAAGCTATGAATTTGAAGATATAAGAGAAGCCTGCATTGCCCTTGATGAAGGAAAAGTTGACGGTAAGATAGTAGTCACAGTGTAATTTGGGAATGAGGTCTCCCCAAGCAGCACGACTGCTTAAACCGCCTATTGAGCTGAGAACTTCTGCGATTATTCTGCGCAGAAAGTGTCAGCTTTTTTGCGTAAAGAGCGGAATAAAGTATAATTACTTTTCTTCAGCCTTTGCGATTTGTTTTATCAAAATATTATTTGTCAGACTGGAAGGAATCAACCATTTCCTGAAGCTCTACATATCGGTCCATCTTTCTCTCTATCTCGGCGTCAACTTCCTCTTTTTCCTTACTAAGGGCTACTAGTCTTGGATAGTCTGTAGCTGCCTCCAGGATCTGTGCTTCAAGCTGGGAACTCTTTTCCTCAAGCTGCTCAATCTCTGATTCTATATTGTCGTATTCCTTCTGCTCCTTAAAGGACAGCTTGGTCTTTTCTCTTGGAGCGCGGTAATTATTTTTGGATGCTTTGCTTTCTGAAGAAGAGCTCTTTTCACTAGTAGTAGCATTGTTACTATTTGTTCCACCAGCTTCATTTTTGTGTACCAAAAAGTCAGAATAGCCACCTTCACTCTGATACAGACTACCATCTTTTTCAAAAGAAAAGATTCTGGTAACTATTCTGTCAAGGAAATATCTGTCATGACTTACAGTGATGATAATACCGGCAAATTCGTCCAGATAATCCTCGAGAATTCTAAGTGTCTGAATGTCCAGGTCATTGGTAGGTTCGTCCAATATAAGGACATTAGGCTGCTCCATAAGCACTCTTAAAAGGTAAAGACGTCTTTTTTCACCACCAGAGAGCTTGGAAATAGGAGCATATTGCATTTCCGGGTTAAAAAGGAATCTGTCACACATAACAGATGCTGAAGTAAGACCTTCGGAGGTCCTGATAAACTCGGCAGTATCTCTTATATAATCAATTACCCTTTTGGTTTCATCAATGGCTTCATTTTCCTGGCCAAAGTAGCCTATCTTGATTGTCTGACCAATTTCGACAGTACCGGTATCCGGTGTTACTTGACCAATAAGGCATTTCAGGAGTGTTGATTTGCCACAGCCATTAGGACCAATAATTCCAATTCTGTCAAGCTTTCCAAATATATATGAAAAATCCTTAAATAGAGTCTTTCCTTCATAAGACTTGGAAATGCCCTCAAGAATTATGGTTTTATTACCCATTCTTGTAGGGAGGGAGCTAAGCATAACCTGTCTTTCTTCCTCAGGGCGCTTTCTGTCTCTGAGCTCTTCGAATCTCTGAATATGGGCTTTCTGCTTGGTTGAACGTGCTCGTGCACCTCTCAGCATCCAGGCAAGATCTTTTCTATAAAGAGCTGCTGCTTTTCTTTCTGCGGCCTGCTCAAAATCAAGTCGCTGCTGCTTTAATTCAAGGAAGCCCGAATAGTTGGACTCATAGCGATATGCGCTTCCCTTATCTATTTCCAGAATCTGATTTGTTACCTCATCAAGGAAATATCTGTCATGAGTAATCATAAGCAGAGCGCCCCTGAAATGCTGCAGGAAGTTTTCGAGCCATTCGATCATATCGGAATCCAGATGGTTAGTTGGCTCATCCAATATCAAAAGATCTGATGGGGTCATAATTGCTGCTACAAGAGCAGCTCTTTTCTTTTGCCCGCCAGATAAAATTACTGGACTGCAATCAGGATCATCTATTCCAAACTTTGCCAGATTAGCCTTAATTTCGCCCATTTTATCCCAATGATCATCACCTGCATATATTTTTTCGGCAATGTTCTCTATAAGGGTCTTGTTCATATCAAAGACAGGATTCTGAGGCAGATATGAAATACGAAGTCCATTACTTACCACTACCTGGCCGGCATCAGGTGTGACTGTACCTGCAATTATGGAAAGAAGGGTAGACTTACCTGTTCCGTTTGTACCAACCACACCGATTTTATCTGTATCGCTTATTCCTACAGAAATATTGCTTAGAACAGGCTTTGACATATATGATTTTGATACGTTTTCAACATTTAAAATATTCATAATTATTATTCTTTCACTAATATTGTGTTTTAGAAACAGCAACAAATATAACATGAGTTATATAGCAGATATTCTGATTTAAATGACATTGACCCAGCCCCCAGGGACCTTGATAAGCTTAGAGAATTTTACTGCTATCAAGCACTGTTTTTTTAACGATATCCGAGAAAGCTTTTATATCAAGGTTTTCTTTTTCGTTTCTAAGCCACTTTACATACATGCCGATTACTCCGCTCGCTATATAGTAGGAATAGTACTTTTTAGAGGTTTCAGATAAATTGCTTTCGTTGTATGTAGTATAAAGGCAGTGTGCAAGAGAATCCACACACTCCTGTATAAATGTGTCGCATTCAGGATCCTTAAAAATAGCTGTATAAAAATCAATTTTGTTTTCGAGTATCTTATTTATACTATCTATGAAAGTTTCAAGACGGTAATTTCCACGAGTCTCCATTTCGTGTATTATCATTTTTCTGGCGCGTTCCTGCATTTCTGCTTTCAAATCATCAATAGATGAGTAATGAAGATAAAAGGTACGCCTGTCTATCCTGGCAGTAGCGGCAATTTGAGAAATTGTTATTTCGCTATAGGCTTCTTTTTGGATAAGCTCGATAAATGCTTCATAGAGACTGTTCTTTGTCTTTGAAATTCTTAAATCAATTTTATTTCCCACTTTTTATCCTCGTGTGAATTTATTCTCAAATTTACGATTTTTGTACATTGATATTGTGTCTATCTGATTTTAGAATTTTACTATATCTGCCCCATTTGGTTCAACTATGAAGTTTTTTTATTTGTGGTTTATGGTGTTTTTATGAAGAAATACAATTTTAAATATCGCAGTTTATTTGTAAGAATATCGATGTTGGTGGCAGTTTTGCTTGCGCTACTAATGTCGATGATTCTTTTCTCAAACAGATATAACCTGAGTTATAACTTAGCCAACATTGAAGCGGCACAATCTGCTAATAAGCTATCTCAGACATTAAAGCTTTCGCGGCAGATGATCAATAATCTAAGATATAGTCAGGAAGCATATGACTGGGCCAATGCAACATCTTTGCCTGAAGAAAGATACGCGATGTATATGCTTAAAAAAACTTTGGACAATCAGTATGCCTGGCTTCAGGATGATTCGTTCACAGTTGGAATGTGGCGCATAGATTCGGATACGGAGATGGCATTTTATGATAAGGGAACATACACTCTTGAGCTATTGTGCAGTAGCATTCTTCATATGTCCGAGGAAGATTTAAATGAATGTATCAATATAGTTCAAAGAACTGGCGAATATCTTATTCCGGGAGAGATGACTCAGGATGAAGAGAATCAGTTTATATTATTTGGGCAGACTTACGGGACCAGTAGCATAATATATTTTGTAAGCATTTCGGATAAGTCTTTTAATATTGTTAACGAAAGCTTTATCATTACATATGGCGATACTGTAATCAATACAAATATTCATGATGATGACCTGGTAGAAGAGGCTATGCATTCTACTGGAAATATTTGGAAAAATGGCCTTGTCAGGGCAATATCAAAAAGTGTTGGGGATGGTGGACTAAATTATGTTTATCTTACAACAATAATGGATATTAAGCAGTTGCTTATACCAGTGGTTTTCTTTTTGGCATGTTCTATATTGTTATCGCTGTCTTTTTCCATACTTTCACAGAAAATATATGCACCTATAGAAAGTCTGTTGAATGAATTGATGATAAACAACAGCAATGATGAAAAAGTAATTGACGAGTTTAAACTTTTAAAAAGTAATGTTTTAGAGTTGAAACTTATCAATGGAAGAATGAAAGAGACAATAAGCAAAATTAGTGTGCAAAGTAAGGAACAGGTTTATCGTTCATATTTATTTGGAGTTAGAGACATTGAATTTAATGATAAATTGGAAGATTTTATTTTAGTTGTTTTTGAGATGGCTAAAGGTCTTGATAGCTCGGAGATTTTTACTAATAAAACAGAGATAAAATCCCTGATGCAGGATAATAGTAAGATGCTGGCAGTTGATTTACCTGGTGAACGCATAGCCATTCTTCTTAAGACTAATTTATATGAGGAAGCGGAGGATTTTTCCGCTTTAGTAATAGATCAAATCTTTGCTGATGAAAAGTGTATTGCTGCAATAAGCAACATTCATTCTGGAAAGAATGAACTTCATGTAGCATATGGTGAAGCTACAAAGACTATAGAGAGTAGATATCTATTTGAAGGCAAAAATATTCTCTCTTATAATAGCTGTCCGAAAGAAAAAATAGAAGAATATCATTATCCAATAGCATTAGAGTATAAGCTGATACATGCAGTATTAAACTGTGATGATTCAGCTATTCAGATTTTTGATGAGTTAACAAGAGAAAATTTCAGAAACCAGGATGTTTCTCCGAAAATGACCGAGAACTATGTTTTGGCTCTAATAAATACTGTTAACAGGATATTCTCAGAATTAAAGCTTACGCCGCTTCAGCTTTTGGGAAAGGACATAGATTTTGTCCAGTGGGCGAAAGAATGTAATGAAAGCACTATTATTTATGAAGTAAGAGATACTATCGATGACATTATAAGTGCTTTGAAAGCAAGGCATGATACAAAGCAGAACGAAATAATAGATAACATGCTTGAGTATATTCATTCGAATTATATGAAGGATATTATGCTTAATGACATTGCCTCCTGGCTTGGCATGTCACCACAGAAGTGCAGCACATTATTTAAAGAAATCACGCATGAAAATTTCAAAAACTATTTGAATACATATAGAATAGAAAAAGCTATCGAAATACAAAAAGAAGATAGCACTATTCAAACAAATGAGCTAGCAGAACTTGTTGGCTTTAATAGCGCCAACAGTTTTATTAGAGCATATAAGAAACATGTAGGTATGTCACCACAGCTTTATATGCAAAATTTACTGAGAGAATCAGTAAACGCTACTGGCTAGAATTATATAATCGGTAGCAATATATATTACCTCGTTGACCTGTAAATACCCAATGCAGGTCGATCAACCCCTCATAAAGCGGTTATTATTTGCAGTCACAGGCGGTAAATGGTAACCACAAAAAGAGCACATCACGTAGATGTGCTTTTTTTATTTGGCGTAAAAAATGAACATCTGAAAAAATGAATATCAAATAAAAATTGGAAATATACAGGAGTTCTGGGGATATGTTAAAACAAATTTGCAAGCGATGAAGGGAGGACGAGACAGTATGAAAAAGAAAAGAAAAATAGATTGGCAATTACTTTGCCTTTTAATTCCGGGTGTGATCTGGATAATTCTATTCTCCTATATTCCAATGACAGGACTTCGGATGGCTTTTTACAACTTTAATGTTTTTAAGGGATTCGAAGGAAGTACGTTTGTTGGCTTTGATAATTTCAAAACTTTATTTACAGGAGCAGACTTTCCAAGAGCACTAAAAAACACATTGATAATAGGGTTTTTACAATTATGCTTTACTTTTCCAATTCCTATTCTGTTGGCGATTTTGATTACAGAAGTAAAAAACAAATGTTTAAGTAAGATAACTCAGACAATAACATTCATTCCTTACTTTATATCAACAGTAACGGTTGTAGGAATTGTAATCAATTTTCTATCACCAACTACTGGTGTTATAAACCTTATTTTGAATAAGTTTGGATTTGACTCAGTATATTTCATAGTTAAAGAGCAATACTTCAGGCCAATCTACATAATAATGACACTTTGGCAAAACGCTGGTTTTAATGCAATTGTCTATATTGCGGCAATCATGGGCATAGATACAGCGCTGTATGAGGCAGCAAGTGTGGAAGGAGCTTCAAGGTTTAAACAGATTATACATATAACAATTCCTGGGATTCTTCCTACCATAATGGTAATGCTGATATTACAGCTGGGAAGCATTATCAAGGTTGGATATGAAGCAATAATGCTCTTGTATCAGCCTTCAACTTATAACACAGCTGATGTAATTGGAACTTATACATATAGGCTGGGTATTATGCAAAACAGCTTTGGTCTTTCTACAGCGGCAGGATTATTTGAATCTGTGGTAGCACTGATAATGGTAGTAGTAGCAAATAAAATCAGTAGCAAGATTACAGAATCATCTATTTGGTAGGAGAACAGTATGAATAAAAAGATAAAAAAATCTGCGGGTAATCTTTTTTACTCCGTAATTATCAATATTATTGCGATTATTATCTGTGTAGTAACATTTT
>JAZRKG010000117.1:0-17749 GCA_045646185.1 Butyrivibrio sp.
ACAATCATCTTGCAGGAGAAAATCTTACAGGTTTTACAATTAAAAACACAATAATCAATGATTATTATCTTCAGACACCAACTCTTTTGGAGTACAGACTTGAGGATGGTAGTGAAGATACAGAAACAATGACAAGACTTAAGGCTGCTTTTACAAACAGCATATATACATTAAATCCTAATACTGCTACAACAACCGATTTTACAGGATATTACAACATGCTGGTATCTCAGGTAGCTACTTCAGGAAGTGTATATAACAGTATCAGTGAAAGCCAGCAAAAAACAGTAGATACAATCGCTTCAGCAAGAGAAGAAATTCACGGTGTATCCAGTGATGAAGAACTTTCATTTATGATTCAGTTCCAAAATGCATTTAACGCATCCAGCAGATATATAAACGTTGTATCAGAAATGCTGGAGCATCTGGTAACTGCACTTGGATCATAAGGAGGAAAAGCCTATGCCATCAACCTTTTTTGGACTTAATATTGCAGGCTCTGGACTTAGAGCGGCCAATGCGGCACTTAATACAACAGCTAATAATATTGCAAATGCCAATACTGATGGATACTCCAGACAGGCAGTAGAACAACAGGCTTCCAACGCACTGAGAGTTTTTACCACTTATGGAACAGCCGGTGCCGGTGTTGATACCATAGCAATTGAGCGTATCAGAGACCAGTTTTATGACAATAAATATCGTACAAATCAGACTTATCTCGGCGAACAGGAACAGAAGAATTACTACAATTCGCTGATAGAGACTTATCTTAATGACGATGGAACCAGCGGATTCAGTACTCTTTTTAACAATATGCAGGCAGCACTTCAGTCTGTGCTTACAGCTTCAGGAACAACAGAAACAAAGACTACTTATGTTGCAAGCGTAAAGCAGCTGACGGATTATTTTAACAATCTGTCAGGAAATCTGGAAAAAGAGCAGTCTGATTTAAATAGTGAAATTAAACTTTTGTGTGACAACATAAGCGCAATAGCAAGAGATATAGCAACCATAAATCAACAGATAAACGTTATTGAGATGCAGGGGTCGACAGCAAATGAGCTTAGAGACAGGCGAGATGTACTGATTGATGAGTTGTCAAAATATGTAGATGTTGAAACAAAAGAAACTGAAGTCGTTGATGAAAATGATCCTGACAGAGAAACAGGAGCAACACGTTTTCAGATATTTATAGCAGGTGGACAGGAGCTGGTTGATACCTATGAGTACAAGCAGCTGGTTTGCGTTGCAAGGGATTCTGATTCCAAGGTTAATCAGACTGATATCACGGGTCTTTATGATATCATGTGGGCTAATTCCAAGTACAAGGAAGGCGATGATCTGTCATTTTTGTCAGATTTTAAGATGGACAATCAGCTTATAGGCGGTGAGCTCCAGGGGCTCATTGAAATGCGTGACGGTAATAATGGCTCTTATTTTAACGGAGATGTTACCACAACTAAAAAGAATAGTGATGGCACAGTCACCATGTCTGTAGTTGTATCTTCTTCAGATCTTCAGGATATGTCAAAGTGTATTCTTCCTGAAGCAGGCAAGATAATGGTTGGAAGTAAGTATTATGAATTTACAGAGTGGGCATATGATGGCGGCTCAACTTATACATTTACCATTAGTGCTGATAGCGTTGCATCTACAGTGCCTGCAGTAGGCAAAACTGCAAAGGTTGGTTCTTACTATTCATATCAGGGAATTCCTTATTATATGAGGCAGATGAATGAATTTGTAAGAAAGCTGGCTTCGGCTGTAAACAATATTATGACATCAGGATATACTTCAGACAGTCTGACTGGAGTATATATGCTTACCGGAGACTGCGATACAGATTCAAACGCACAGTATTCTTTCCCAGAGTTGACAAGTCTTTCTGAAAATAAAGGTTATTATTCAATTACAGCAAGTAACTTCAATGTGAATTCAGCGCTTTTGGCAAATGCAGATTTGCTGGCTACAAAGGCTGATCTTACAGAAGGCGCAGACGAATTTTTGAATGTTAAAAAGCTGTATGACATGCTTTCACAGGATCAGATTTTCCGTGGAGCAACCAGTGGAGAATTCTTGGATAAGCTTCTTGGAGACATTACTTTGAATACAAGTAATTCTTCTACTTTGGAAAAAACATATACCGCACTTGCCAATACTATTGAGAACCAGAGATTATCAATATCTGGCGTAGATGAAGATGAAGAAGCTGTTAATCTTGTTAAATTCCAGAATTCATATAATCTGGCATCAAAGATGATTCAGACTTTTTCAGAAGTATATGACAGATTGATTCAGCAGACTGGTGTTTGATATAGTCTGGGCCTAAGATGATTTTTTTACAAAAATAGAAATAAAAGTCCTTTAAGCTTTGAGCAAAAAGTGTCGATATATATGTAGGAAATGTTGTGCACAAAGGAAGGTGCATAAAGATTTAAGACAGGGATAGTCGGAAATTATATCGGAGTCAGGCTATGAGAATTACAAATAAGATAATGAACAACAACTCCCTGTACAATATTAATAATAATAAGGTTGCTGAAGATACCTTAAATACAATGCTCTCAACGGGCAAAAAAATCACACGCCCATCTGACGATCCGGTAATTGCTATCAGAGCACTGCGACTTCGCAGTAATGTTTCTCAGCTTTCACAATATTATGAAAAAAATGCCAAGGATGCAGAAAGCTGGCTGAATGTTACAGAAGATTCGCTTTCAACAATTACAGATATTCTTACAGATGCAATACAGCAGGTAAATAAAGGAGCCAACAAGGATCTTACTATCGATGATCTTAATACTATAATTACTCAGCTCAGTGCACTTTCTGATGAATATTATTCAACAGGAAATGTTGATTATGCTGGAAGATATATTTTTACAGGATATAGAACTGACACGAGTCTGACTTATACAGAGAATACAACAGCAAGTTTTTATGATATAAATGACGAGTTTTCAGCAAGTGATGTTGGTACTTCAAAGAGGGTACTTAATCTGCATCAGCTTAGTGCAGACAATGTTCTTACCACAACAACCACTACGGATGATGAAGGCAATGATGTTATAACATATCCTGAAGTTAATTCAGAAATAGATATTCAGGAAGTTACAGTTGGAAAGATCAGACTATCCTATAACACTCTTGATTATGCAAAAGATGATGGAAATATAGCTACTCTTAAGTTTAGAGAAAATCTGACTCAGCCGGCAACTTCTTCTATTACAAGTACAAATCTTACTGTTGTAAATCTTACTTTTACTGATGATGATGGCGTAGAACATGCAGCTTATGTGCCTGTTTCAGAAGATTATACAGTAACTGTACCAAATACAGATGGAACCAGCATCAGATATGAAGCTATTTTTACAGGAACCACAGGAACAAACGGATATTATACAGTCACAGGTACTCTTGTTGATGAGAGTGGTAATGATACTACAACAACCTATAAATTTACAGTAACTCAGGACGGTGCAATTTCTGATATGTCTTCTTCAGTCGACGAAGCTGTTGCAGCGTTAGAGACTACAAGCATTTCAACTCTGGCATATTCAGATGGAGCAGATTCTTCTACAACTATTCCTCTTCTTGGAGCTATAGGGCAGCAGTACACCATCAATTATGCAAACAGTACAACTAAATCAATAACTGTAAATAGTGATGGAACATTTACTTTTACCAGTTTGCTTTCTGAGGATGCTAAAAGCACTTATCCGCTTGGAACCGAATTAGATGATGAAGGAAATGAAGTAACGACCTACAACACTATTGATACATCTACAATTATTCAGGTTACTTCAAATGGTAGTGTGTATTCATCTTATACAGAGTATTCGATGGATATAGAGCCAGGCAATATAATATACAGCACAACCAGCGAATCTGATATTGATAGTTACTATACAGCTCTTGCTAATAATACAACTTCAATGGTATTAAATGCAGACACAGGCGAACTTCTGATAAGTGATAGTCTTAAAGAAAGACTTTCATCTTTAAAAGCTATTGGAAATGCCAATAGCATAGATGTTGTTTATGACAAGAAGGAATGGGAAAAAGGTGATATCAGACCTCAAAACCTGTTTGCCTGCACTGATTCAGAGGGAATCATATATAATGGCGGAAGCTCAGCAAGTGATATGGCCTATGATGTAGGATACAACCAGTCAATTGTTGTAAATACAACAGCAGATGCTGTTTTTACCACAGATGTAAAGAGAGATGTGGAAGATCTTAAAGCAATAATGGATAAGATGAATGAGTTAAATACCGTTATGAATACTTTGAAGAATAAGCTTGAAAGTACAACAGATGAAACGGAAAAAGCTCAGATTCAGACAGAGATAGATGCATCGCAGAAAGCATACAATTATCTTAGAGAAGAGATTCAGGAAGCTTTCGAGAACAAGATCACAAGCGTTCAAAATTCTCTGGATACAGCCAATATCGCAGTTACAGATAATGGTACAAGATCCAAGAGATTGTCATTGATTCAGAAGAGACTCCAGTCTCAAAGCACTACGTTTAAAACACTGCAATCAGAAAATGAAGATTCTGATATGGCAGAGGTAGCAACACAGCTGACAACAGCACAGCTTACCTATCAGGCATCACTTATGGCAACGGCAAAGGTTGCTCAGACTACACTTCTCAACTATTTATAATAGGAAGTTGGAAACGTAAAAACGATAGTGATTTTTTAGTAATAATGCAGTTGGAAAGGATTGATAAAGATTTAAATAAACGTTATAATATTATTAGTGACAATGGAGGCCACGAAATGAAACTAACGACGAGAATTTTTGGAGAAATTGAAATTGATGATTCTAAAATCATTGAGTTCCCAAAAGGAATCATTGGTTTCCCAGACATGACCAGGTTCACGCTTATTCATGATGCAGACAGAGAGTCCAGCACTATCAGATGGCTGCAATCAATAGATGAGCCTACGTTTGCATTGCCTGTTCTAGATCCGCTTTTGGTGAAACCAGGATATAGCATTCCTATTGATAGAACTGAGATCAGTGATATGTTCCCTTTGGATGAGGAAGATTTGCTGATTCTTGTTACAGTGACTGTGCCTAGCGATCTTAAGAAAATGACAGTTAACTTGAAGGGACCTATCATTATCAATTCTGAAGTATGTAAGGCTGCACAGGTAATCATTGATGATGAGGAGTACTTGGTTAAGTATCCTATTTATGATTATCTTCAGGAACAGAGAAAAGCTGCAACAAAATAACTAGTCGTCAAGAGGAAAAGAGGCAAATATGTTAGCATTATCCAGAAAAAAGAATGAGGCTATCATCGTAAATAACGATATTGAGATTACTGTATTGGATATCCGAGGCGACCAGGTCAAAATCGGTATTGCCGCTCCAAAGGAAGTTCCAATTTATCGTAAAGAGGTATATCTTCAGATCCAGCAGGAGAACAAGGAATCACAGGAAGCTACAGATGTGGCTGGTGTTGATGAACTTAAGAAGCTCCTTGGTCAGTGATGATGGCATAAAGAATAGGTTTTATGTATTTATATAATAGAAGTATTATTTAATAATTTTGTTTTTAATGGTTTTATAATGGAATATATGGCGAAAACTCCCGCGCAGGCTGCGCGGGAGTTTTTATGTGCAGGGTTTGCTGAAGTTATAGAGTATAAGTGAGGCAAGCTGTGGTGATGCTGAAGACTGTGGCCACAGTGGAGTTTAAGCAGGACTTGACTATTTTTTGGATGATAATTATAATTGGTGAGTTCGAAAAGTTAGAGAATTTTTCTTTTTAATTCTGAGTTTTATTCGGGAAGCTAATCAGCTTAAGAGAATTCCAGAGTTTTTTGAGTGTTTTGATGAAATAGTAATAGGAGGAGTACGGAAGGCGAATTTATAGAAATTGAAAGAAAATGCATAGATTTGCGAAAAATAATGTAAAGGTCTATGCAGGAAAAATATGGTGAAAAAGTGCTTTTGAGGAAAATGCATATACTTTAGCCAAAAAAACGAGCTAGTATATGCAAAATTCGAATTCTTTTTTCTTTAAAAGGTAAAAAATGCATATACCACCAGGAATAATCCTGATAAGTATATGCATAAATAAGAATAATTGAATCATGAAGTAGAATGCGATGCATAGACTTTAAGCGATATTTGTTTTAACTCTATGCATTAAAGAGAAAATGTGAAAATTCTCAGGAATAATATGCATAGAAATCTGAGACAAAAGTAAAAAGTCTATGCATACTGTAAAAAATAAAAGGAGAAATAATTGTGCGAGAAAAAAATGACAGAAATAGAAAAGATGAAATAAAAACTGAAATGACACAAAAAACAAGCGGAGACAAGAATAATCATCCAGAAAAGAATATTCATGCGAACAAGAATAATCTTGCTGACAAAGGCCTAAGTATAAAGGGACCCTACATAGAAGATATTTCACAAAGTCTTGCTAATAGAAAACAATACTTAGAAAAAGTTGTAAAAATATGTAAGAAACAGGTAAATAAAAGCCCTGAAGGTCATTTACATATCATAAATAATTGTGGAAACGATCAATATTATATCCGAATTGATCCTAAGGATAAGAATGGTAAGTATTTAAAGAAAAAAGAAATAAATATTGCTAAAGCCATAGCTCAGAAGGAATATTTCAAGGCAGTAGATCAAACTGCAACGTGTGAATTGGAACTTATAAATAAATTTGAAAATAAATTTAACAAGCAAAAGTGCGAAGAAATATATTTTAATGTTAATACAAGGAGACAGCCTCTTATCACCCCAATCATGCTACCGGATGACGAATACGTCAGACAATGGGAAAGCGTTGAATACATCGGAAAAGATATAAAAGACATGTCAACGGACTTTATTACGGAAAAAGGAGAGAAAGTAAGATCCAAGTCGGAGCTTATAATTGCCAATACTCTTTATAAGATGGGGATACCCTATCGCTATGAGTATCCAATACAGCTAAAGGGCTACTATAATGGGATAGCTTATCCGGACTTTACAGTTTTAAACGTAAGAAAAAGAAAAGAGATAGTCTGGGAACATCTGGGAAAAATGGGTGATGAAGGCTATGTTGAGGATGCATTGTTTAGGCTGGATAAATATGAGCAGAACGGATACAGGCTTGGAGATGATTTGATAATTACGATGGAAACAGCAGCAGTTCCTCTGGGTGTATCTTCTATAAAAAGAACAATAGAAAACTATTTACTTTGATGATTTCAAGTAAGAAGAACAATAGAAAAATATTTACTCTGATGATTCAATCTAAAAGAACAATCGAAAATTATTTACTCTAATACTTCTATTACAAAAACATTCAAATATAATTCCTAAAATTTCTATAAAATTTTCTCCAAATCCTAAAGTTAATGAAAATTTCTACGATATAGAGAGTAAGAAATGATTAATTGACTTATTGTATCAAATGACAAAAAGACAATAATTAGAAGGCTTAACGTAGTACATTGTTTAAATAGCTGGGTGAGGACACCCGGAGAAGAAACACATGGAGGTGAGAAAGAAATGGCTATGGAAGCAATTAATAACAACTACAATTCAATTAAACCTATTACACCAAGTGCTCCAGCTACTGAGCGCGTAGTGGCATTTCCTTCAGAAGGTGAGACCAATAAAAATAGCGGAACTGAAGTAAATGTAAATAATAACTCGAGTGCTGAATATGTTCCAAGCGAGAGCAAAAAAGCTAATACAGAATCACAGTCTGTAGCTAAAACAGCTCAGGATAACGAAGAATATATCAAGCAGGAAAATGAGCGAATAATGGCAGCAGTTTCAGAGATGAACAAAAAGATGATCAATACTTCTGAAGCTGTATTTGGCATACACGAAGATACAAACCGTGTAACTATCAAGATCGTAGACAAAGAAACCAAGAAGGTAATCAAAGAACTGCCTCCTGAAAAGACTTTGGATATGATTGCAAAGGCTTGGGAACTTGCAGGCTTATTGGTCGACGAGAAACGCTAATATTTCTTTTTGGAAAAAAAGAACCAGGCGTAGGCTTATGTTTTTGGCATAGGCCTAAGAAGTATATTGCCAGGGCTATGGCGAGAAAAGGAGTAGCCTATGACTATAAGAATAACCGGTATGAATTCCGGCCTTGATACAGAATCCATAATCACTGAGCTTGTTAAAACTAAACAGACTAAGGTTGACAAGATTAAAAGTGATCAGAAAAAGCTTGAGAAAAAGCAGGATAAATGGAAAGAGCTGAATACAAAGATTGTATCTTTTTATAAAGGTTCACTTAGCACGTTGCGTTTTGACAGCGCATTTAATAAGAAGACAACAACTGTCAGCAACAGCGATGCAGCAACAGTTGTTACCAGTTCCAGTGCAATGAACGCTCAGCAGACAATGAATATCAACAAACTTGCCAAGAGTGGTTACTTAACTGGTGGCAAGGTAAGTAAAGCTGATGAAAGTTCAATATCCATGACTGATACTTTGTCTACACTAGGTGTGACATCATCTGGCAAAATGCGAATATACTTTGGAGCCAAGAGTGATGATACCTCAGATAATGAATATGTAGATATTGACGTTTCATCAACAGATACAATTCAGGCTTTTGTAAATAAGATAAATAATGCTGAGTCAGATAGTGGATACAAAGTAAATGCAAGCTTTGATACCACAAACAACAGATTCTACCTTGCTTCTGCTGAGACAGGTGCAGAACAGAACTTCTTTATACAGGAAGCTCCGTATGGATATACAACTGATCAGGACGGAAATGTATTTGCTAATGAAATTTCCGATGGCACCTACCTTGCTCCTAGTGCACTTTCCATGCTTGGATTGTCAACAATGAATGGCTGGTATGATATTGCAAATAATGAAGCATATAACAGTGAACGCATTGCGACTTACCAGGAAGGAAACGACGCGGAAATAGAACTGAATGGAGTAACCTATACCAGCGACAGCAATACGTTTGAAATCAATGGACTTACTATTACAGTAAACCAGACAGCAACAGATGTAATCCTTAACACCAAGAGCGACACTAGTGGTGTTTATGACATGATAAAAAAGTTCGTTTCAGAATATAACGAACTAATTAAAGAACTGGATACACTCTACAATGCTGATAGTTCGGACGACTATGACATTCTGACTGCAGAGCAGGAAGAAGAAATGACAGAAACTGAAATCGAAGAATGGAACAACAAGATTGATGAAGGACTTCTGTCAAAAGATGCTACTGTAGGTAAGATAAGGCAGGCAATGAAGAGTATCATGTTATCTACCTACGGAATTACAAATAAAAATGGTGAATCCGTTATTGGATCATTATCTTTATTTGGAATAGCGACAGCAAGCTATTTTAGCACAGATGAAAATGAACGTGGTGTATATCATATCGATGGTGATTCTGATGATGATACAGTTTCATCAAACGAGGACAAATTGAGTGCGCTGATAGCGTCTGATCCGGATATGGTAGCAGACTTCTTCAAACAGCTATCCTCTACTTTGTATAGCAAGTTTGGTGATTTAATGAAATCAACAGACTTTAGTAGTTCCTTCACGATTTACGACGATAAGCTTATGAAAAAGCAGTACAAGAGCTATGATACACAGCTCGAAGATGCTCAGCAGGAGCTGACTGACCTTGAAGATTACTATTATGATAAGTTCTCTTCAATGGAAACTGCTTTGTCCAAGCTTGATAGTTCATCCAGTGCTTTAAGCGGACTTATAAGCTGAAAGGAGACCATAATATGCCAGCTATGAATAATCCATATGCAAAACAGCTAAATCAATATAATAACAACAAGGTTTTGACGGCCAAGCCTGAAGAGCTGACTCTTATGTTGTATGATGGGGCTATTAAGTTTACTAATATCGCTATCATGGGTCTGGAAAAAGACGATGCCAGAAAATTTGAAACCTATCTCCTTAAGGTTGAAAATATAGTCGATTACCTGAATAATACTCTTGATATGAAATACCCGGTAGCAAAAGATTTTGAGAATGTATATAAATACCTACTGGGAAGACTTGTAGATGCAGATCTTCATAGAGAACATGCAATGGACAATATGAATGAAGTAAATAAGCATCTGCATACAATGAGAGATACCTGGAAAGAGGCTATGAATCTCGCGAAGGGGTCTGCCAGGCAAACAGCAACAGCTTAATTAGAGATAATAAAGGTAAAGCGCTAGCAAATGAGGTGATTTCTCAAACGGTTAGCGCTTTTTTATTATGTTAAAAAGAGATTGTCGCAATAAACATTCTTTTTGTTTTAACTGTTAACAATGAATGGTATAATCGATATATAGTATCAGATTAACGATAATATATCGGGAGGTGCTGCAAGTGACAGAGACATACCTTGATATGATGATAAAAAGTCTGAACGACAAAATAGACGTTCTGACTAAGATTACTGATGAAAATACCAGACAAAAAGAAATCCTGTCAGTACCAGGTGAAGCTGATGTGGATTCCTTTAGAAAGTCTGTGGAAGAAAAAGCTGAATTAATTGAAAAAATAAATAAGTTGAATGAGGGTTTTGATTCATTATATGAACATGTAAAGAATGACCTGCAGGATAACAAGGATAAATACAAATCAGAAATTGCGACTATGCAGGAGCTTATAAGAAATATTACAGAGCTTAGCACCACAATTAAAGCAGAAGAGATAAGAAATAAGGCCCTGGCAGAAAAATATTTCAGAGATAAGCGCAATGAGATCCGAACCAACCAGAAGGGAAATGATGTGGCTTATAGTTATTATGAAACCATGAGTAAATCAAAAATAATCATGCCACAATTTATAGATAAGAAAAACTAATAACGATAATACGATAGTAATATATCAAATAAAAAAGCATAATTTTTGCTCCGAAATAAAATTTCATAAATAAATAAGGGCAGTTAAGACCTTAGTTTGGCAAAAAAATAATTTATAAATAAGAAATCTCAAAAAACGACCTACCCGGAAATCCTTGCAGGACTTAGTTTTTTGAGATTTTTCTTTTTTTGAAAATACAAGTCAAGTAAAAATTTAAAAAAATTTGTAAATGAGGCTAAAGTTTTGAAAAATCGTTTCGATATATTAGGTGTAAAGAAAAAGTTCTAGTCTAAAGAACTTATATAAACACCATGGAGGGTGCAACGAGGACGCTCGTTAGTAAAGTGGATGGATCCACACGCAAAGAAACTAAGCGTAGCTAACAAATTAACGAGAAGAGGAAATGCAAGGGTGCATTCCTACATGGAGGTTTAAATTATGGTAGTACAACACAATCTACAGGCAATGAACTCTAACAGAATGTTAGGAATTACAACAGGTTCTCAGTCAAAATCCACAGAAAAATTATCATCAGGTTATAAGATCAACAGAGCAGCAGATGATGCAGCAGGCCTTTCAATTTCTGAAAAGATGCGTAAGCAGATGAGAGGTTTGGATCAGGCTTCAACAAATGCAAGCGATGGTGTATCAGCAGTGCAGACAGCTGAAGGTGCTCTGACAGAAGTACATGACATGCTTCAGAGAATGAATGAGCTGGCAGTTCAGGCAGCAAACGGAACTAACAGCCAATCTGATAGATTATCAATACAGAACGAAATTGATCAGCTGACTACAGAAATTGATCGTGTAGCTCAGACAACAAAGTTCAATGAGACATACCTTTTAAAGGGTGGTTCAGTAGAAACAGATCACTACATGACAGGCCATGATGCAGGTCTTGAAGGAACACTTACAGATACAGCTAAGGTTGCAACCTTCAGAATACCAGCCAAGTCACTTTATGCAGGCAGCCAGATCAATATCGCAGGCAGAATGTATACAATCGGTATGACAAATGCTGATAAGGTTAGAGATACTATTACAACAAGCCTTTCTTCAGTAAAGATTGATGGAAAGTCATACACAATCGTATCTGACTACAATGCATATAATGGACTTGTAACAGTAGCTAATGCAGCTGGTGTTTATACAGCAGAAGATGCAAAAAAAATAGTAGGCGATACATCTACAGTAGTAGCAAATGGCGTAACTTATAAAGCTATTGAAGACTCAGCAGCTGATGGAATCGATGATACAGATTCTTCAATCATCACATCCGGTAAGGCTATTGACCTTATTATGAAGGCTCTTACACAGGCTAACCTCATTGGAACAGACTCTAACGGAGCAGAGAAGGTTAATGTAACTTATGATAGTAAATATGATAGAACAACTGCTATAAGTGGCGATGACCTTAATGAAGTATTTAGCTCATCTACAAAGACTGGCCTTATCTCCTTCAAGATTGATAAGGGTTATGCAACAATTAAGGATAAGCTCAACTTCAACCTTCACGTTGGTGCAGATGCTGATATGACCAACAAGATCAGCGTAGATATCAGCTCAATGACAGCAGCAGGTCTTGGAATCAAGGATCTGAACGTAGCAGATGACAGTGGTATCGCAGCAACATACGCAATCGACGCTATAGCAGATGCTATCCAGGAAGTATCAGACCAGAGATCAATGCTCGGTGCTGTACAGAACAGACTTGAACACACAATCAAGAATGTAGATAACGTAGTTGAGAATACAACAGCAGCTGAGTCACGAATCCGTGATACAGATATGGCTGAAGAGATGGTTGAATACAGTAAGAATAACATTCTTGCTCAGGCTGGTCAGAGTATGCTGGCACAGGCTAACCAGAGTACACAGGGTGTTCTCTCACTCCTTCAGTAATAATCAGATTATAACAACACAAATAGAAGGCGCCTGCAGGAAACTGCAGGCGCTTAACTATTTTATTTATTACAGAGATTTATAAGCTCATCAATTTCTGAATCATTTGGAAGCATTTGCTTTAGCTGATTTAGGACGGACAGGGCACTCGTGTAATCTTCTGAATCTATAAGGCCTTTGGCATTAGCTTTGATTTGATGGGACAATATATCCATTTCAGAACTGGCGCTATTATTTTTTAATGCATCTGCATATAAATGTGCATAGTTCTGAATGGTGTCATTTATCGGAGAATGAATTCCTATTGCTGCTTTATATCTTGAAAGAGCTTCAGAATATTTACCATCCTCCTCAAGAGCAAGTGCTTCATTTAGTATAAGAGCAGCCTGACAACTCTTAGGAAGTATTTCAGAGCATTCTGTAAAAATAGAATCCTTATAATATTCTGAATAAAAAGCTATCTGCGAATCAATAAAGGAAATAAGCATATCATGGAGCCTACTGTAATCATCAATGTCATAAGCTCTTCGGAAAGCTTCTTCAGTAGTTCTTAAAATATAGTACTTATATCTGATTCCCTTTTTAAATTCCTCAGATAAATTTAATCTCGTAAGCTCCATCAAAGTCTCCTCGTCCTCTCTGCAAGTCTTTTCACAGAGTCTGTCGACGCATTTTGCAAAATATTCATAATCCAGGTTTTCTAAGACTGCGCCAATATTAACGCCTATTTTCTCAAGAATATCCCAGTATTCTTTCCTATATAATAAAAACTCATCGTCTTGCGATAGCCCCTTTTGCACAAATTCGACATAGTCAGAAGCTTCATGGAGCATGGACTCTTCGACATTTATGCTGAGAATTTTCATATAGTTAATGTAGAAATTATCAATCTTATTATATGAAGAAATGCGGATTATATTTTCAAAGGCAGCCTTGTCATTAAAGGAATACCTGGATAAAAGAGTCTTGATTGAGTCTGAATATTCAGAATCTGGAGCGATGCCTTCATATTGCTTTATCTGGGCAATAATCCGTGGCTGGAGATCCTGCCTGCAAGCCAGATAATTAAACATTTTGGTGTACCACAAATCAAAAGGTTCATGGGCTGCAAAATCAATCAGATCAAATAAAGTATATTCGTCAAAGAGAAGGAGTCCAGGCTTGCTGAAGTCGATTTTTTCAAAATATTCACTTATCTGGACTACATCTTTGCGTTCCATGCCTTCTTTTATCATAATCCAGAATACGCTGGTCATGTGGCGAGGGGCAAAAGTCTCTTCAATCTTGTAATAGCTCTGTTCTACCAGCGCTATCTGATCATCCTTTAGCTGCTCATAAATATCAAAATACTTTAGGGCAGACTCCTTGGCTAGCGAGAGATTGTCACTTTGAGCATAGGTGCGGCACAAGGCTTCGTAAATCGAAGCTTTGGCCATCAGAGAAATTCTTTTATCAGCAAGAGCTTTCTTTGCATTTTTGACAGCGTTATCGTAGTCGTAGGAAAAATAGCAGGCGTCAACTATAGATAGATAGAAGCTTCCAAGCTGTCTGTTGGAATATCTGTCATTGAAGTTTTTGAAATGCTCAAGCCCCTGTTCACAGACTTCAATTACCTTGCCATATTCCTTTATGGAATTATATTCCTGAGCAATTTGAAGCCACCAGCGCATTTCGTCTGGCTCAGCGTCGATCATTTTGTACAGAAGCGGAAGATTTCGCTTTAAGTGTTTATAACGCTCAGCATCATCCTTGAAAATATAGCCATAGTGATGAACGTAGGATTTAACGGTGGTATACTCTCCGTCAAAAGGATCCAGATATTCGTGAATACAGCCCTTGAAATGAAGACCTGGAACAATCTCCAGCATGCGGGATACGGTATCGTCGGTATAACGGTGGCCTTCCATATCCATGTAATTGCGCTGAATGTACCAGCATCCCTTTACTAATCTGTATTTATTGGTGACAAAAAAATCTTCGATATCTTCAGTATCTTCGAACCATTCATCATCATCGAGATACATGAACCATTTGCCCTTGCAGGCAAAAAGACCTGCATTTCTTGCAGCAGCAAAATCCTGAATCCAGTTGAACTTTACGATGCGGTCTGTGTACTCTTCTATGATACTGCGCATTTCTTCATCACACCCGGTATCCACAATGACAAGCTCTGAGCTGACAGTCTGGCGCAGGTGTGTAATAGAATCCAGACACTTCCTGATGGTATCTTTTCTGTTTGAAGTAAGAAGTGAGATGGAAAGAATAGGATTTTTCTGATTTAAGTAACACAGGTTGGACATAGGCACCTCGTAATAAACGAATTTCAATAGAAAAATAGTCCTTAAATAGAGTATACTATGTTTCGTTTATTATTTCAAAAACACAGACAATAGAGTACAATTATTATATAGTTATAAAATAATCTTTTTTACGACAAAAAAGGAAAAGGCTATGGCGGGTAATGAGCTTTTTAAATTGAATAAAAAAGAGCCGTTATTAACTATTGGACTATTGGTGGGTTCAAGAAAGGATACACTGGACAAATGTTTAAGCAGTCTGACTCACCTTAGAGAAACTGTGGATAGTGAACTGATAGTTGTTGTAACCAGCAGAGATGACAGCCTTTTTGAAGAAATATCAACATACACAGATAAAGTTTTTTATTTTAAATGGATTGATGATTTTGCGGCCGCAAGAAATGAATGCCTGAAATATGCAAATGGCAAGTGGTTCATGTATCTGGACGATGATGAGTGGTTCGAAGATACTACGGAAATCGAGGACTTTTTTGCCACAGAAAAATATAAGAAATATGAGGCTTGCTGGTACGTGCAGCGAAATTACCATGAGGCAGCAGGTCTTACCTATTCAGATGACTATGTATCAAGAATGCGCAGGCTTTCAAAGGGCGTTAGATTTGTAAGCACGATTCATGAGTATATAGAGCCGCTCGCAGATAATTACTATTATGTACATTCCTACGTGCATCACTTTGGGTACGTCTATGAAGATGATAAGGCCAAGTACAAGCATTATTATAGAAACATTAATCTTTTGAAAAAAATGCTGATCAAAGAGCCGGGGCAGCTACGATGGTGGATGCATATTGTCCAGGAGTACTGGTCTGTAAAGGAATACGAGAAGCTTCGGGATTTTTGTAATCAGGCTTTTGACAATTTCAGGAATATCAGTAAGGAAGTAATAGGCCGTGACATAGCTTCTTTTTACATGGCTGTAATAGAGAGCTGTTACAATGAATATGACTATGAAGAGGCTATAAAATGGGGGCAGAAGGCTCTGAACGACGGGAGACTCTATGAGCTTGGAACGGCAACAGTCTATGAGACCATGGCAAGAAGCTACATAGCGCTTGGCGATATGGATAAAGTGGCTGAGAATTGCCTTAAATATTTTGAAATCTACGAGTTGATGAAGGATAGAGAAAGCGATATTGTAGATCAAAGCGGCTTTTTGCTGGATGAGACTTTTGAGAGAAAATATTACGAAGAAGTCTGCTGGTTTATGGTAAAAGCGGCAATTGCAGCAGGAGATAAAAAAGCGCTAAAGGAGTATTTGGACAGGATAGAGTGGGAAAATCAATATCTGTATGTGTCTTCAGACAGTGACGTGCCTGAGGTGGTAAGATTTTTGGCAGAGTCTGATAGCGAAAAGTGGTACGCAGATGTTGCTGAAAATATTATGGCGCGGTCTATTTATATAGATGTAGTGGTGGATATTATTAAAGAGTATGAAGAAAAGGCGTCAGAGGGTGACAAGATAAGCAAAGGCAACTTTGAAAGAATTGCCAGGATAATGATAGATACCAGCTGCAGGCATTACTATATTGAATATCTAAGAGTATTGTTTGGAGAGGCGACAGAAGCTTCTCTATACAACATTCTGGTAAGTGATACGGGAGCGTTAAACTACGGAGATAATTTCTGGGAACAGCTTCAGGAAAAAAATATTAATTTAGAAAAAGTGATAGAAAAAGTAGATTTTGAAAAATGGAAAGCACTGGTGGAGCAGAATTGCAGCGCTTTTTGAGAGGTAAAATTTTTTTTGAAAATTTTTTGTAAAAGGGGTTAAGTTTTATGATTTGACTCCGATATACAAGTTGTAAAGAAACATTTTTACATCATCCTCACATTCTGGTGAGGAAAAATGTAAGCTTATGAGATGGTACCGCTTATAAGCTGAGAAAAGTTCAAAAATGGCTTCAAAGCCAGTTAAATGCAGGTCGAAAGACCTACACCCGTCCACAAGGATGTGGATGCGTAATTAAATGGAGGTAAGATTATGGTAGTACAACACAATTTACAGGCGATGAACTCTAACAGAATGTTAGGCATCACAACAGGTTCACAGGCAAAGTCAACTGAGAAGTTATCATCTGGTTATAAGATTAACCGTGCAGCAGATGACGCAGCTGGACTTTCAATTTCTGAGAAAATGCGTAAGCAGATCAGAGGTCTTACACAGGCTTCTACAAACGCCGATGATGGTGTATCAGCAGTTCAGACAGCTGAAGGTGCGTTGACAGAAGTTCATGATATGTTACAGAGAATGAACGAACTGGCAGTACAGGCAGCAAACGGCACTAACAGTGCTAATGATCGTCAATCTATCCAGAACGAAATTGAACAGTTGACAACTGAAATCGATCGTGTTGCTGAGACAACAAAATTCAATGAAACATACTTACTGAAAGGTAATGGTAAAGCTACAACATTAACAGTATCTGCAACAGTAGGTGAAGAATATGCACCATTAAAAGGGAAAACATTAGCGATGATTTTTGAAAAATCCTCAACTCGTACTCGTGTTTCCTTTGAAGTGGGGATGTTACAACTAGGTGGGCATGCGCTTTTTTTAACAGATAAAGATTTACAAATAGGAAGAGGGGAAACAATTGGAGATACAGCACAGGTGCTTTCTGAATTTGTAAACGGAATTATGATTAGAACTTTTGAACAGAGCGAAGTTGAAAACCTTGCAAAATATGG
>JAZRKG010000118.1:0-26460 GCA_045646185.1 Butyrivibrio sp.
ACTCACTGACAACTCCTTGGCTCACAGAACGACATGGCTACGATCCGACTTGGTTTTTCAAGATTGAGGACATCCATTCCACTCACTACACAGTTATGGATACTCCTTTAGATTATTCGATACCATTTGTAGAAATATTTGTTATTCCTTATTTCTGCTGGTTCATTTATATTTTGATTCCGGTTTGTTATTTTTTATTTAAGTACGATTTGGAAGATTATTTCAGAGTATGCGTATTTTTGATAACCGGTATGACATTGTTCCTTATAGTGTCTACTCTGTTTCCAAATATTCAGTACCTAAGGCCAGCTCAGATGCCAAGAGATAACATCTTTTGCAGGATGGTGGCGCACTTATACAGAACAGATACTCCAACTAATCTATGGCCAAGTATTCACGTTTATAATTCTCTTGGTGTAGCAATTGCCATACATCATTCAAAGAGATTCAGACCACAGATTAAGCTTTGCTCAGATATACTTTGTACATTGATTATTCTGTCAACTCTGTTTATTAAGCAGCATACCATATTTGATGTGCTTACAGCATTTATCCTTGCAATTGTTATGTATGTGGTTGCATACAGATCAGAGCTTGCTGAGAAAATGCTCCAGAGACACGAAGTCAGAAGAGCCAGAGTACTGAGCTAAACAAATCCAGACAATGCATAAAAATACCCTCAAAGGATTTTTCCTTTGAGGGTTACTTTTTTATAATATCAGTTAAAGTTGTAAATCTTCTGAAGCACCTTATAGCCTGCTCTTGTAACCTTTCTGCCACCCTTGCTTGGCATATAGATAAAGTTACCTTCAAGACTATATCTGATCTTCATAAAGAGAATATAGTTCTTTCTCTTGATGTACTCAAGAAGCTCTTTTCTCATCTTGAGATGTTCAGGATTCTCTTCAAGAATCAAAAGAATATTTGTAACAGCTGTAATGATCTCAAGATAGTTGTACATATACTTATGTCTCTCTGGTACTGAACGAATCATACCAAGATTTTCTGTATAGTAATCAACCATAAGCTTGTTAACTCTCATTTGCTGGTCAATTCTTGAAAGCATAACCTTTTCATTAACAGACTGATCTGAACGTCCAATATAGTAATAATAGAAGTTAACATCCAGATAATACATATTTTTAACAAAAGGCAGTGGATTGAATACGTAGAGGTTGTCCACATAGAAGGTGTGCTCTGGAAGCTTTAATCCACAATCCTTAAGTAGTTTTGTCCTGAAAATAACAGAATGCATCAGCAGATAATGACTCTTGGATATTCTCTTGATATCCTTCCAGGTAAACATCTGCTCAATTGGGAACATTCTGTTATAGCGCATTACCTTATGACGGTCTTCATTTTCCTTGTTGTAAACAAAATTGCTGATGAGCATATCAAGTCTCTCATCTCCGCCAATAAGCTCCTCAAGAGTCGATAAAATCTTACGATATGCAATCTCTTTTACCCAGTCATCACTATCAACAACCTTGAAATAAAGGCCTGTAGCATTTTCGATACCAGCATTAACAGCTGAACCATGTCCGCCGTTTTTCTTGTGTACTACCTTAACAATTTCAGGGTAGTTTGCTGCATAAGTATCAGCAATCTCCGCTGTTCTATCAGTTGAACCATCGTCAACGATGATAATCTCAACATCATTTCCACCAACAAGCAGTGAGTCAATGCATTTGCTCATATATGCTTCTGAGTTATAGCATGGTACTGCAATAGATAATATTTTCATTCAATCTCTCCTCGTAATTGTAATGCTTAAGCCACCCGGCCTTATATCAAAGTCTTGTTGCTTCATATCTCTGTTTCATAACAAGACATGTTTTTAAATCATCAAATCTCTGATATACGTCACCTTCATCAATCTGAACATCAATAGCCATTGACATAATATCAATCATATCGTTGGTAATGATCTGACTCATCTGGCTAAGGATAGACAGTCTCTCAGCCGTCTCTCCGGCATCAAGGAACTTAACTACCAGCGGGTGAAGGTTCAAAACCTCTGCCTCTTCCTCAAGAGATTTACCGGTATTGTCATATACTTCATCTCTCTGAGGTGTAACAACATTGTCGTTTGTTACTTCCTTTGCAGTCGTTTCAGGCTGCAGGGTTTTAACAGTTTCAGGCTCCGCCTTGGCCTTTGTAGCTTTTGGGGTGTCAAACTCAGTCACAAGTTCGAAACGCATCTTCTGACTAACCTCAGGATACTTAACCCTGTCTACTTCTGAAGTAAACATATCAAGAGGTCTGCAATATACCTTATAATCTCCATATAAAGCCTGATATACAACAAGCTCTTCGCCAGTCTCTGAGTGTCTGGCAATAGTAATTACCTGATATAAGTTTCCTTTGAAATGTCTGTAAATTTCCTGTGGCAACGGTCTACGCAAAGATGCTACCTCCCATTACTAAAAATTCAAATACCTTACAAGTATAAACTTTATGAAGCATTATTTCAAATTGCTCGCCATCTATTAAGCGGCAGTTGAGCTGATTATTATCATCTCTAGGCTTATGTTCTGATCAAGCCTCCCCATCTTTACCGCTTCATCATTGGAAACGCAAAGCTCCAAAGTCTTCTTTAAATCCTCAAAGCTATATCTCTGTGCCCATCCTATATATTTTGAAGCAATAAAAGGTGGCAGCTTTATGGCAGATGCTATGAAATTCTTGTCTTTGGAGTCCATAGTCATCTCTTTAACCTGCAGCATGATATTAAATTGTCTGATGATCAGCATCTGTATCTTTGCTGCAGGCTCCTTTAATGCCAGTAAATCGTAATAAAGATTTATGGCTTTCTTTTGATTTTTTTCTACAATGGCATCAGTCATATCAAAAATTCTGCTAGTCAGCCAGTTGGCACATACTGCCTCAATATCTTCCTTTGTTATCTCATTTCTGTCGATACAATAACAAATAAGCTTTTCAACTTCATTTACAATATTGGCCATATCTGTTCCAACTCTGTCGATAAAAAAGGCAAGCGCCATAGGAGAAATTACTTTTCCCTCTTTTTTGACATTCATGGCAACCCACTTTTTTAAAGTCTCTTCATCCTGCTTGTCGCAGCTGATATCAAGGCCTGCTGCATGAACAGCCTTGTACATGTCCTTACGCTTGTCAACATCTGTCTCTACAAAGACAAAGCTTGCTGTCTCTGCCTGATTTTTCAGATATGCTGCAAGCTCCGGGCAGCCACTTTTGAACAGACCGCTGTTTTCTACAACGATGACTCTCCTGTCTGCAAAAAAAGGCATGGTTTCAGCCATATCAATTATTTCTAATGGATTGATACCGTTTCCTTCATAATGGTGATAATTCATTTTGTCAGCACCTGCAAGAAGCGCTGTAGCAAGCTTATCTCTATTCTGATTTCTCAAATAAACTTCTTCACCATATATCAGGTAACAAGGCTTGAAGGTTCCATTTTTAATGTCTTCATTTATTTGTCTTTGTTTTACAGGATAATCTGTTGTTTTATCTGCCATATTATTTCCTTTATAAACTTAAGCTCCTATAAAAATCTTTGCAGGCCGGGTAAAGCTTTTTAAATGCCTGATAGCGGTTTTCATATTTTACAGTAAGCTCTGCATCCGGTTCTTCACTGCCCACTATCTCAACGATTGCCTTGCAGGCATCTTCAACAGATGCATATACACCGCAGGCTACCATGGCAAGCATTGCTCCGCCCATACTTGGACCTTCTTCTGTCTTTGGGATATCCACTGTCACGTTCAGGATATTTGCAACCATTTTTCTCCAAAGAGGACTCTTGGCACCGCCTCCACAAAGAGTTGTGCGTCTTATATCAATTCCCTGCTTTCTTGCAACCTCAAGAGAATCTCTAAGACCAAACACTACGCCTTCAAGCACTGCCTGTGTCATATCTTCCCTTGTGGTATCCATCGACATTCCGATAAAGGCTGCTCGTGCATCAGGATTGTTGTGTGGTGAGCGCTCGCCCATCAGATAAGGCATAAAAAATACTGTGTTTTCGCCAAGTTTTTCTATACCCTTTTGTTCCTCAGCATAGTCCTTGGTTCTGATAATTTCATCCATCCACCACTTGTTGCAGGATGCTGCACTGAGCATACAGCCCATGAGATGGAAGCCTCCGTCTGAATGGTCAAAAGAATGAAGTGCATTATTTTCATCAACGCTGAAGCTATCTGATGAAATGAAAATTGTTCCACTGGTGCCAAGGGAAATATTGCATTTACCATTTCCTACTGTACCTGTTCCAACAGCTGCTGCCGCATTATCGCCTGCACCCGCTGCAATAACAGTATCCTCTGAAAGGCCCAGTTCTTTTGCCACGTCTGGCTTAAGTGTTCCAATCTTTTCATAGCTCTCAAAAAGCTGTGGCAGCATCTCTTCTGTGACACCGCAGATATCCAGCATTTCTTTGGACCACTTTCTGTTTTTAACATCCAGAAGAAGCATACCTGATGCATCTGACAGATCAGTTGCAAAGGTTCCGGATAATTTATAAGCAAGATAATCCTTTGGAAGCATTATCTTTTTAATACGTGCAAAGTTTTCGGGTTCATTATTTTTTACCCAGAGAATCTTTGGTGCTGTAAAACCAGCAAAGGCAATATTGGCAGTATATTCAGAAAGCTTATCCTTGCCAATGACCTCATTAAGGTAATCTGTTTCTTTGGTAGTTCTGCCATCGTTCCATAAAATCGCAGGTCTTATTACCTCATCATTTTCATCAAGAATAACAAGTCCATGCATCTGTCCGCCAAAGCTTATGCCCTTAATCTCTTCCTTAGGGAAATCTTTGATAAGTTCCTTTAAGCCAACAAGAGACTGTGTATACCAGTCCTCCGGTCTCTGCTCTGACCATCCGGAATGCGGAAAGAATAATTCATATTCCTTAGAAACAATGTTTTTGATGTTTCCTTTTTCATCTGTAAGCAGAAGTTTTACAGATGAAGTTCCCAAATCGATACCAACAAATAGCATTTTGCTCCTCCAAAAAAATATATTAACCCTACATCAGTAAATTATAATGCAAATGAATAAACCCTGCTACTTATTTATTGCTTGTTACTGCCTATGTTAATAGGCTAAAAAATATTTTTAAAGACGCTTGTTTAATCTTTTAGATACTCTTTTACAAAGCATTTTTTCTTGTCACAGATAACCGTAATCGCTCCGCTATCCTTGGTTATGTAAATCGATGCCTGGTATTTTTCAAGTCTTTCTAAAAGTTCCTTGTGGGGATGCCCATAGGTATTGCCCTTTCCACAGCTTATAATTGCGACTTTAGGATTTATAAGAGATAGAAATTTCTCATCAGTAGTATACCTGCTGCCATGATGAGCTACTTTTAACAGAGTAATATTTTCAAAATCAGGCACATCAACAGACTCGTAGTTGCCATTATATCGCTGCAGGTTTTCAATATATGATACAAGCATTCTCTGCCCAGCCCCCTCAACGTCTCCTGATAAAAGCGCTGAAAAATCCTGATATTTTATATATAGAATCGTCGAATACTCATTTGGCTCATCCGTCTTCATTCCCTTTACAGGTCCAAGGCAGGATATTTTCAGATTCCTATCCCCTGTTCCAAGCACCATGCCACGGCTTATGTAGGATACAGGTATCTGGTACTGCTTTGCCTTTGCAAGAAGCTTTTGGTAATTCTCTTTTCTGGAGCTCTTGTCTATATCCGGCAAAATAAGATTTTGAATTTTAATCCCATCCTCTGTAGTCTCCTCTATAAGCTCCAGCATTCCTGACATATGGTCCTCATCTTCATGAGTCAGAATAACAGCCTTCAGACTTCCAATGCCCTCATAGCACAGATAGGGCTTTATCTGATATTTGCCAACCTCATTTTTGGTAGTGCTTCCTCCATCAATCAGATATGCTTCTTTCCCGCAGCTAATTACAATTCCATCCCCCTGTCCCACGTCCAGAAAGGTAAGCTTGAGATCATAGCTGTGCCTGTAACACAACGCCATAAGTCCTATAAGGAGAGTCCCATATCTGAGCAGCATATTGTGCCTTAGCTTTTTTTGCCAAAAAAGCCATATAAAAATCCCGAAGGTTATCAGGTAAATCACTACCTGCCAAAGTTCTGCGTGTCCCAGATACAGCGTCCCGCCAGGAGCCTTGCCGCTTCCCCTGCAGCTATACTCAAACAGCTTTAGTACCAGATGAATCAAAAGTCCCGGCACTCTGGCAACATATATATTTATAAGTCCCAGCAGCATACACAGTATTCCGGCAATCATAAGAACAGGCATAAGCGGCAGTACAATTATATTCAGAACAGGTCCATAGACGGGCAGCGTGTAATAATAGTTCATATAAACAGGCAGGGTAAAAAGAAGTATTCCAATAGAGCCTGTAATTCCCACAATAATGCTCCTGACAATGCGGACACTTATGGTCACAAGCCTGTTTTTCTCACATATCATGATACGCTCAAGTCCCTTTTCCACATCCTTTTGCAAAACAGGAACCACAAAGCCTATTGCCATTACCGCTCCGAAGGACATCATAAAACCGCTATGGTGCAGATAAAGCGGATTCTCTATTACCAAAAGCACTCCCGCTATAGCCATGGCTGTGAGCATATCGTAGGTTCTGTTTATAATATGGGAAAAAATGTTTAGAGAAAACATAAAGATCGCACGATATGCAGATGGGCTCATGCCGCACATCTCACCATAAGACCACATGGTAAATACTGCAATGGTTACTGCCAAAACCTTGTGCAGGCTCACCTTCCTAAGAAGCTTGTAGAGTCCCATGCCAATAATTGAAATGTGAAGACCACTAACTGCAAGAATATGTATTATCCCGCTTCTCTTATAGAGGTCACTTTGCTCTCCGTCCATAAAAGCCTTATCTCCAAGCAAAATCCCCTTCATGATTGCTGCATCACTATAGCTTAAAGTCTTATCAAGGATATCCTCGAACCTGTATCTAAGTTTCCACAAGCTTTCTCTGTATACATCCTTTTTTCCACCATAAGCTATAAGCTGCGCTTTTTGTAAACGATATGAAATTTTCAGTGTCTGATAATATTGCTGACTGTCAAATTCTCCAGGATTGGTGGCAGTATTAAAAAGCCTCACCGTTCCATTTACTCTTACAATACCGCCAATAGGTGCTTTATCACTTCTAAGAACGTCTCCATCTGTAGCCAGATAACACTGCACCTTAACAGAGCTGTCCTCAAGCGCTTCAAGATACAGTATCTGACTTATTTGACCTTTACTATTTAATTTGTATTCCTTTTGATAAATCTTTCCTGTGAATTGTATTGCAGAACCATCCTCTGCCTTTGCGTCGGCAGAGATGGGCCAGATTAACAAAGAAAAATAGACAGCCACTACAAACATCAGAGAAACGCATAGTAGTGGTCGTTTCATAAAACTCCAATCAAAACAAAATCTTATTCTACAATATCCAGATTTCGTTCAAACATATTACTAAGATTAATATTTTCCATAAAGGTTACATTGGTTTCACCATTTACGGATATCTGAACCTTATTTACTTCTGTAATATTTACAAGAGTATTTACCAGCGAATAAATGGCAACCTCTGAGGTCACATTATTTGGCTGGATCAAAAAATTACTGTCAAAATCCACGTAACACACACCGTCACGAACGCTTATACTATTAAGTTTGGCATCCGGATTGAGAGTTGCATACGCAATATTGGTATTAGGTCCCTTAAGAAGCTGCTCAACAGCCAGTCTTTCCATGGAAATATTACTGTTATACACGACCTCTCTATAAACAGGTACCAGTGCAGTTCCTTCCTCGTTGGCAAAATACAGCATAAGCTCAACCTTTTCATAGGTGTTGATCTCATTACCGGCATTATAGATAAATGTATCTGAACTCATGGTTCCAATAATATTACCCTTGGAATCTGATAATGGAAGACCATCTATCAGGAAGGATACGCTGCTTATATCATCAAGCTGGGTAAAGGTTCTTACTATTGCGGCACGAACCAGTACTTCCTTGGTTGTAGACAGATTGTTATATTTTTTGTCAAAATTAAGGGTCAAAAGCCCTTCATTGTAGGTGTAATTTATAAGACTTACTTCACCAGACAAAGGTGCCTCATATTCAAGCTTAGATGGGATAGTGCCTAGCTGGGTTATCAGTTCTTCTATAACACCAGGCACGTCTGTCAGCTCTGCCTGAATCTCATAATCCTGAGCAACAATAGCTGTCTCTGCCTTATTTACATAGTAGACCTGCTTAACCTGCTTGTTTTGTTCCGCCTGCTGACTGCTGCATGATGACATACTGACTACGAAAAACATAGCAAGCATAAGCACTATTAAGTTTTTAATATTAGCTATCTTTCTCATAGTATCTCCAATTTATCTGGATTCATTCACAACGTAAGTCAGTGGAATTCGTACTGTAAAGGTAGTTCCTTCATCCACCTTACTCTCAACATTTATAGAGCCTCTGTGCATAAGTATCGCACTTCTGGCAATGGCAAGTCCAAGTCCTGTTCCGCCAATCTCTCTGGATCTGGATTTATCTACACGATAAAATCTATCATAAATATGCTCTAAGGATTCCTCTGGTATACCCATACCCGAATCACTTACCTTCACTGTAAAAAATTGATGGTCAGCATCCAGTGTAACCTTTACCCATCCACCATCCTTATTATATTTGATAGCGTTTTCCACAAGGTTCATTATTACAAGAGATAGCTTTACTTCATCTACCTCAGCTGTAATCTGACGTCTGCTTTCAAGGGTCAGCTCTATATTGTGCTTCATGGCGATCGGACGAAGTCTCTTCATAATAACTTCAGTCATCTGCTCTATATCTACTGAAGTAATATTCAGATCAGACTGCTTTTTATCCATCCTTACAAGTGCAAGCAGATCATTTATAATCTTGTCTTCCCTGTCTATCTCCTGATCGATATCCACCATAAAGTCTCTATAAACTTCATTTGGAACATCCTCCTGTGCAAGAAGAGATCCGGCTAAGACTTTCATTGAAGTAATTGGCGTTTTTAATTCGTGTGATACATTTGATACAAACTCATTTCTGGAATCATCCAGAGTCTTCATCCTTGCCTGCAGCTGGTTAAAAGCATCTACGATATGCTCTGTTTCAGTATAATGAGAAGCGGGAATAGGCTTGTCTGAATAGCCCAGCTTCATGTCGCCTATTGCATTTGAAATCTTCTCAAATGGTATAAGCAGCTTTTTTGAAGCCCATATAGCAAAAATAAACAAGAGGATAATCAGAATGATCTCAATAGTCAAAGCTCTTCGTGACAGAATATTCAGGGTATTCTGAATATAATCTGTTGAAACGCTTATAAGAAGTACACCTTTCACCACATCAACAGTTGTTGTATTGTTCAGGACGTCTCCATCCTCAAGACTCTGCGTCTGGGTGATAGGAGTTGTCATCTCTATATATCCGTTTTGGCTGTCATATTTGGAGGTTGCTCCTGATGAGCCGTTCTTTAGACAGCTGACAACCTCTTCAGAAATAATAGTTTTGCCAGCGCTAATGTTATAGGTATCTTTGACAATCTGCAGGTTGTCATTTATGACCATAACACGACCATCATAAAGATTGGCCAATAGCTCCAGCTCAGCATTGATTACCTCTGAGGAAGTATCTGATAAATAGTTGTATGTAATAAGGTGATTTGCCAGAATTTTCATCTGTGTAGAGACTTCACTTGTTCTGACATCGACAGCACGATTCTCATAGTTTTTAAGAATGTTTATTCTCATGATTTCGCATGAGAGGAGACCTGTCAAAAAAACTAGTATGAAAATTCGTGCTCTTAGACTTTTGATTATATCGATTATTTTATGTCGTCCGGTTATTTCGAATAAACTGCGACTATTTCCACTCATAGCTTGCTACCACTTACACTTGAAAATAATATCCTGATCCCCACTTGGTCTTTACATATCGAGGCTCACTTGGATTGCTCTCAAGCTTCTCTCTAAGTCTTCTTACATGGACATCAACAGTTCTCTCATCCCCCGGATACTCGTCTCCCCAAATTGTCTTAAGGAGTTCTTCTCTTCCATATATCTTGCCAGGAGTAGATATAAGAAGTTCAAGAACCTCATATTCTCTACTGGTAAGATTGATTTCTCTATCCTTTACAAAAACTCTTCTATACTCCTGATTCATTTCAAGGTCGCCATACTTTATTATGGTTGGTCCACTTTCAGGACGATTAGTTCTACGCATAATAGCTTTGATACGTGCCTTGACTTCAAGAATATTAAATGGCTTTGTAATATAATCATCCGCGCCATATTCAAGACCAAGGATCTTGTCCATATCATCGCCCTTGGCGGTAAGCATAATGATCGGAACTGAAGAAAAATCTCTGATCTGCTGACAAACCTCAAAGCCTGTAAGCTTAGGAAGCATAACATCAAGAAGAATAATGTCGTAATTATTCTTTCTGGCAAGCTCTACAGCTTCCTCTCCGTCATAAGCAGTATCAACCTCCAGATCATCCTGCTCAAGGCTGTATTTCAATCCTTTTACGATAACTTTTTCATCATCAACAACCAATGCTTTTCTGGCCATTTTTCATCCTCATATAATACTAAACTACTATATATTCCTTAATCTGGGAAAAAAGCTTTTCTTTTATTCCCTTGACATTCATAATATCCTCAACAGCTCTAAAGGATCCATTTTCTTCCCTATAGGCTATGATACGCTGCGCATATCCATTTCCAATACCGGGAAGTTCACAAAGTTCATCAATACTGGCAGTATTTATGTTTATCCTGCCGTCTTTTTTGTGAGAGCCACTGCCATCTCCATTTTCAGGAGAAATAGCCTCCGAAAAAACTTCAACTCCGGCGCCTGTCTCAGACAGAGCCTCAGTCTCTGATATCTTAGGGATTCTAATCTTTAGGCCATCTGTAAGCTCGGCTGCCTGATTCACATACGAAGTATCTGCTTCTATATCAAAGCCGCCAGCTGCAGTAATTGCATCTATAACACGACTTCCGCTTTCAAGCTCATACACACCTTCATGCAAAACGGCTCCACACACATAAACAAATATAGAAGAGGTCTTTTCCAGGGCATCTTCATCTTGCTCATTGTCAGCAGAAACAGCATTTGTCACATCGGCAGTATCCGTATAAACAACGTTTTCGGTTTCAGTTTCCAAGTAATAGGTATTTTCCGGATTAAGAACGATTTCATCGTCTTTTTTAGTACATCCTGCAAGAGTGGCCACTATAATTGCCATAATAACAAATGTCGTCGCCTTGCTTGAAATTTCGAATAAAATATTATTTTTTTGCATAGATTCCTCCTAAGAGGATCCCGCCATGCTTTTTTATTCTATACGATTTTTCGCACTATCGCAAGATGCCTGTAATATTTTTGTAACATTTAAAGAATAAATGTTCATTTTAGACCTGTTTAATCGGCATTTTCACTATCAGGGGTTATACTTACAACCTCAGGATCCGGAAGAGTTTCTTCTGTATACTGCTCTCCATTGACCTGAGTCATGATCTGCTCTGATACAGCCTTAAGAGTTGCATTAGGATCTTCGCCGTCCCATATCTTGGTAAAAGCAATCTCCATCTGTACCCAAAAATCACTGGTAACCAGCATCTTAGGAAGAGGTACTGAAGTTGCATACACTTCAAGGAAGGTATCCAGCTCACTATTTTCATGTACAACATTGTATCTTGCAGCTACTTTACCAGACTTAGAATACAGATCATCTGAGTAATCATTGCACAAATACTTGGCAAAAAGATTAGCCTCTGCCTGATGCTCTGAAAATCCGTTAATCACAAGACAGTTAGTAACTGACATTGTTCGTGTTTTGTAATCTTCAGTAAGACTAGGCATCTTATAAGCGCCAAACTCATACTCTGTCTCGCCTGCAGCCTGAGCTGCTTCAATTCTTGCAATAGCGTCTGTGGTTGCCACGGTAAATACAATCTTTCCGTTTATAAAATCTTCCATTACGCTATCATAAGTAACACTCTCTGAATCAATAGCAAAGAACTGATTCATCTGCTGATATATATTCATACATCTGATGGCATCTGCATTGTAAATATCAATCTGAGAAGCATCATCTCCTGCAGCTCCGCCAATATTTATATATCCACCAACAAAGAAGTAGTTATAAAAAATATCATTTACATCCCACTTAAATACAGCTTCTACAGCCTCGGGCGGGTTATAGCTATCCGCAAAGCTAAGTATATCTGAAAGTTTCTCTGGAAGCATGCTCTTTACCTGAGCATCAATCTGAGCCTGTGTAATCTCACTTTCAGCTGTTTCTTCACTACTCTCTGTAGATGCAGCATCTGAAGCATCAGCCTCTGCCTGCGCTTTTTCGCCCTCTGCCGCATCCAGCTCTGCCTGAATCCTGCTTAAAGCCTCTTCCTCAAGATAAGTCTTATTGTACAAAAGAGTACTTGTCTCAAAGTAAAATGGATATGCAATAATCTTGCCATCATAGGTCACTGCATTAACCGCCGCAGTAGGATAATCCTCATCATTTATAATAATGCTTCCATTCTCAATTTCTGAAGCAAGTCCAGCCAGATAAGCTTTTTCCAGAGAATCATTAGTCACAACAAAGATGTCTGGATAGTTCTCATTTGCAAGAGAAGCCTGGTTTATTGACTCAAGATATTCAAGTCCAGATACAAGAGTTGGCTCGATTCTGATACGCCTGCTGCCCTCATTGTATGCAACTGCCTTGCTATTTATATAATCTGTAAGAGCACTATCAGTATACCAGATACGAACCGTTGTCTTGGATCCATCAAAAATGGAATCCTTGCCAAGACTACTTTGTCCAGACAAAGCATAGTACAACGTAGATATTATCAGGCATGCCAAGAGCGCTACTGATATAAGTTTTACCTTTATTTTCATTAAATGCTCCCTAACTTATGAAATAAAAAATGGATGTCCGTCATGATTTTTTCACGATGACCATCCATTATTCTATCATAGTATGAAATTATAGTGAATAAAAAGTCAAAGCCATGGATTACGTTTCATTGCGAAAAATTAATAAAGATGTCGCCCACTTACTTCTCAGCACCAAGACATTCATCAAGTATTGAAATCATTTCATCCACATTTTCTTTTGTAATAATAAGAGAAGGCACAAACCTGATAATATTTGCTCCTGCATTTATTAAAATAAGACCTTTTTCCAGTGCTCTGTTTATTACATCTGCAACCGGCCTGTTAAATACAAGCCCCTGCATAAAACCTGCACCTCTTCTGGTCTCGATAAAATCATACTTCTTTGCCAGTTCATCAAGCTTCTCTTCAAGGTAAGGTGCGACGTTATTTACATTTTCAATTACATTCTCTTTTTCATAAAGATCAAGAACCTTGCTGATAGCAGCACAAGCAAGTGGGTTTCCACCATAGGTAGTTCCGTGATCACCTGCGGCAAGAGAACTTTGTCCAACCTTCTCTGTCATCATGAAGGCGCCAACAGGAACACCGCAACCAAGAGCCTTGGCGGTAGTCATGATATCAGGTTTTACACCGTACTTCTGCCATGCATACATATATCCTGTTCTGCCCATGCCACACTGAATTTCATCAAGAATCAGCAGGATATCTTTTTCATCACAAAGACTTCTTACACCTTCAAGAAATTCCTTAGTAGCTGGATAAATACCGCCTTCTCCCTGAACTGTCTCCAGGATGATAGCGCATGTTTTGTCTGTAACAAGGGCCTTAACGCTATCAAGGTTATTCATATCAGCAAATTTAATATTACCAATCATTGGCTCGAAAGCCTCGCGGTATTTAGGATTACCTGTTACAGATAAGGCACCAAAGGTTCTTCCATGGAAGGAATGATTCATGGCAATTATTTCATGATCATTTTTGCCATCCTTAAGAAAAGCATATTTTCTGGCAGCCTTTAAAGCGCCTTCAATAGCTTCTGCACCAGAGTTTGTAAAAAATACTCTGTCCATTCCAGATACTTTTTTGAGCTTTCTGGCAGCTTCAATTGCAGGTACATTGTAGTAATAGTTAGATGTGTGAATGACCTTATCAATCTGAGCCTTTAATGCATCGTTGTATTCCTTGTTGTTATAGCCAAGGGCAAAAACTGCTATTCCTGACACAAAGTCAAGATACTTTTTGCCATCAATATCATAGAGATAAACACCGTCGCCTTTATCAAGAACTACCTGATAACGGTTATAGGTATGCAGAAGGTCCTTTTCAGCCTCTTCTATGTATTCTTTCATTTGCTCTGACATGCTCCGCCTCCTACTATTTCATCGCTATCGTCAATAAACACTGTTCCAACACCCTTGTTAGTAAAGATTTCAAGAAGAAGGCAATGCGGTATTCTTCCATCAAGAATATGCACTCTATTAACGCCTTCTCTTACTGCTGATGTGCAGTTTCCAAGCTTTGGAAGCATTCCACCGCCAATTGTTCCTGAATTTATAAGAGCATCAGCTTCAGAGCAGGTAAGCCTTGAAATAAATGAACTCTTGTCATTGATATCTCTGTATACGCCTTCAATATCTGTCAAGAATACAAGCTTGTCAGCATGCACAGCCTTGGCAATTGCGCAGGCAGCATCATCTGCATTGATATTGAAGGTATCAAAATTGTCATCAAGACCTGTAGGAGCAATAATTGGCAGATAATCCTCATCCAAAAGGTCATAAAGAATCTTTGGATCAACCTTATCAACATCACCTACAAAGCCAATATCCTGTCCGTTTGAATACTTTTTTTGAACATGTAACAGGCCTGAATCCTTACCACTTATACCAATAGCCTTTACTCCAAGCTCCTGTACCATAGTAACAAGCTGCTTGTTTACGCGGCTAAGAACCATCTCTGCAATTTCCATGGTCTCGCTATCTGTTACTCTCAGTCCATTTACAAACTGTGCTTCTTTTCCCACCTTGGATACCCAATTGCTGATAGCTTTTCCACCACCATGCACAATAATTGGTTTAAAACCAACAAGCTTCAAAAGTGTAACGTCCTTAATGACATTTCTCTGAAGCTCTTCGTTACTCATGGCACTTCCGCCATATTTAACTACAATTATCTTTCGATTAAATTTCTGAATATAAGGAAGAGCCTCCACCAGCACTTCTGCTTTTTTTAATACTTCCTGCATACTCTCGTCCATTTTATTTGCCCCTTTTTTCTATCTTGTGCTATCTATATTTTTCCGATTATTGATTAAGATCTGTAATCAGCATTGATCTTGACATAATCATAGGTCAGATCGCAGCCCCAGGCTGTAGCTTCCTCTGTACCTGCCTGCATATCAACAAATGCAGTAACAGTCTTTTCTGACAAAATCTTTGTTGCTTCTTCCTCGTCAAATTCTATCGGAGTTCCCTCTTTATATACGTTTACGCTTCCAGCGCTGCTTTCAAGATTCAGTATGACCTTATCCGGATCAAACTCTACTCCGCTATATCCAAGTGCGCATAGGATTCTTCCAAAATTGGCATCATGGCCATAAATTGCAGCCTTGGTAAGACTTGAGCAGATTACTGACTTAGCAAGCACTCTTGCGTTTTCTTTGGTATCTGCATTTACTACATGGCATTCAAAAAGTGCTGTGGCACCTTCGCCATCAGCTGCATGCTTCTTGGCCATTTCAGTGCATAATGTAGAAAGTGCTTCAAAAAACTTCTCGTATGCTTCACCCTCACTTGTTATCTCTTTATTTCCTGCCATACCATTAGCAAGAATCATAAGAGAATCATTTGTAGACATATCTCCATCTACAGATATCATGTTGTAGGTATCCACAACTACTGTGCTAAGTGCTTTCTGAAGCATCTCATGGGAAATAGCCACATCTGTTGTTACAAAGCAAAGCATTGTACACATATTAGGGTGAATCATTCCTGAACCCTTGGCCATAGCACCAATGTGGCAGGTCTTTCCATCCACTTCAAATTCAAGCGCCATTTCCTTGGAATATGTATCTGTTGTCATGATTGCTTCCGCAGCCATGTGTCCAGCTTCAATTGTATCTGAGAGCATTTCTGAAAGTGCATTTATACCAATCTCTAATCTGTCAAAAGGCATCTGCATTCCAATTACGCCGGTAGATCCTATAAGTACTGTTTCTGCAGGAATACCAAGCTTTTTCCCTACAGCATCAGCTGTCTTTTGGCAAATCTCTTCGCCCTGCTTTCCCGTGCAGGCATTAGCTATACCTGAGTTTACGACAACTGCCTGGGCAATTCCCTTTTCTCTGGTCACCTTTTTATCCCAGATAACCGGCGCTGCTTTTACCACATTGCTGGTAAAAACACCTGCTGTGGTACATGACTTTTCACTATATATAAGTGCCATATCTTTTCTGTTTTTATATTTGATCTCTGCGCCAAAGCCAGCAGCCTTAAAGCCTTTCGCTACTGTAACTCCTCCATCTACAGTCTTCATAATGCGCCTCCAATAAGCTTTTACTTGTTAAAAATAGTTACGTTGTCAGGATTTAATGGATGGTCATAATAATTCATGTCATCCCTTAATGTCCATCCCATTCTCTGCCAGAAAGCATTTCCAACTTCATTGGTAACAAATGCATTCAGGCATACCTTATTTATGTGTTCTTTCTTTAACTGTTCTTCGCAGAACTCTACCATTTTTTTACCGATACCATGACGTCTGTACTGCTCGCTAACACATACATGATACAGGCAAGCCCTTCTGCCATCATGTCCGCACAGGATTGCACCCACAATCTTGTCATCCACAACTGCCACAGCACATGTAGCAGGGTTACGCTTTATAAACATTTCTATGCCTTCTCTGGAATCGTCTATACTTCTGATTCCAAAGCCTTTTATGGACATCCAAAGCGCAAACACTTCGTCATAATCCTCTATTGTCATTGCTCTAACCACAATGTACTCCTCCTTACGGACATCTCTTTTAATAAAATTATGGGAAACTTGGTGCAAACATAAGTCCCTCATCTTCAGGAAGTCCAAACATTATGTTCATATTCTGAACAGCCTGTCCTGCAGCTCCTTTTACAAGATTATCAAGAGCACCCATCATAATGATTCTGCCTGTTCTCTCATCAATCTTAAATCCAATATCAACAAAATTACTCATTTCAACCCATCTTGTTTCAGGATATACATCCTTTCCAAGAAGTCTTATGAATTTCTCATTTCCATAGTATTTCTCGTAAGCAGCCTTAACATCCTCATAGGTTGGAAGCTTGCCATCTTTTTTTACAAGAGTTGCATACTCAGTTGCAAGGATACCTCTGTTCATTGGTGCAAGGTGTGGAGTAAAGTTAATTGTAATCTCCTTACCTGCTGCATATCCAAGCTGTTCCTCTATTTCAGGAGTATGTCTGTGAGTAGCTACTCCGTATGGCTTGGCGCTTTCATTAACTTCACAGTAGAGATTAGCTATCTTGGCTCCTCTTCCAGCTCCGGAAACACCGCTTAATGCATCTACAATAAGAGTGTTCGGATCGATAAGTCCCTCTTTTACCAAAGGATAAGCTGTAAGAATTGAGGTTGTCGTATAGCAGCCAGGATTAGCCAGAATTCTTGCATTCTTTATCTTGTCACGGTTTATTTCACACAAACCATAAACTGCTTCTTCTATATATTGTGGAGCTTTATGTTCAATCTTGTACCACTCCTCGTAAACCTTTACATCTTTAAGTCTGAAGTCTGCGCTCAGGTCTATGATTTTTACTTTAGATAGAACATCATCATTTACAAGTGATGCGCACAGGCCCTGCGGCGTTGCTGTAAAAATAACATCCACTGCCTTGGCCAGTTCATCCATATTATCATCCATACATTTGGCATCTACTAATTTGAACATATTGCCATAAATGTCACTGTAGTTCTGATCAATATAGCTTCTGGATCCGTACCATACAATTTCTGCATCCTTATGTCCAAGTAGAAGCCTTACAATTTCTGCCCCCGCATATCCTGTTGCTCCAATAATACCAACCTTTACCATTTTCTATGCCTTTCCGTGCTTTCTTAATTGATCTTTTTTAGACCCTGTTATCATTATAATACTATTTTTAGATTAAAATGTTATTTTTTATCAATTATAATTATGCAATGTTATTTTGGTAAAACAAATATAGCCTGCGAGCTATTGCATAAGTATAACCTCATATTTTAAACTTCGCAAGCATTATTTTATATTTATGCATATTTTTAAATATTTTTGTAATTTTATGCATTTATCTATTGCATTATTCATTTTATTGATGTATATTAACATTCAAGCGTATAATTAGTAATGGACAACGTTACTTCATCACTACAATAAATTAGTGCATTTGAAAAGAATCTGACTACAACAAAGACTTTTTTCAGCACATATAATTAGGAGGAAATCATGGCTAAAGAAAAGGTTATTCTAGCTTATTCAGGAGGACTTGATACAACAGCTATCATCCCTTGGCTTAAGGAAAATTTTGATTACGAAGTAGTATGTGTATGTATCGACTGCGGACAGGAAGAGGAGCTTGACGGTCTTGAAGAGCGCGCCATCTCATGTGGTGCTTCCAAGCTGTACGTTCTCGACGTTGTAGATGAGTTCTGCGACGAATATGTTGTTCCTTGTGTTCAGGCACATGCTGTTTATGAAAACAAGTATTTACTCGGTACTTCTATGGCAAGACCTCTTATTGCCAAGAAGCTTGTTGAAGTTGCAAGAAAAGAAGGCGCTGTTGCAATCTGCCATGGTGCTACTGGTAAAGGAAATGACCAGATCAGATTTGAGCTTGGTATCAAGGCTCTTGCTCCAGATATCAAGATCATTGCTGCATGGAGAAATGATAAATGGACACTTGATTCACGTGAATCTGAAATTGAATACTGCAAGCAGCACGGCATCAATCTTCCATTCTCTGCTGACAGCAGCTATAGCCGTGACCGTAACCTCTGGCACATTTCTCATGAAGGTCTTGAGCTTGAGGATCCTTCACTTGAGCCAAACTATAAGCATCTGTTAGTTCTTGGTGTAACACCAGAGGATGCTCCAGATCAGCCTACAACTGTTACCATGACTTTCGAAGGTGGTGTTCCAAAGTCTGTTAACGGTAAGGAAATGAAAGTATCTCATATCATCCGCACTCTCAATAAGCTTGGCGGCGAGAATGGTATCGGTATCGTTGATATTGTTGAGAACCGTGTAGTAGGCATGAAGAGCCGTGGTGTATATGAGACACCTGGCGGGACTATTCTCTACGAAGCTCATCAGCAACTTGAGGAGTTGATTTTAGACCGTGATACATATACAATGAAAAAAGATATGGGCAACAAGTTTGCTGATATTGTCTATGAGGGAAAATGGTTCACGCCTCTTCGCGAAGCTGAGCAGGCGTTCATTCAGTCTACACAAAAGTATGTAACTGGCGAAGTAACATTCAAGCTATATAAGGGTAATATCATCAAGGCTGGTACAAAATCACCTTACTCTCTTTACAATGAAAGTATTGCTTCATTTAAGACAGGTGATCTGTATGATCATCACGATGCTGAAGGCTTCATCAATCTGTTTGGTCTCTCCAGCAAGGTTCGTGCAATGAAGATGCAGGAAGTTAACTCAAACAAATAATTATGACATCTTGAGCCAAAGCTTCAAGGCGTTATAACACTTTAAAAAGCTATTAGATTTACTGCCTATTACATACCAAAAAGTAACCGTCATAGAGGTTTTTATGAATTCAATTCTCTTTTTGGCACTGTATTTTGCCGCAGCAAATTTAATAGCTTTTTCTTTAATGGGTATTGATAAAAAAAGAGCTCGAATGAGAGCTTTTCGAATTCCCGAGGTAACACTTTTTTCTTCTGCCATAGTCGGCGGTTCAATTGGTGCTATAATTGGGATGTATTTTTTCAGACATAAAACAAGACACTGGTATTTTGTTTATGGAATGCCGCTGATTCTGATTTTGCAGATTGCTTTTATTATTTTTCTGATCAAAATGCCTATTCAGATTAGTTTTATGTAAGAAATATTTTGTTTTGGGGAGGGTAACGTCATGCATATAGCAGTGTGTGATGATAATATTGCAGAAAGAAAGCAGACAGAGAGGCTACTTGGCAGACAATCTGACAAGCATAAAAACGCAGGTGAGGAAGGATTTTTTATAGATTCCTATGGTAACATCCCCGCTTTTATGAGTGTAGCCCAGATGTATGATGCTCTTTTTGTGGATATGCAGGAGACCGAAGAAAATGGCCTTGATGTCGGACGCATGCTACTGAAGGCAGGAGTTGTCGCTCCAATCATTCTCTTAAATAATGACAAGTGTAATTACCAGGAAATGGCTGGTGATGACGCAGACAGATTCTATTTTCTCAATAAACCGATTCGTGTAAAAGAGCTTGAAGATATCCTTGATATCTGTATCGATTATTCCAAAAACAGAATTCCTACAATCGAGCTTAGAAACGATGCTGAGACTATATACGCCACAGGCGATGATATAATATCCGTCACTCAGGAGGGTTCTTATCTGCGTTTCAAATTAACAGATAACAGAACCATAAAGACTCTGGATACGCTGTACAATTTCTGCGAAGGAATTACCCATTTTCCTATGCTTTGCCCTATTTCAGACTACACATTAATTAACATAAATCATATCAAAAAGGTTAATATCTTTGGTGTAGTTCTGACGAACGGCGACAAGCATCCAATCGGCATGGGGTATCGTAACAATATAAATGAAGCAAAGAAGCTGGTTGCTGAGAACGATAATTAAATCATCAAAAATAAAACCGGCAGGCAAGTTCGTATTTATCACGAGCTTACCTGCCGATTTTTTATTTTCATTATTTAGTCTGCACTTTCAAGATACCACCACTGGCATGCTCCGCCCCAATAGGTCCACTGAGCAATATTGGCACCATCTGCATTAGTCCCGAAAAAACGGGGCCCCTGAAAAAAGCATCATTATTAGCAGGTTACAACGATTCCGCCGTCATTAGAATACATGGTACTAAGACCGGATGCGTCCACTACAAGAACCTTCTTGAACTGCGTTTTGGCAAGAATCAGATTCTTTACAACCTCTGCTCTCTCATAGCAATTACAATGAGTAATCATGAGAGTTTTTTCTGCAGGATTTTTTACCTCGGCAACACACAAATCGGTCATTCTAACAAGGGCCTTCTTAATTCCGATGCCCTGACCTCTCTGTGCTATTGAACCCTGAATACCGCACATTACTGGCTTAATGCTAAGAGTAGAAGCTACAAGAGCCTTTACACCTGAAAGCCTTCCATTTTTTCTCAGAGTTTCGAGATTATCAAGTACAAAGTAGGTATTCATACCATCTCTGTAATTCTCGACATCCTCAACTACTTCCTCAAAGCTCTTTCCCTCTTCCTTGAGCTCCATAACTCTGAAGGCTATCTGAGTTTCTCCACAACAGGCTGAGCGGGAATCAAATACATGAATCTTTTTTCCGCCTTCTTCATGTTCTTCATCATACATGCTCTTGGCAAGAAGGGCGCTGTTATAGCATCCGCTAAGCTTGGAAGAAATTGTAACCACGTAAATCTCATCAGCATCTGTCTCAAAGGCCTTGAGGAACAGATCTGGTGAAGGACATGCTGACTTTGGGCATTCCTCTGATGCAGCAACACTCTTGATAAAATCTAACTGATCAAAAGTATCGTCATCAATAATATGTCTATCTTCGATTTGTAAAACAAATGGAACTCTCTGAATTTTTGGATCCTTTTTATATTCGGCAGGCAGATCGCAGCAGCTGTCGACAACTAATTTATAGCTCATTGCACCTCCAATCTGAATATGCTACCATATTACTGCTTACACAGTTAACGAGCATAAAACAGACGTAGTTTTTGATACTACTTATCATAACACCTTAAATAAAGTACGTCTAGAGTCCTATGGGTGGTAATAATGATTGAATTAAAAATATTACATACAAAAGAATTTATGCGTGCCCTTTTAGCAGGAAATCTTTTTTCTGACTATCTATTGGAAAACGCAGTAATCGAAACCTTTAATACCTTTGACATTGATGGTCACTTACATAAGGAGTTTTATGGGCAGGATTTAGAAGACGACCCTTCTCTTGCCAAATATTCCATGTCCCAGTGGTCTGACATTCAGCAGATTGCTTTTGACCTGATAAAGGGAAAGCATACGCCTATTAGCTTTAAATTTGTGCTGCACCTCAAACCTGATGTGGCTCTAAGCTCTCTTGAAGCAGACACTGCAAATGCTACTCCTGCTTCTGACTACGTTGTGAGAATAGCTTTTAGCGATGGAGTAATAAGGCTTACAACCGGCATATCCATGAAGGTCTTTAGCCTTGATAATAGTGCCTCCTCCAAGTGGGATGAATATTTCCAAAAGTTCCTTTCTATAAATGAAATCGCTTTTGAAGAAAGCTGATCATCAGGCTGCCTTTTATGGCAGCCTGTTTTTATTGAAAAAATCCTCATGAAATAACGATTGTCATTAGCATGAGGATTTCATTAGGATAGCTTCTTAATGTGCAGTATATACTGCCCGCTTACGCAGGATTATACTTATTCAAAATAGCCATCAATGGTTCATATTTTTCTTTTATAAGAGCATACTGCTCACTGGCGCCTTCCATAGAGCCAGCTCTTGTAATCTCTGTAAGGTTCACTACAGGATCAAGCATTGCCTTAAATCCAAGATTTCCAGACACACCCTTTAGTGTATGAACAGCCTTAAAAGCATCTTCCACACTACCTGCATCCATAGCTGCTGTGAGTTCGTTAAAGCTCTGATCCTTCAAGAACTTAAACATAAACTTAGCTATAAGGTCATCATTGTTCATAAATCTGGCGGACAGATCATCCCAGTCAACGCCCCATTCAATTAGCTCATTCTTCATATTAGCGTCCATATGACTACCCCTAACTCATTTATTAAAGTTCAATGATATAGTAATATTATAACGCTATTTCGCACATTTCTCAATGGTGGATTTAATTAACTAATTCAAGTATTGATGCGAGAGGACTGAATCAGCTAAGCTCTGCCAGTTTTTCGGCCTGGCTTGCTGCTGTGAGGCTGTCAAGAAGTTCGTCCAGGTCGCCGTCCATAATAGAGTCTATCTTGTATAGTGTTAAGTTGATTCTATGGTCAGTTACACGGCCCTGATGGAAATTATAGGTACGAATCTTTTCTGAACGATCTCCACTACCTACCTGGCTCTTACGAAGAGCGGCTTCACTATCATGCTGCTTTTGTCTCTCAAGATCAAAAAGCTTTGCTCTAAGAACCTTAAGAGCTTTGGCTTTATTCTTTATCTGGCTCTTTTCGTCCTGGCAGGAAATAACGATTCCTGTAGGAAGATGAGTAAGACGAACAGCAGAATCGGTTGTATTTACACACTGACCACCGTTTCCGGAAGCTCTGAACACATCAAATTTGCAATCGTTCATGTCGATTTCAACTTCTACGTCTTCAACCTCAGGCATGATGGCAACTGTACAGGTAGAAGTATGAATACGGCCGCCAGACTCTGTTACAGGTATTCTCTGTACCCTGTGAACACCACTCTCAAACTTAAGTCTGGAATAGGCTCCCTTACCATTTATCATGAAGCTGACAGATTTCATACCGCCTATACCAATGTCTTCTACGTCCATGGTCTCTATTCGCCAGTTCTGACGCTCAGCATATCTTACATATACTCTGTACATATCTGCTGCAAAAAGAGCTGCCTCATCACCGCCAACTCCGGCTCTGATTTCAACAATAACGTTTTTCTCGTCATTAGGATCCTTAGGCAGAAGTAATATCTTAAGCTCCTGTTCAAGCTCCGGCACTGCCTTTTTGGCATCACTAAGCTCTTCTCTGAGCATCTGACGCATTTCCTCGTCAGACTCGCTCTCTAATAAAAGCTCACTATCTTCAATAGTCTGCTTTATTTTCTTATATTTTTCATAACACTCAATAAGAGGAGTCAGATCGCTCTGCTGCTTCATAAGGCTTCTAAAACGATTCTGATCTGCTATAGTACCAGGCTCATTCAGCTCTCTGGTTATATCCTCATATTTCAGAACTAAATCTTCAAGTCTGTCAAACATCAGTAATTCTCCTAAAAAATCTTAAATAGCTCTCTGGATTACTTTAATAAAATGTTCCAAGAACTACCCTGTCATTACCTCCAAGATCCCTGATAACCTGTGTATCCTTAAAGCCCTTCTGGTCCATCATGGCTTTAACAGCCTCCGCCTGATCATAGCCAATTTCCATGATCAGCCACCCATTGGACAGAAGATAATCCTGTACATTATCAATAATTTTTCGGTAAAAGAATAATCCGTCATCTTTTCCATCTAGCGCAAGGAACGGCTCATGATCCTTTACCTCTGGCTCAAGACCTTCAATCACTCCGGTTGGAATATAAGGAGGATTTGATACTATGATATCAAATTTACCAAGGGCACCTGCTGTGCCATTTCCCTCATCAATAATATCATATAAATCTGCATAATAAGCTTTGTACCTGCTATCAAGTCCAAGACTTTGGGCATTCTGCTCTGCAATAGCAAGTGCTGTTTTTGAAATGTCAGTACCTACTGCCTCAGTACCATTTGAATAGTTCAAAAGGCTTAAGGCAATACAGCCGGAGCCCGTGCACAGATCCAGTACTCTCATGCCTTCCTGAAGGTATCTAAGTGCTTCCTCCACAAGAGTCTCTGTGTCCTGATTTGGTATCAAAACATCACCTGACACCTTAAAATCAAGCCCCATAAACTCCTGGCTTCCAAGAATATATGCCAGCGGCTCTCTTGACATACGTCTGTCTATCAGCTGCATATATGAAGCCTCTTTTTCACCATCTATTTCCATGTCACCGTGGGCCAAAAGAGTATTGTGGTCAGTACCACATATATATTCAAGAAGGAGCCTGGCATCAAGACTCGCATCTGCGATACCGGCTCCCACTAAAGCTTCAAGGCCTTTTTTGTATAAATCAGAATATTTACTCATCTTCTCCATAGGTACCTGCTTCGTCTTCTTCCTCGAATTCAAGACCAAATGTATCCTTTAGATATTCCTTCCAGTCAAAAACAGCTTCTACAGACTTTATAGCTACCTCAATCATAGTCTCATCCGGCTCTTTGGTAGTAAGCTTCTGCATCCAAAGTCCAGGAGCTGAAATAATTCTGACAATGATATTATCAGTTCTTCCAGCCAGTCTGATAAGCTCATAGGAAATACCTGAAATTACAGGAATCAGTACGATTCTATAAACTACTCTCAGCACCATTGAATCAGTTCTTATAAAGAAGAACAGAACAATGCTGACAAACATTACAAAAAGCACAAAACTACTTCCGCATCTTCTGTGAAGTCTGCTGCTACGCATCGCATTATCTACTGTAAGTGGTCGTCCTCTCTCGATACAGTTAATACACTTGTGCTCTGCGCCATGATACATAAATAGCCTCTTTATATCCTGCATCATGGATATTGCAAGAATATACAGAATAAAAATAAGTATTCTGATAACACCCTCAATAATTGCAAGAAGAGATGCGTTTCTAACATAATTTTCAAATATAGATGATAAAAAGTATGGCAGAACCATAAATATACCTATAGCCAGCACTATAGATACAGCGTAAGTAAGGGCCATGAACAGCTGCTCTTTTCTGTCGCTGTTAGTAGCCTTTGTATTTATGGAATCATCCTTGTGAGGCTTTTCCTCTTCCTCATAAAAGGTTGAAGAATGGTTAAGTGCCTTCATACCAAGAATAATAGAATCCAGAAAAATAAAAATACCGCGAATAAAAGGTATTCTCAGGAGGATACTTCCTGCTGCAATGCCATGGTACTCATCAACTTCAACGTCAATCTCACCGTTAGGTTTTCTGACTGCAACAGCGTACATATCCTTGTTACGCATCATAACACCCTCAAGGACTGCCTGTCCGCCGATTCCGGAATAGTGTCTAATCTTCTGTTTCTTCATGCTGCTCCTCCAAAATACGAAAAAAGGCTGAGGCTAATTGCCTCAACCTCTCATCATTCTCTTTAATATCAATCGTTTGACTGAATGCCGTATTTCTTGTTGAACTTATCAATACGACCACGAGCTGATGTAGCCTTCTGCTGTCCTGTGTAGAATGGATGGCATTTTGAGCAAATCTCGACGTGGATTTCAGACTTTGTAGAACCAACTACAAATGTGTTACCGCAGTTACATGTAACTGTTGCTTGGTGATATGTTGGATGAATTCCTTCTCTTGCCATTGTTCTTACCTCTCAATTGTATTTTATATTTTATTACGTTTAAGCAGCCATCGTCTTTTTATTGCGCAAGAAAAGATTTCCAACCCTTTCACGCATATCAGCAATCGAAAAACGATGCCTACGATGAAATCTACTTTTAAACAGCTTT
>JAZRKG010000119.1:0-2191 GCA_045646185.1 Butyrivibrio sp.
ACGTAGGCATCGCCGACAACATAAACAAAATCAGGACGTTCCCATCCTTTTTCATCCATTTCTTTTCTGCTTAAGGGAAGAAATCCGTTTGCCATACTGCTGCCTGCCATCATTGTAGACTAAATATGGTTCGGGTGTCGAAAGTAATAGTTTTAAACACCCGTCTCCTTCCTGTTTCTCTGTAATTTGTGAATAACTGCCTGTTTTCACAAGGTTGTTTAGTTTTTAACTTGCAGCGCTGAAAAAGATGCAGATGATCAGACTATTGCCATCTCATTAACTGTCACTTTCGGCAAATGTGTGATCAGTTTGACCACATTAAAGGCTCCTACCTTGCAGTAGAAGAAGATCTTTGATCTCATCTGCCCGAATACCGGTATCTCATCCACGTGATACCTTCTTCTTAATACGGATGGAATGCCTTCAATTGCATTTCTCTGTCTGCTCAGCTTCCTGTATTCTTCCGTCCCAAGCAGTTTCATGTATTCAGCTCTTGCCTTCATCTTCGCTGAGACAAGCACCACCGCACTCTTCTTCTGGAACTTCACTTTGCAGTTTTGTCTGAACGGACAGTGCTGGCAATCGCTCTTTTTGAAGGAGACTCTGATCATTCCTGTATTCTCATAAAATGAATTTCCGATCGGAACATTGCCCATCGGACATCTGATGACTTCTGTTCCTTCTTCGTTGAATTCATAATCTGCCATGACAGGATCAACTTCTTTCCCTGCAAGTGCTGTCGTAACAAGTTTTATATTCTTCTCTTTCGCTGCCTCCTGTATCTCAACTGATCCATATGCGCCATCCGCGATCATTGTTTCGTTCTCATGGTTCTCAATATATTCACGGCTGTATTCCTGATCACTGTGTGTGTTGGGATCATAGTTGAAGTCTGTGATCTGTGCAGCTCCGTTTTCTCCGATACTTTCAACCAGATTGCCGACATAGCCTTTATGATTCTTACCGGCTTTATGTCTGAATGTCGCATCCGGATCACTCGGATTCTGTAAGCTGTCTGCTTTGATATCTTTCTTATCCTTGATGGAACCGTCTGTATTTGTCTGTTCCTTAAGGACTCTGATCAGTAACTGATACTGGGAGAATGTATGCCATTCATCATCCTCCATGATCTCTTTCATCTTCTTCGCTTCATCAATTGCTTTTTGCAATCTTGGTTCTACATCTTCACTCTTTGCATAGTAGATTACCTGATTGAGATCATCTGCTTCCAGGTAGTGCTTCATCTCTTCAGGGATCAGTAATTCATTGCCTGTTTCCTTCAGCAGTTTTACACAGTTCAATACACAGGTGTAGATGATCTCCAGTCTGGACATATTCTTGCAATGTGCCGCAATCATGAGGCTGTCCATTCTCCTGAGATTTGAGTTGATATTCAGATACTTTGCGAACGTATCAGCCAGTGATTTCATTTCATCCTTCAGGATATCTTCTCCGGTTTCCTGCTCGTAGTTATACAGTCTTTCTCTGAATCTTGAAAATGTTCTGTCTGAGATCGGCTGTTCTTCAAGTGATGTGCTGTGCAATGCATACTGTGCTCTTAAATCACATATAAGCATTTCTACAGTTTCATCATCCGTTAACCCGAACATTTCTTTGATAAGCAAAGCACCGACAATATAGTTGGCAGGTGTGGTGGGTCTGCTGGCTTCATGATCGGCATAAAGGACTTTAAATCTGTCCCCGTTGATCGCAGGGAACACAACATCAGAGAAATCCTTTGCCCAGGAGTTCATGACAACTCTCTGAACTCGCTTGCTTGCGTTATTGAAGCTATCCTCCAAACTCAGCTGCTCTGAAACATGCGATCTGAATGCCATATGCAGTACCACCTTTGCCTATCTGCATATAATTTTACCATTTCACATGTTTATCTACAGTTTCGCTACAGACTATTTATTACTTTTGACACCTAAACCATTGATACTAATAAATACAGATCAATAAGAAAAGAGGACATCATTATGAATGAAAATGAAGAAATCGTCACTTTGTTGAAATCAATCAATCAGCATCTTGAAGGACTGGATGAAGCGATGCTGGATATGAAAAAACAAATCAACTATATCAGTGATGTTGTTTATAAAAAGCAGTTGGAAGAACAGGGTGTGGAACTGATCTCCTACGATGATATCTGATCCCTGATTTTTACCAATGCATCAAAAAGTACCAA
>JAZRKG010000120.1:0-3548 GCA_045646185.1 Butyrivibrio sp.
CCCAGACAGGCATGACCTGTTAAAGGCCAACGTATTTGTTGATGATGTTTATAGAAAATTACAGAAAAAAAGCGGCACTCAGTAAAGATTATTTCTTTACCAGTGCCGTTTATTTTTGCTATCAGCGAGCCTTTTCCATGGCTCTTTTTTTATGAAGTTCTTTGTACTTTTCTGCTGTCTGGCAATGCTCCATTGAACATCCACCGGTACATCCGGCGCAGGAACCACCTTTTTTGCTATCATTTATCAGATATCTTGCAGATAATACAACCAACACAATAACTATTAAGCCAGCAAATAATGTGCCCATATAAATGCACCTCCTACCTAAATCCAATATAACACTGTAAGCAAGTGCTAACATCTTTCTGATTAGTAATTTTAGTCTTTATGAAAACAATAGTCAATAAGGATTTTATCTAACGTGAATTGTTTCTGCGCTCTGTTCAAAAACTTCAGCCATATCGTCATCTGAAGCTCTTGAATAGCAGATAGTAAAGGTCTTGTACTTGGAAATGATCATGTAGACTGTCTGGTAGATGTCCTTGGTGCCATCGTTGTAAGTGGCATCGATCTTGAAGCCAGGAAATCCATCTACTTCAATATTGTCAAAAGAGGTTACTGTGTAAGCTACATCAGTGCCATAGCTTTCATTGTAGGCTGCAGCAACTTCCTCTTCATAAATCTCTTTAGTCAGCTCTGTAGAGGCATCTTCAATAAGACTTTCCTCCTGAGCAATCTCTTTTTCCCTATTGGTAAGAACTACCTCCTCGCCTGTAACCAGCACGGAATAAGTAATGTTAGCTGATTCATAAGGAGCACTTTTGTGGACAAATACTCCCTCCTGGCTTGATGGCTCAAACTCTGACGGTATTACAAAGGTGCAGCTTGTGGCCTCATCCAGCTCTTCTGATTCTGCATGTGAATAGAAAAAATCTGATGTCCATAGGCTTCCTGCAAGCACTACTCCTGCCAGTGTCATGGCAAGTGCTTTAGTGATTTTATTTATTCTCATGTTCTGTACCCTGTCCAAAAACATTTTTCTAATAATCCCCTGTCTTGAAGTTTTACTTAATTGTCCTTAGTATGGGGCAAAATTTACTTTCAACCCTTAAATCATTTTACTAAATCAAAACAAAGCTCTGCAACTTTTATGATGTTAATTCAAAGATAATTCATATACATTAAACCAATATCGTTCAACCATGCACTCTGTAAGGTATGTGCTCATTATACCCTGCGTTTCTTCCCAGTTCTGAACAATTTCATCTCTAGCGTTAAAACTGCCAAAGAAAAGGACTTTTTTGCCCTCTTCAAGAAAAGCTTTTATCTGCTGGTCTGCGTCATCGCCCAAAACCTCTATTCCGTCAAGCATAACAGGAATAAGAGTTTCCGGCTCGGTCTGATATGCGTAAATTGTATTTATGCCATCGCCATCCTCATAATAGTTGTTCAGATAAAAGGACGCCAACGCCTGGATATGATTGAAATTACAAACAATTATTGTGTCATCATCAATCTGGCTAAGGACTTCATCCGCATTTACCATCAGCCCGTTTTTGTAGCCTTCTGACCAGTTAAAGGTCTGATAATCTCTAAGTGATATGATTACCAGCACTGCAGCCGCAATAATAGCCAGGTGCTCTTTGAATATACTGCCTACAGCTATTGCTATTGCAAGCCAGAACACGCCAAGCGCCGGAATCATGTATCTATACACGAATACAGGCCTTATGATGATTGAAAGCACGTATCCGCCAATAATCAACAATACCAATACAAACATGCCAAGGAGAGTTGCTTTCGCTTGTGTATCACTAATTTTTTTTATGGCAAAAAAGAGTGCAGCTGCAATTACTGCTCCTGCAAGAGCTACAAAGATGTAACCCACAAGGGTGCTATTAAATGTACCAAGGAGAATGTACTTGGCGCAGCCAGGGAAAGTCCGAAGCGTCATCGGCTGAATCCAGTAGTTCTCTGCCACTGCACTGGTCTGGGACAGTGCTATTGATATCCATGGGATATAAAGCACAGCAGTGATAAATGGGAATGCCAGTATAGTCAGGGTGAGCTTTTTGTTATGAACAAAAAAGCTCCAGATAAACAGTCCCAGATATAAGGCATAGGCTGCAATCAGGCCATAGTAATGAGTATAGGCTGCTGCAGTTCCATAGAGAATAGTAATTACGGCGTTTAGACTTTTCTTTTTGGAATCAACTACCTCAAGCATCTCTATGCCATGCAGAAATGCTGCTGTTACAAAAAACAGTGCCCAGCTATACATTCTGATTTCAACTGTCATGTCATACATCTGTGGCATACCAATGACAATTGTGGAAAAGAGGCCAGCTGTCAGCATTCCATAGCGCTTTCTGATAATTGTGATGCCGTAAACCATCAGAAGCATATAAGGAACTACCGACATAAACTTGGCAACAGCTATGGTGTCTGTAATCCCCAGTGCTCCGGTTATTACCTGAGCGATACGCACAATTATGTAATAGAGCGGCGGATGAACATCTTGAGCAGCTATGCTGAGCATCTCTGCCATTGGCCTTTTAACAAAGTCCATTGAGAAGATTTCGTCATACCAGATGTCATTGCCCGCACATAATCTTATACAGTTTATTATAAGGCCTGCTCCAATGACATATAGAACCACGCCTATGATATTTGTTATTTTCCGATTAACTTCCTTCATCTATGTAATTCCTGTTCATTAGAATAAAATCGAGTCGATTACCCTTTAAGATTGTATCATGTTTTTATGGCTGCACTAAAGATTTTCTTACTATTCTCTTTATTCTCCCGGGCTACAAAAAAAGAAACTCTGCTATGTGCATTAAAACACAATTACAGAGTTTCTTTTTAAAAATCATTATGTATTCTTATCAATCAAAATTGTCAATCAGCTCAAGAGTATGTTCTGCATTCATCTTGTTGCAGACTTCAACGAACTTCTCAAGAGGAACATTTTGTACCTGCTTGTTAGTACCACGAATGTTGATTGAAACTGTTCCTTCAGCGGCTTCCTTATCACCAATTACAAGGATATATGGATCTTTGTAGTTCTTGAACTTCTTGATCTTTTCCTTCATGTTGGCGTCTGTGTAATCAACCTCAACATCAATGTGGTTAGCTGTCAAAGTATTTGCTACCTTTTTAGCATACTCATTGTGCTCTTCTCTGATAGGAACGATACCTACCTGATATGGGTTGAGCCAGAATGGGAACGCACCCTTGAAGTTTTCAATGATGATACCAATGAATCTCTCAAGAGAACCATAAATAGCTCTGTGAAGAACTACAGGCTGCTTAAGTGTGCCGTCTTTATCCTGATATGTAAGCTCAAAGTTGTGTGGAAGCTGAAAATCAAGCTGTACTGTACCGCACTGCCATTCTCTTCCAAGCGCATCCTTGATCTGAAGGTCAATCTTAGGACCATAGAATGCTCCATCACCTTCGTTGATCTCATAACCACCTTCGCCATACTTAGCATCAAGGATCTCCTTGAGGCTGGCTTCAGCCTTGTTCCATACTTCAATGTC
>JAZRKG010000121.1:0-17962 GCA_045646185.1 Butyrivibrio sp.
GATGAACCTTCCCTTTATTTAAATACAGCTGCCGCAGAGAATATCGGTCTTGAATTGCCAGAAGATATGCTTGGGTCAGCAGAAATCTATGATACTATTACAGTAGAGTAATATTTTTTAATATGGTACTATATAAAGGCAGGGTGCGAGCATAGCACCTTGCCTAAATTTATCTTAGGGGACAAAATCGTGAGTTTAATTATTAGTGTTTTGGAACAGGGACTTATTTATGCCATTATGGCACTGGGTATGTATATTACATACAAAATTCTGGATTTTCCTGATATGACAGTAGACGGAAGCTTTCCTTTTGGTGTGGCTTTGGGCGTTGTGCTTATAAGAGCAGGTCTATCACCTATACTTACACTTCCTGTATGCTTTCTGGCAGGCTGCCTTCTAGGCGTCATTACAGGTATTATAAACGTAGTTTTCAAGGTCAGGGACCTGCTTGCAGGTATCATTATGATGACTGGTCTGTATTCGATAAACCTTAGAATTGCAGGCAGAGCCAATCTTCCTATGTACAACTATTACACAATTTTTGATAACACCTTTGTAAATACTATTTTTCCTGAGTTTTTACAGCCATATCAGACTGTTATCATAATTTTTGTAATTACAATTATTGTAAAAATCTGTCTCGATCTCTATCTTTCCACCAAGTCTGGCTTTATGCTAAGAGCAGTAGGAGACAATGACGTTCTTGTAACCTCCATGGGTATCGATAAGGGTATGGTAAGGATACTGGGCCTTGCACTTGCAAATGGGCTTGTAGCTCTTAGCGGATGTATTTTTGGTCAGCAACAGGGATACTTTGATATCTCAATGGGTACAGGTACTGCAGTAATTGGTCTTGCCAGCGTTATTATTGGTACCAGCCTTTTTAAACACATGAGCTTTTTTAAGGTTACAAGTAGCGTAGTAGTAGGTTCTATAATTTATAAAGCCTGCGTTGCACTTGCTATTAAGGCAGGTCTTTCATCTACAGATTTAAAGCTCGTAACAGCTATATTATTCCTTGCGATTCTGATTATTACCATGGACCGTAAGAGAAAGGTTAAGGCTTAAGATATGCTTGAATTAAAAGGAATATACAAAAACTACAATGCGGGCTCTGTTAATGAAATGTGCCTCTTTGATGATTTCAATCTTATAGTACCGGATGGACAGTTTGTATCTGTTGTAGGCAGTAACGGTTCAGGTAAGACCTCAATGCTCAATGTTATCTGCGGAAGCATACCTGTAGATAAAGGACAGATTCTTGTTGATGGAAGCGACATTACTTCCCAGAAGGATTATGTCAGGCAGAGAGTAATAGGAAGAGTTTATCAGGATCCTGCAAAAGGGACCTGCCCGAGCATGAACATACTTGAGAATATGTCTATTGCTGACAACAAAGGCAAAAAGTTTGGAATCAGCTCAGGAATTAATAAAGCCAAGATAGGTACTTACAAGGAGATGCTCTCATCCCTAGGACTTGGTCTTGAAGATAAGCTATATACTCAGGTTGGCTCTCTTTCAGGTGGACAGAGACAGGCACTGGCGCTTCTTATGTCTACTATGACACCAATCAGATTCCTTATTCTGGACGAGCATACAGCTGCCCTGGATCCAAAGACGGCGGATATTATCATGGAACTTACAGACAAGATTGTTCATGAAAAAAAGGTTACCACAATTATGGTAACTCACAATTTAAGGTATGCTTTTGAATATGGTGACAGACTCCTTATGATGCATCAAGGCCGCGCTATTGTTGATAAAGAGGGCGAAGATAAAAAGAAAATGGGCCCTGAAAAGATCATGCATATTTTTAACGAAATCAGTATTGAATGCGGTAACTAATCATGTTATCATTTTAAAAGAAAAAAGGAGGAGAGTAGAATGCCAGTCAGTTTATGTCCAGTTAACATGTATAGAGAAGTGTTAAGGGGCATAACTATCCTTATTAATTCTATTTTCAACTCCTATTTATATTTTAATTATTGCTAATTTTAATCGTAGAGAATTAATTTTCTCTACGATTTTTTTTGGAGGAGACAAATATGAGTCAGTTACGTCACTTGATGAGCCCGATGGATTTTACAGTAGAAGAGCTGGAGCAGATGTTTGATGTTGCTTCAGACATCGAGAAAAACATGGACGCCTATGCCCACAAATGTGATGGCAGGATTATGGCTACCTGTTTTTACGAACCTAGTACCAGAACAAGACTTAGCTTTGAAACAGCAATGCTTCGTCTTGGCGGAAAGGTAATGGGCTTTGCAGATGCCACAAGTTCATCTGCTGCTAAGGGAGAGAGCGTATCAGATACTATCAGGGTTATTTCCTGTTTTGCAGATATCTGTGCCATGAGACATCCAAAGGAAGGTGCTCCAATGGTTGCTGCTTCCAAGTCTGATATTCCGGTCATCAACGCAGGTGATGGCGGTCACCAGCATCCAACACAGACACTTACAGATCTTTTGACTATCAGATCACTTCATGGAAGTCTTAATAACTTTACCATTGGCCTTTGCGGAGACCTAAAATTTGGCAGAACAGTTCACTCATTGATCAATGCCCTGGTTAGATATGAGAATATCAAATTTATCTTTATATCACCTCCAGAACTGAGAGTTCCGGACTATATTACAGAGATGCTACAGCTTCGCGGTATTGAATACAAGGAAGTTATTAAGCTCGAAGACGTAATGCCTGAGCTTGATCTTTTATACATGACCAGAGTACAGAAGGAGAGATTCTTCAACGAAGAGGATTATATCCGTCTTAGAAATTTCTATATTCTGGATAAGGCCAAGATGCAGATGGCTAAGCCTACTATGCATGTCCTTCACCCACTTCCAAGAGTAAATGAGATATCAGTTGAAGTGGATGATGATCCAAGAGCTGCTTATTTCAAGCAGGTTCAGTATGGACTATATGTAAGAATGGCACTGATTCTCACACTTCTTGATATGACAGATGCTCATGTCAATGAAGGACTTCTCAAAAAATACTGATAACCGGAGGTTTAGGATATGTTAAATGTAGGAAAAATAGAAGAAGGATTTGTTCTTGACCACATCAAAGCTGGTAAGAGCATGCAGATATATCATCACCTTGGACTTGATAAGCTTGACTGTACAGTTGCAATCATAAAGAACGCCAAGAGTGATAAGATGGGCAAAAAAGACATCCTGAAGGTGGAGTGTGATATCGATACCCTGAACCTTGATGTACTTGCTTTTATTGATCATAGTATTACTGTAAACGTAATAAAGGCAGGCGAGATCGTTGAGAAAAGACGACTCATCCTGCCTATGGAAATCAAAAATGTAATCAGATGTCACAATCCAAGATGTATCTCATCTATAGAGCAGGAGCTTCCACAGATTTTCTATCTTGCTGATGAAGCAACTGAAACCTACAGATGTAAGTATTGTGACGAAAAGTATGCTGAAAGCGATGTAAGCTACCTTAATTAAATGACAGATAAGCTTATTTTGTCTTTGTTTCAGGCCTGAAGGTAGAGTAGATGCCACCTGAAATTGGCATGTGATACATTACGTTATCAGCACCGTAAGGCTTGAAATAAACATACTGTGAGGTCAGGTGTATGGAATTAAATATACCGTCGGCTACAACAGTAGGATTCTGGCCATTTATGGTCATTCTTTTTACACAAGGACTATCTGAAGCGGATACAGAATAAAAAATATATTCATCATTCATATTAAAGAAATCAACCCTGTCTTCAGTTAATACTTCGGATTCGTTTGTCAGCATGCTGACGCGGCATATATTGTAGCTTTCATTCATGTAATAGAGATATGGATATTCTACAATCGGATTAAAAAAGGTTCCGTTAAGAACAACGGTTGTGGTATCAAGCACGTTGGTATTTAAGCTGTGCAGATAATGATCTGTCTGCACTCCGGTATAATAAATAATTCCGTTATATACACAGGATGGATCGATTTTTTCTTCCTTTACAATTGTTTCATCTTCCCTGTCTATTCTGATTTTGTTTAAACTTCCGTTATAATTGGCACCTTCAATCTGGTAGTACAGGTAAGGTCCAATAAGCTGGATGGAACCAACCAGGTCTCTTACAAGATTGACCTGATTTGAGCCATCCAGTTTGCTTCTATACATTCCAAACTGATTGATGGCAGCGCCAAGACCGGAATCAACTGATCCGGCAGTGGAATCCATGTAGAAATACAGATATTTTCCATAGCCGTTGATGCTGTTAACATGCATGGTCGTTAACTTTTTAAAATTGGTTTCATCGGGACTCATGGAATAGAGACATCCGCTGTCAGTGACATTGGAAAAATATACCACGCCGTCCATTTCAAAAAACAGACCTCCGTTATGAAGGTTTCCGGCAGTATTTCCAGTGGCGTCATCTGGCGGAAGTGTAACACGGCTGTTTAAGATGCTGATTATGCCAAATAAAACTATCGCAAGTCCCACAATAATCATGATAATGATTGTTCTTAAGGAAAGCTTATTATTTTTACTCATAAGACCACCCGCTCCAAACTATCAAAATATAGAATTGTTATACACTATATATCGGATTACCCCTAAGCTAATTATAGTCTTATGAATTCTTGCTATCAAGCGGTTATTGATTTAAAATCATAGTAATAAATGAATGTTGACAACGTTTTTGCAAAAAGCGATTGTTAAATGCATAGAAATGGGGAATAAACATGGATTTAGGACAACTGCGTGAACAGATTGATGTTATAGACAAAGAGATTGTTGAGCTCTACGAGAAGAGAATGAATATCTCTTCCCAGGTGGCAGATTATAAAATCTCTAATGGAAAAAAGGTTTTTGATAAGGCCAGAGAACAGGAGAAAATTGCCAGTGTAAAAGAGCTTGCTCATGGCGATTTCAATAAGCTTGGAGTAGAAGAGCTTTTTGAACAGATAATGTCTGTCAGCAAAAAGCTGCAGTATCAGAAGCTTGCTGATGCAGGAGCAATTGGAAGGCTTCCATTTATCAGCGTTGATGAGCTGGATATTAAGGGAGCAAGAGTTGCTTATCAGGGAGCAGAGGGTGCATACTCTGAAGCAGCTACCAAACAGTTTTTCGGTGAAGATATAAATGCTTTTCATGTAGAGACCTTTAGAGATGCCATGTCCTCTATTGAAGAAGGCAGTGCTGACTATGCAGTACTGCCAATAGAGAACTCTACAGCGGGCATTGTCAGTGAGATTTATGACCTTCTTACTGAATATGAAAATTATATTGTTGGTGAGCAGATCATCAAAATTGAGCACTGTCTTATAGCAAGGCCTGGTGCAAGTATTTCAGATATAAAGACTGTTTATTCACATCCACAGTCACTTATGCAGTCTGCAAGATATCTGGATTCTCATGCATCATGGAAGCAGGTGAGTCTTAAGAACAATGCCTTTGCAGTTCAGAAGATTGCAGCAGAGGATGATATTTCACAGGCTGCCATAGCCAGTGAGTATGCAGCAAAATATTATGGCATGAATGTTTTGGAAAAAGGTATTAATCATTCTGACAGCAATTCAACAAGATTTATTGTTGTTACCAATCAGAAGATTTTCCTAAAGAATGCAGGTAAAGTCAGCATTGTGCTTGAGATACCTCATGAGGCAGGCTCACTTTATCACATCATGTCTCACTTTATTTATAATAATCTGAACATGACCAAGATTGAAAGTAGACCTATCGAAGATAGGAACTGGGAATACAGATTCTTCATAGATTTTGAAGGAAATCTTTCCGACGCTTCCGTAAAAAATGCTTTAAGAGGCCTTCGTGAAGAAACCAGAAGTATGAAGATACTTGGAAACTACTAAGGCTGTTTGAGAGGATAAGGGCATGAGAGTTGAAGATTTGATCATATATCGTGATTTTGATGAGACTGATATACTTCAGAGCATTATTGAAATTATGGAGAGTAAGGGCGTAGAGGCTAAGTACCGCGCTGATGACAGACGTGTTATGTACGAGGTTATTTTTAATCTCACAGAAATGGCTTCTAAAAGCGGTCTTTACGGTAATCTATGGCATGCTTTTCTGACTCTTATTCTTGTAAATAATGAAAATGCCTACAGTAAGGCCTGCGAGCTTAGGGGATCAATTAGCGGAACACTTAATGATATTGCCCTTCATGATATTAAGATTTTCAAAAAGCTTTTTGATTATGATTTTACTGAGCTTATGGAAAATATAGATGTTCCGGAGTTTTCCTATATTCTTAATTATCAGAACTATGAGCATGAGAAGGTAGTTTTTAATGAGAGCATCAAAAATAGAATCCTGAAGCTTTCTTCAAGCCTTGCAGAGGCAGAAGATGCTGAGAAAATGAAGAGCGCTCTTACTGATTTTTACAAGGAATATGGTGTGGGCAAAATAGGACTCCACAAGGCCTTCAGAATCAGAGAAGACGAATACGGTGAGACTGTTATCCAGCCTATCAGCAATATCAAAAATGTGTATCTCAATGACCTTATTGGTTATGAGATAGCCAAGAAAAAGCTGGTGGATAATACAGAGGCCTTTGTGGAAGGAAGAGTAGCTAACAACTGCCTTTTGTATGGAGATGCAGGAACAGGAAAGTCCTCCTGTATCAAGGCTATTGCTAATGAGTATTTTGACAGGGGACTTAGAGTAATTGAAATATACAAGCATCAGTTCAAGAACTTAAATGATGTTATTGATCAGATTAAGGGACGTAATTATAAGTTCATTATCTGTCTGGACGATCTTAGCTTTGAAGAGTTTGAGATAGAGTATAAGTATCTCAAGGCTCTGATAGAGGGCGGCCTTGAAAAGAGACCGGAAAACGTACTTATCTATGCAACGTCCAACAGAAGACATCTTATAAAGGAATCCTTTAAGGATAAGCCGGCCATTCTTGATGACGATATTCACAGGAATGATACTGTGCAGGAGAAGCTTTCTCTTGCCAACAGATTTGGCGTCAGCATCTATTTTGGCGCACCAACTCCTGATGAGTACAAACATATAGTCAAGGCCCTGGCAGATAAAAACGGAATTAAAATGAAAGAAGATGAACTCTACCTTGAGGCAAACAGATGGGAAATGGCCCACGGAGGCCTCTCTGGCAGAACAGCACAGCAGTTCATAGATTATTTGGCAGGAACAAATCTGTCTAACGAATAATTTTTTCTTGTGAGGAATATATATGAGCGAAACCTTTGCGGCTATTGATGTTGGCTCCTACGAGCTGGCTCTGAAGATTTTTGAAATTTCATCAAAAAAGGGCGTTAAGGAACTGGATCATGTAAGGCACAATATTGATCTGGGTACAGAGACCTATCGAAACGGAAGGATTTCTAATGCCCATGTGGAGGAGCTTGCTCATGTGCTTCAGGACTTTGTGAATATCATGAAGTCCTATAATGTCACTCATTACCAGGCTTATGGCACCAGTGCCATGAGAGAGACTGGCAATATTGATATTGTTTTGGAGCAGCTGCAGCAAAAGTCGGGTCTGCACATAGACGTAATCAGTAACTCTGAGCAGAGATTTTTGGATTACAAATCAATCGCTCTTAAAAACGATGAATTTTCCAAGATAATCGAAAAGTCTACCGCCATTGTGGATATAGGTGGCGGTAGTATTCAGATATCATTATTTGATAACGACAAACTGGTTTCTACCCAGAATCTCAAGATGGGTGTTCTAAGACTTTATTCCATGCTGGAGCAGCTTGGTGCCAGCAGGCAAAAATATGCCCATCTTATAAATGAGCTTGTGAATTCTCAATTGTCGGTATTCAGCAAAATGTATCTCAAGGACAAAAAAATAGAGAATGTAATCATTCTGGACGATTACGTAGCTCCGATTATCCAAAAGGGTCTCGTGGGCAATGAGAAAAAGGGCTATCTGGATACCTCCGAGATACCGCCTTTTTTGAAAAATATGTCTGTGGGAACCAGGGATCAGCTTACCAAAAAGCTGAATCTTTCTGAGGATACCCTGCCGCTTGTATATGTATCAGGCCTTTTGGTGCACTGCATAGTAAATGTGCTTGGAGCAAATATGATGTGGGCTCCCGGCGTGACCCTCTGCGATGGAATAGCTTATGAGTATGCCGAGAAAAAGAAGGTTATTAAGCTGCCTCACGATTTTGAACAGGATATAATTGCCTGCGCTCAGAATATTTCCAAGAGATATATGGGTAGTAAGTCAAGAAGTGAGACGCTTCAGACTATTGCATTAAACCTTTTTGATGCAACCAAAAAAGTTCATGGGCTGTCCAAGCGTGAGAGACTTCTTTTGCAGATTGCAGCTATTTTGCATGATTGCGGAAAATATATAAGCATGGTGTACCTTGGAGATTGCTCCTACAACATTATCATGTCAACTGAGATTATTGGTCTCTCCCATAGAGAAAGAGAGATTGTGGCCAACGTGGTAAAGTTTAACCACAAGGAATTTGAGTATTACAAGGGGTCACCTGAACTATATGCCAAGCTCTCACATGAGGATTATATCAAGATAGTTAAGCTGACAGCACTACTTAGAGTTACCAATGGTCTTGATAGGACTCATAAGCAGAAGTTTAAAAATGTGCGTTATGCTCTTAAAGACAACGAGCTTATCATTACTGTAGATAATATGGATGACGTAACACTTGAAAATGGTCTGTTCAAAAACAGGGCAGCCTTCTTTGAGGAAGTGTTTGGTGTTAAGCCTGTTATTAAGCAAAAGAGAGTTATTTAACTTTTATTTCTGAGGGGATTTTATGGGAAACAAAAAAGATTTTTATAATCCTGAATATTATAAAAACAGGGAGCTTAGCTGGCTGCAGTTCAATGAAAGAGTACTTTCAGAAGCCAGAGATGAGTCCAATCCTTTATTTGAGAGGATGAAGTTCCTTAGTATTACAGCCAGTAACCTGGATGAATTTTTCATGGTCAGGGTTGCCTCTTTAAAGGATATGGTAAATGCCGGCTATTCCAAAAGAGATATAGCTGGCTTGTCAGCAGCTGAGCAGCTTTCAGAGGTTACTGACGCTGTTCATAGCTTTTTTGACAAACAATACGATATATATAACAAGCATCTTGTTCCGGCTCTTATAGAAAACGGCCTGCAATTCGTTTCAGATTTATCACAGCTATCAGAAAAAGAACTTGAGTTTATCGACAGATATTTCAATGATTTTGTATATCCTGTTTTGACACCAATGGCGGTGGATTCTTCAAGACCATTCCCGCTTATAAGGAACAAGACACTGAATATCGGCGCCATTGTGACCAAGCGTGAAGGCGATGATATGGTTGATATAGCCATGGTTCAGGTGCCTGACGTTATTGGAAGACTACTTGAGCTGCCGGTTAAGTCAGGCGGCCCAAAGAAGGTGGTTTTCCTTGAGCAGATAATAAAGCGCAACATGCACAGGCTTTTCCTTAATTACAATATCGTCTGCTCCTTTGTATTTAGAATTGAGAGAAATGCCGACCTTTCCATTGATGAGGACGAAGCTGAAGATCTGTTAAAAGAGATCGAGAAGCAGCTTAAGCGCCGTCAGTGGGGCCAGGCAATCCGTCTTGAGGTTGAGCATGGTATAGAGAAAAAGCTTCTTAAGAAGCTTGTAAAAGAGCTTAAGGTTGACGACAGCGAAATATATGATATTGACGGACCTATTGACCTTACATTTTTGATGAAGGCCTATAAAATAGAAGGCTTTGATGATTTAAAAGAGCATAAGTACAAACAGCCATCTCCGGTGCCGGAGTTTTCGCCTGACGAGAACATTTTTGACACCATAAGAAATGGCGATATACTGATGCACCACCCATATCAGTCCTTTGACCCGGTAGTAAGATTTGTTGAGTCGGCAGCCTCAGACCCTAAGGTTTTGGCCATTAAGCAGACTCTGTACAGAGTATCCGGTAACTCGCCAATCATTGCAGCTCTTGCAAAAGCAGCTGATAACGGCAAGCAGGTATCTGTTCTTGTTGAGCTCAAGGCAAGATTTGATGAGGAAAACAATATTGTATGGGCAAGAATGCTTGAAAGAGCAGGCTGCCACGTCATCTATGGTCTTGTTGGATTAAAGACTCACTGCAAGATCACTCTTGTGGTGAAAAAAGAGGACGACGGCATCAGAAGATATGTGCATCTTGCAACTGGTAACTACAATGATTCCACAGCCAAGATGTATACTGACGTTGGTATGTTTACCTGTGATGATTCAATCGGTGAAGATGCAACGGCTGTATTTAATATGTTATCAGGCTATTCAGAGCCTCTTATCTGGAACAGACTGACACTGGCTCCTCTCTGGTTAAAGGACAGACTGATCTATCTTATTAACAGAGAAAGAGACCACGCTCTAAAGGGCGAGCCTGCAAGGATTGTGGCCAAGATGAATTCCATCTGCCATCAGGATGTTATTGCGGCACTTTATGAGGCCAGCTGCGCCGGTGTGCATATTGACCTTATTGTCAGAGGTATATGCTCTCTCAGAGTAGGTATTCCTGGCATCAGTGAAAATATTACAGTAAGGTCCATTGTTGGAAATTATTTGGAGCATAGCAGAATTTTTTATTTTGAAAATGGCGGCAATAAGGAGTATTATTGCAGCAGTGCTGACTGGATGCCCAGAAACCTTGAGAGACGTGTTGAGATTATGTTCCCTGTTCAAAAGAGAGAGCTTCAGGAAAAGCTGTGGCATATACTTGATACAGAACTTAAGGATACAGAGAAGGCTCACGTATTAAACAGTAAGGGTATATATGTAAAGCAAAAGAAGAAGGCTGAAAGTGACAGAGTTAATTCACAGCTTCAGTTTAGCATCGAAGCAGAGATTGCTACCAAGGAATCTTCGCTTGAAAATACAAGGGTTTTTATACCTGAAATGAAAGGACCACAGGATTAGTTTTGAAAAAGTATTATTTAGCATCCGCATCACCCAGAAGAAAGGAGCTATTGGCAGCGGTACTTCCTGAATTTGAAATAATGCCGGCAGTATCAGAGGAGAAGGTTACTGATACAGACCCTGCAAAGGTTGTCGAGAGTCTGTCAAAACAGAAAGCATCAGAAATTTTTCATAAAATTTTAACAGATGAAAGCTCTGACATTGTTGTAATAGGTGCAGATACCGTTGTATCATATAAGCAGAATATATTAGGTAAGCCAAAGGATAAAGCAGATGCCCAAAGCATGATTTCAATGCTTTCAGGTAATGTACATCAGGTATTTACAGGAGTAACTGTTACCTACCGTAAAAATGGCAAAACGGGAAGCTACACCTTCCATAACAGAACTGATGTTGAAGTATATGAGATGACCGGTGAAGAAATCGAAGCTTATATTTCAACAACGGAGCCTTATGATAAGGCTGGTGGATATGGTATTCAGGGACTCTTTGGGATATATGTTAAAGGCATAAAGGGAGATTACAACAACGTTGTAGGTCTTCCAATTGCAGAGCTTTATCATGTTTTATCAGAGCTTGAGTTATTATAATACAGTAATCTGATACTTTGGTTAAGGAGGTATTTCTTATGCGCGAGTATGATGATGCAGTATTGCAGTGTTTTCTTGAGAATCAGAGTCAGCTTTTTCCAGAGGATGTAGCTGACAGCATGGAGGAGGCAGAGGCCTTTCTTGAAGACTGTATGGCTGTAGTCGTAGATAGTGCTGAAGAAGTTGAAGAATACTTCGAAGAGACCGGAGTTGATACTGAAGGCGGAAATGTCCTTGATGCAGATGAGGTATTTGATATTGGAGATGGAAGATACCTGATTGTAGAAGGATAAAGTGTCGTTTTTTAAATGAATATCTGTAACCCTGTTCATGTTTTTTACATGAGCAGGGTTTTTTATTTCTTGACTTTACAGCGCTGCGCGGATAAAATAATGGATAGTTGTTAATAGACAAAGATGGTGTGTCAGTAGGCTGTAATGAGTCTTGATAGAGAGTCTGTATCATCGGCTGGAAGTACAGATGAAGATATTATGGGTGAATTTCAGCACCGGAGTCGCAATTAAATAGTTAAGTGCAGATTTTTATAAATCTGAATTTGGGTGGTACCGCGGGTTAACTCGTCCCATAGCAGTTCGTGCTATGGGATTTTTTTATGTCATAAGAAAAACCTAGGCACAGGATATTAGGAGGAAGGAAAGTTGGAAAACAGCGCATTACGTGAAAAAATTGAAGCTATTCGTGATGAAATCAAGGCAAGTGCCGGTAGTATCGACAGTTCAAAGCTTGTATACGAAATGAAAAAGAGCTTTATGGATAATAAGACCGGTAAGATCAGTGCTCTTATGAAGGAGATGAAAAACATCCCTGCAGAAGACCGTGCTGAATATGGTAAAAGTGTAAACGAGCTTAAACAGTGGGCTCTTGAGCATTTTGATGAACTTGATAAGAAGATGAAGGAAAAGGAACTTGAGCTTAGATATGAAAGTGAAAAGCTCGATGTTACCATGCCTGCCAAGATGAGATATACAGGCAATCTTCATCCTGTAACACAGATGAGAGAGACTCTTATTGATATCTTTGCCGGAATGGGATTTGAAATATATGAGGGCACAGAGATTGAAAATGATTATTACAATTTCACAGCTCTTAATACACCAAAGGATCACCCTGCAAGAGATATGCAGGATACTTTCTATCTGAGCCCTGAGTTTTTGTTAAGAACACAGACTTCTTCAGGTCAGATACATGTTATGGAGAATAAGAAGCCACCTATCAAGATCTTATCACCAGGTAAGGTTTTCCGTTCTGATGATGATGCTACACATTCACCAATGTTCTCTCAGATGGAAGGCCTTGTAGTTGATAAAAATATTACCCTTTGTGATCTTAAGGGAGCACTGGAGCTTTTTGCCCAGAAGATATATGGAGAAGGTACTACAACAAGACTTCGTCCTTCATACTTCCCATTCACAGAGCCATCTGTAGAAGTTGACTGCAGCTGTTTTGCCTGCGGTGGTAAGGGATGCAGTCTTTGTAAGGGAACAGGTTGGATCGAAGTACTTGGTGCTGGCGTTGTAAACAAGAAGGTTTTAGAGAACTGCGGAATTGATTCTAATGAATACAGCGGTTTTGCATTTGGTATCGGTATTGAGCGTACAGCAATGCTTAAGTATGGTATCAATAATATCAAGCTGTTGTTTGAATCTGATCTTGATGTATTAAAGCAGATCAACCATTACGAATAATCTAAGGATTCTAAAACTATTAGGAGGAATAGAAAATGTTAGTACCTTTAAGTTGGCTTAAAGACTTTGTTGATATAGATATTGAACCAAAGGAATTAGAAAAAAAGCTCTTCGATTGCGGTTTTGAAGTTGAAGAGTGCTGGGAAGTTGGTAAGGATATTTCCAAGGTAGTAGTTGGACAGGTTGAGACCTGCGAGCCTATTCCAGATACACATCTTCATGTTTGCACAGTTAATGCCGGTGAGCATGGTACATTCCAGGTATGCTGCGGTGCAGATAATGTACAGGCAGGCGGAAAATATCCTGTTGCTTTAGTTGGTGCAACAGTAATTGAGACTGCCAAGGATCACGTAACAGTTGTAGGAGTTGCTACCATCAAGAAGGGTAAGCTTCGCGGATATGATTCAGAAGGTATGCTTTGCTCAGGTGTTGAGCTTGGTGTAACAGAAGATATGTACCCGGGTGCTGGTTACAACGGACTTCTTGTATTCCCTGAGGATACAGAGGTTGGTATTGATGTAAAGCCACTGCTTGGTCTTGATGAGTGGATCTTTGATGTTTCCATCACAGCCAACAGACCTGACTGCCAGAGTATTTATGGTCTTGCAAGAGAAGTTGCAGCTGCTCTTGATAAGCCTTTAAAAGAAATTGACTTAAGCTATACAGAGACAGATGTAAAGAATGAGGGATTTAACGTAACAGTTGAAGCTCCAGATCTGTGCCCTAGATATATTGGTCACTATGTATATGATGTAAAGCTTGGAGAGAGCCCTCTTTGGATGAAGAGAAGACTTGCTCTTGTAGGTAATAATGCAATCAATAACATAGTTGATATTACAAACTATATCATGAGAGAGCTTGGCCAGCCAATGCACGCTTTTGATGGTAACTTCCTTGAAGGCAACAAAATTGTTGTTCGTAGAGCAAAACAGGGCGAGAAGATCGTTACTCTTGATGAGAACGAATTTGAGCTTACAAATGATAACCTTGTAATCTGCGATGGCGTAAAGCCTGTAGCTCTTGCAGGTATCATGGGTGGTCTCAATTCTGAGATTCGTGATACCACAACTTCTGTTACTTTTGAAGCTGCAAAATTTATGCGTGATAACATCCGTAAGAGCTCAAGAGCACTTGGTCAGTCCTCTGATTCTTCAGCTGCTTTTGCAAAGGGCGTATATGAATATACAACAGTTATCGCAATGAAGAGAGCACTTCATCTTGTTGAACAGCTTGGTGCAGGTAAGGTTTCAAGTACACATGTTGATGTAAATACAGGCAATAACCTTGAAAAGAAGGAAATGAAGGCTTCTATCAAGAAGGTAAATGGAGTTCTTGGTATTGAGGTTCCAGAAAACGAGATTAAGAGAATCCTTACAAATCTTAACTTTGAGCCGGTTATAAATGGTGATGAGCTTACAATTCAGATTCCTGCATATCGTGAGGATATGGAAGATTACCCTGATATTGCAGAAGAGCTTATCCGTATGTATGGATATGAGCATGTTCAGCCAACCTTCCTTAAGAATGCCAATGTAACAATGGGTGGCAGAAACCTTAAGCAGAAGACAGAGCTTAAGATTAAGAGAGCTTTGTGTGCAGAAGGTGCATACGAATGTATGCATTATTCATTCTTCTCACCAAGCGATCTAGACCTTCTTGGTTTTGAAGAGGATGCTTTGGAGCGTAAGGTTATCAGAATCCTTAATCCTATAAATGAAGATCTTTCAATCATGAGAACAACTCTTGCAGCGCAGATGATTCATGCAATTGCAAGAAACCAGAAGAAGGGTACTCTTGAGGGTAGACTTTTTGAGATTGGTAACAGATTTATTCCTAAGAGTCTTCCATTAAATGATTATCCTGAAGAGAAGGAAACTCTTTGTATCGGTATCTTTGGTGAGGAAGAAGACATCTTTACATTAAAGGGGCTTGCAGAAAACGTAGCAGCCGCTCTTAATTTGAGCTTTAAATATGAGCCATGCAAGAAGACCTTCTTACATCCATACAGAGCTGCAAAGATTACCTGTGAGGGTGAAGAAATCGGATATCTTGGACAGATTACTTATGAAATCCAGGATGAAACAGATATGAGACTTCCTGCTTACGTATGCGAGCTTGATCTTGCTACATTATCCAAGTGGTATGGCAAGACTCCTGAATTTAAGCCACTTTCAAAGTTTGCTACAGTAAAACGTGACCTTGCCCTTATCATGGACAAGACAGTTACCTGCGGTGAGGTTGAGGAAGCAATTTACTCATCCTGCAAGTATGTAACAGATGTTAAGCTCTTTGATGTTTATGAAGGACTTCCAATTCCTCCTACAAAGAAGAGTATGGCATTTACAATTACCTTTACTCCAAAGGATGAAGAGCTTACAGACGAAGCTATCAGCGGATATGTAGATAAGATGCTCAGAAAGCTTTCATTTACAATGGGCATCGAAATCAGATCTTAAATTTGATAACAAATTATACAGGTGATATAATAGCCATTACTTTAACTAGTAATGGCTATCATATATTGGTGCAAAATTTAGCACGTTAATGTTAGAAAGAGGGAAAATATGTTAAGAAAAAATACTTGGGCAACTTATAATGCCACTCAGGTAAAAGCAGCAGAGAAGTTTGCTGAAGACTACAAGGACTTTCTGAACAATTCAAAAACTGAAAGAGAAGCAATCGATAGTATTGTTAATGAAATTACAGCTGACGGATTTGTAGAGCTTAAGACTCTTATCGGCGGCAAGAAAAAGCTTAAGAAGGGTGATAAGGTATATAGCGTATGGATGAATAAGTCTATCGTTATGTTCAGAGTTGGTTCTGAGCCACTTGAGAATGGTCTGAATATTCTTGGTGCGCACATTGATTCACCTCGTATCGATGTAAAGCAGAACCCATTATATGAGGATACAGGAATTGCTTACCTGGATACTCACTACTATGGCGGAATCAAAAAGTATCTGTATGTTGCACTTCCACTTGCAATCCATGGCGTGGTTGTAAAGAAGGACGGAACAAGTGCAGTTCTTAATGTTGGTGAGGATGAAGATGATCCAGTATTCTTTATCTCAGATCTTCTTATCCACTTATCAGCAGATCAGATGAGCAAGAGCGCAGCAAAGGTTGTTGAAGGTGAGGCTCTTGATCTTGTAATTGGTAATAAGCCATTCATCATTGAAAATGACAGTGAGAAGGCTGCAAAGAAGGCCGGGAAAGCTTCCAAGCTTACAGATGGCCAGCAGTATGCTCTTGATGCTGAAGAGAATGAAGGTAAAGAAAACAAGAAGGTTAGCGGTGCAGTTAAGAGAGGTATCCTTGCAATCCTTAAGGACAACTATGGTATTGAGGAAGAGGATTTCTTATCTGCAGAGCTTGAAATCGTTCCAGCCGGAAAGGCCAGAGATGCAGGCTTTGACCGTTCTATGATTCTTGGCTATGGTCAGGATGACAGAGTATGTGCTTATCCTTCAATGCGCGCTATCATGGAAGTTGGCGACGTAGAGAGAACAGCTTGCTGCATTCTTGTTGATAAAGAAGAAATCGGTAGCGTAGGTGCTACAGGTATGCAGTCCAAGTTCTTTGAAAATGCAGTTGCAGAGCTTATGAACCTTTGCGGACAGTATAGTGACCTTTCACTTAGAAGATGTCTTGCAAATTCATGCATGCTTTCATCAGACGTTTCTGCAGGATTTGATCCTATGTATGCTTCAGCTTTTGAAAAGAAGAATGCAGCAATCATGGGTGGCGGACTTGTATTTAACAAGTTTACAGGTTCACGTGGTAAGTCTGGTTCAAATGATGCCAATGCTGAATACATTGCACACATCAGAGCAGCTTTTGAAAAGGACAACATCAACTTCCAAACTGCAGAGCTTGGTAAAGTAGATGTAGGTGGCGGCGGAACAATCGCTTACATCCTTGCGCTTTACGGAATGAACGTAATAGACAGCGGCGTAGCTGTACTTAACATGCATGCACCATGGGAAGCTACATCAAAGGCTGATATTTATGAGTCACTTCGTGGTTACACATCTTTCCTTAAGAATGTTAATTTTAGAAACGAGTAATTATGTCAGAAATAAATGAAAATAAAGATGAAATGCTGGGACTTCGTACCAGTGATTACTATTTTGATTTGCCACAGGAGCTGATAGCGCAGGATCCTCTCATGCAGAGAGAAAACTGCAAGCTGCTGGTTCTTGATAAAAAGACCGGTCAGGTAGAGCATCATATTTTTAAAGAAATAATAAACTACTTAGAGCCAGGGGATTGCCTTGTACTTAATAATACCAAGGTTATTCCTGCAAGGCTTCTTGGTGTAAAAAAAGATACTGGAGCAGCTGTTGAAATTCTCCTTCTTAAGAGGAGAGAAGCAGATGTCTGGGAGACTCTTGTAAAGCCGGGTAAAAAGCTTCGCCCGGGTGCTGTTGCTGTTTTTGGCGATGGACTTTTGGAAGCTGAAATTCTTGACGTTGTGGAAGAGGGCAACAGACTGGTTAAGTTCAGGTATGAAGGTATATGGGAAGAGGTTTTGGATAAGCTTGGTGAGATGCCACTTCCTCCATACATAACCCACAAGCTTCAGGACAAGAACATGTATCAGACAGTTTATGCCAAATATGAAGGCTCAGCTGCAGCACCAACTGCAGGTCTTCATTTTACCAATGAGCTGTTAAACGATATTCAGGCCAAGGGTGTTGACCTTGCCTATGTTACTTTACATGTAGGTCTTGGAACATTTAGACCTGTTAAGGTTGATAATGTTTTGGAGCATCAC
>JAZRKG010000122.1:0-30527 GCA_045646185.1 Butyrivibrio sp.
ATATTAAAAAATAATAATATAAACATTTTAGGTATATATGAAAGTCTTCCAGATAGCTGCGAACTCAATAATATTGCCAATTTAAAGCATATAGATATGTATTCAGACTTTGAGAGTTTCAAGGAAATGGCTGGTTCAAAATACAACTTTGTATTAACTCCGCTTGGTACCCTCGCCGCAAGCTTTATGGGAAAAAAATTTGGTATTCCATACCTGGAACTGCCTGTTAGCTATAGCCTTTCTGAGATCGAAGAATCTTACAAGAAAATTTTTGCAATATTGAACGTCTCAGATAATGAACTTTTTGCTAATAAAAAAGTTCAAGCCCAAAAAGCTATTGAACAAGCAAAAAAGATTATCAACAATTTTCCAATCATTGTAGATTCAACAGCAACTTATCATCCTTTCAGCCTTGCAAAGGCGCTTCTTGAATATGGTTTTAATGTAATACGAATCGAAGCCGAAGCAATCCTGGAAGAAGAAAGGGAAACTGTAAGCTGGCTTATGGAAAACCATCCTGAAATTGAATTATATCGTCCAGATAGTTCGAGCGCCGTTTTATTTGATCATAGGAAAAGAGAAAGCCTTGCTATCGGAATTCAGGGGGCTTATATGGCAGATTCGATATATATTGCTGATATTTTTGCTGATATTGGAATGTTTGGATACGACGGTGTAATAAGTCTAATGAAAAACCTTGAAGATGCAATTTCCAAACAAAGAAACCTTAAACAATTAATAGAAGAATATGGATTGGTGGTATAAATGGCCCAGTTATGTTTAACACTGCCCCCTTTTACACCTGATTACTCTGGTGCGGGAGCTTTACTTTTTGATTTAAAATCGCTGACAGTTATGCATGATGCTGGTGGATGTACTGGTAACTATACAGGACATGATGAGCCAAGATGGTATGGTTCCGATGCAACAGTTTTCTGCTCAGCACTGCGAATGATTGACGTCATCATGGGAAATGATGAAAAACTAAAAAGCAATGTTCTGGCAGCAATCAAAGATTTAAAACCAGAACTGATAACTCTTATAGGAAGCCCGGTTCCTATGGTAATAGGAATGGACCTAAAAGGCCTTGCCGTTGAGATAGAAAACGAAACTGGTATTCCAACAATTGGAATTGAAACAACGGGCACTCAATTTTACGACATTGGTGAATTTAAAGCAGCCAAAGCATTATTAGACAAATTTACTGTAAAAAAACAAACAGATAATACAAAAATAGTGGCTAACATTCTTGGTGCAACGCCTTTAGATTATGAATGCGAAGATGATATTTCCCTGTTACAGGAATTCCTGATCAGTAAGGACATTTTTGTAAATATGAAATTTGGTTATGGCTATTCTCTTAATGAATTACAGAATGCAGCTATAACAAATATAAATATTGCAGTATCTTATTCAGGTTATCTGATTGCCAAATATATGGAAGCAAAATATGGGATTCCTTATATATGCGGTTATCCGTATGGTGCTGACGCTCCTGCTACATTTTATAAAGAAATAATCAATGTGCTGGAATCAGGCAGATCAGCCTTTTATTGGAATACAAATACAATCAATAACAGTAACAAATATATAGAAAATAGAAGCATATTAATTCTTGGAGAACAGGTAATATCAAATTCTTTGAGAAAAACTTTAAGTCAGGGCAATAACATTCAAATCGGTTGTTTGTTTAACTACGACGAAGCGCTGGCTCAGGAAGGAGATGTTTTTTTATCAAGTGAAAAAGAAATCAGGGATAAGATCAATGAACCTGATATCGACCTTATAATTGCAGATCCGATTTTAATGAATTTATTGTCTGTTAAAAAACAGGATTTACACTTCTACCCTTTTCCTCAATACGCTATATCTGGGGATTTATACAAGGATACTTCGCAAAAAATGTTTGGCGAATACTTTAATTATTGGTGGCAAACAGCAGGACAAAATCTTTGATACCTGCTTTAGCATATAAAAAATTCTAGGAGGAAACTATGAAAAAAAGACTCGTTTTATCATTAATCACAATGGGGGCTATTGCTGTTACAGCATGCGGAGCATCAGCAGCCGAATCACAGGATTCATCATCTGCTCAGGAGACATCAGAAATTGCTACAATAGAAAGTTCTGATGAGACTGCTGAAACAACTGAAAATACTGACAGTATTACAGTAACTGATATGAATGATCGCGAAGTAACAATTGAAGGAGAAATCGACAGTGTAGTACTTACTGCTCTTCCTCTTCCAAGTATTTACGCTCTTACAGGAGCTCCTATCGAAAACCTTACTGGTGTACATCCTGGTTCTACCAGCGCAATCGAAAATAGCATCATGGCTTCAATGTATCCTGATCTAGTTGGTATCGCTGATAATTTTGTTGAAGGTCAGGACATAAATGTTGAAGAACTTATGAAAATCAATCCTGATGTTGTTATTTACTGGGGTGAATATGAAAACCAGTATGAAGCATTAACTTCAGTAAACGTACCAGCTGTTGGTGTGTTTGGTGAAGAAGGTGGTGACGTTGTTGCAACACTACAGACCTGGGTAGATATAATGGGTCAGATATTTGGCACAACAGGAAACACTGATAAGGTTATTGATTATGCAAATGAAGCCCTTGAAGAAGTAGGTGAAAAGGTTGATGGTTTATCAGAGGAAGAAAAACCTCGCGTATTGTATTTATATAACCATAGCAGCGAACAGATCTCAGCTTCCGGCTCAGGATTCTATGGTGGATACTGGATTGAAGCTGCTGGTGGCACAAACGTTGCAGCAGAAATTGAGAACTTTGGTGATGTAAATATGGAACAGATTTATGAATGGGATCCTGAAATTATTATCTTAACAACCTTCACAGAAACCATGCCTGATGACCTGTATAACAACACTATTGATGGGCAGGACTGGTCTTCAGTTTCTGCTGTTAAAAATGGTCAGGTATATAAGGAGCCTCTTGGTGTTTACCGTTGGTATGTTCCATGTGGCGATACTCCTCTGATGGTTAAATGGATGGCTCAGACACTTCATCCAGAAATTTTTGATTATGATATGATTTCTGAAATTCAGAGCTACTATAGTGAATTCTATGATTACGAAGTAACAACAGAACAGGCACAGGGCATATTAGATGCTTCACCGGATGCTGCAAAAGGCACAAACTGGAACGCAACAAAATCAGGAAAATAAAATGCACAAAAATACTCGTTTTAAATTAACTCTATTCATAGGAATAGCTGCAACAATCATTGTAATAATTTCGGCATTATGTATTGGACGCTATACACTTTCTGCAAAAGATATTTTACTTTATCTTTTTACAGGTAATACTACTGATCCAATGATGGAAACACTTATGTGGGGAGTTAGAATTCCCCGTGTGATAATTGCTTTTATAGTCGGTGCTGGATTGTCTGTAGCCGGCGTCTCTCTTCAGGCAATGTTTGGTAATCCACTGGTAAGCACGCATGTTTTAGGAGTTTCATACAGTGCAGGCTTTGGTGCAGCACTTGGCATTTTATTGTTCTCTCATTTTGCCTATGTGGAAATTTTTTCATTGATATTTGGATTTATAGGAATGGCTCTGACCTATGTAATTAGTAGAAAAAAAGGCACCAGCAGCACCTTAATGTTAGTACTATCCGGAATTGTTGTTGGTTCAGTTTTTGAAGCCTTAACTTCTTTTATCAAATACATAGCAGATCCTGAACAAAAGCTTCCTTCCATAACTTATTGGTTAATGGGCAGCATGGCAGGCTCATCCATGTCAGATGTCTACGCTGCCCTGCCACTAATTGGTATTTCAACCATTGTTCTATGGTTCTTCAGATGGCGACTAAATGTTATCTCCTTACCTGAAGATGAAGCTATTTCACTTGGTATAAATATCAAGTTCACAAGATTGGTCGTAATAATTGCAACAACAGTTATTGCCGCTTCAGTAGTCTCTATGTGTGGTGTTATCTCGTTTGTCGGACTGGCTGTTCCTCATCTGACAAGAATGTTGGTTGGAAATGACCATAGAAAACTCCTTCCTATGAGCATATTTACTGGAGCAACCTACATGATAATAATAGACACATGCGCAAGAAGTCTTACAGCTGCAGAGATTCCGTTGTCTATACTAACTGCTATTATCGGAGCTCCAATATTTGCCATAATGCTTAGAAGAACTGGAGGTGCCTGGGATGCTTAACGTAAATAACTTAGCTTTTTCATATAAAAAGGATACTAATTATTTATTCCATAACTTATCTTTTTCCTTAAATGAAGGAGAAACTATAGCTATCCTTGGTCCTAATGGGGTTGGTAAAACCACTCTTCTTCGCTGCCTTATGAATCTTTTACAGGCAAAAACAGGTGAAGTTACCCTACTTGGTAAACCTGTAAAACAGCTTTCAGCAAAAGAGTTTTGGAAAGAAATCAGTTATGTTCCTCAGGCAAAGAAAAATGTTTTTGGATATGATGCCCTCACCATGGTTGTTATGGGGTTATCACAAACCATAGGAATTGGAATGACTCCTAAAAAAGAAGATTATGAAAAGGCTTATGCTTTATTAAAACGTTTTGGCATAGAGGATATTGCTGAACAATCCTGTAACACATTAAGCGGCGGACAGCTCCAAATGGTTTTGATCGCAAGAGCTCTAATAAAAGAACCTGAATTACTAATAATGGACGAGCCTGAAACTGGTCTGGATATGAAAAACCAAATGATTGTCTTAGAGACAATTGAGACGTTATCTAAAGATAATTTAGGAATCATAATAAATACTCACTATCCTGAACATGCTTTGAGATGTGCGCATAAAACATTATTACTTGGCAGAAATGGATATTTATTTGATGAGACCAGGAAAGTCATAACAGAAGAAAACATCAAAAAATACTTTGGTGTAGAATCAAGTATTATTACTACAAGAAAAGACAATACTGATTATTACGGTATAGTACCAATTAGCCTGTCTAAACCTGATATAACTTCAATGCCCATAAAAAACGGCTATTCAGATAACACTCAGGCTGTATAAAAAAAAGGACTTTGTATATGCAAAGTCCTTTTTTACACTATTATAAATTATTTCTTTTTACTAGCCGTAGCTGGCTTTTTGGTTGTCTTCTTTGGAACAGGCTTCTTAGCTGCTGCTTTAGTCTTGGTAGCTGTAGCTTTAGTAGCTTTCTTTGGAGCTTCAACTGCTGGAGCAACCACACTCTTTAAAAGTGTAATCTTGTCAGCGTTTCCTTCTACTGAAAGAAGGCCGTTTGCAAGTGCTTCATCAGGACCAAGCTCGCCACTAAGAACTTTAATAGCAACATCTCCGCTTGTTCTAACTCTGAAGTCGTGGTCATAATATTCATATGGCTCAACTTCTGCGCCTTTCTCTGTAAATTCTACATAAAAAGCGCCCTCCCCCTTGCCTTCGATATCAAACTCAACAGCAAGGTGCTCTTTGATTGTCTTACCATCGACTGTCTTTACAGCCTTTTTTGCCTCTTTAACAAGGTTCTCGTAAGTCATGTCTTTCCTCCTCTTAAATCTGTGGAACTTAATCATACCGAATAACATACTTTATTATACGCTTAAAAGAAGAGTCATGCAATGCTTAGTATAAAAGGAAACTGAAAATTATTCTCCTGTAATACCAGTTCTGTCAATACTTTCAACAAAGTAGCGCTGTAGAACAAAATACATAAGAAGAAGTGGCAGAATCGAAAGCATGGTTCCCGCCATACTAATGGATTCGTTAAGGCTTGTAGCTGTGCTTGTGGCTGTTGTCGCGTAGGACGAATAGTTAGAAGCAAACTGATCCAGCTGGATAACCAATGTAGTCCATCCTGAGCTTGTAAGTACACCATGTACATACATTTCTGTAAGGTAGGACTCATTCCAGTACCATACAAAGGAGAACAGTGTAACTGTTATAAGTGCAGGTGTTGCTGATGGAAGTGATATACGCAAAAAGGATTTGAAATATCCTGCTCCATCAATCTGCGCTGCTTCTATAAGTACCTTTGGTACCTGTTTAAAAAACTGATAGAAAATCAAAATAAATATTGGAGCATTTATTCCCATTCCAAGAAGTGAAGGAAGGATAAATGACCAAAGGGTTCCTAAAATACCCATGTTTGAATACATAACGTAGGTAGGAATCATTGTGATCTGACTTGGCAGAACGAAGGTGAAAATAATAATTGCAAGAACCACCTTTTTGAATGGAAACTCAAATCTGGCAAGTCCATATCCAATAAGTGAGCAGGAAATAACGTTACACAATGTAGGTATACCTGCAATGATAATGCTCTGCAAAAGAGATTTCCAGAAATCCATACTTTTTGCAGCCTGTACATAATTGGATACATTAATCGAGCTTGGGATCCAGCTGATGGATGAATCCAAAAGGTCATCCAAGGACATAAAACTCTTACTTATCATATACAAAATCGGATAAATGTATATAAATCCAATACATATAAGAAGTGCATAGATGACAAACATCTTGATAAATCCTTCTTTTTCCTTGGAACCAAAGAGAAATCTTTGTACCTTTTCTTTGGTAAGGTCCTGATACCATGGGGAGGATTTAGTCATAGTATTTGCCGTCATAGCTCTTGTACCTGCCTGATTTTCTTCTCTTTTCAATCTTTTTGGCATTTCTTATGCTCCTCCTTTCTATCTTTCTGGCTTCTCTTTCTTCTTTCTTCATCTGCTTTTTAGCTTTCTTTACCTGTCTTTCATAGACATCCTTACGGGCTGTAAAGAGAAGTGCAAATATTCCAACCAAAAGAAGTACCACTATTGAATACAGCCATGCCATAGCTGATGCATAGCCATAACCTTTTTCCTGAATACCTGAGAACATTGAAGCTTTAATAAGTTCAATGATTTCATTCTGGTCATTGTTTGAAATAAATACTATTGTGTAGATACAGTTAAGCAAAATCAGTGGCTTAATGGTTGGAAGTGTAATCTTCCAAAAGCACTCCCAGCCTGAACCGCCATCAATCTGTGCTGCTTCATACATGGAGCGGTCAATTTTCTGCAAGCCTGATAAAAAGATAAGTATCTGAACACCTGAGTACCAGAGTATCATGATCATATTTTCAAAAAGCTCTGATATTGGCTCAGCAAGACTTGGCGGTAAAAATGAGCTAATAGCACTTGTGATGGCCTGAGTATCTACTGCTGTGATACTGCCTGCACCCTGTTCTGTCAACATTCCCAATATAGGACCGCTGACGATGATAACAGGAATGAAGAATATCATTCTAAAGAATCCCCTCGCTCTTATTTTTTCATTGAGCATCATGGCAATGATAAGAGCAAATACTACAATTACAGGAACCGATAGTATTGTTGATGCAAGATATTCAATAAGCTGTGTAGGAAAATCGGCATCTGCAAGAAGTATCTCTGTAAAGTTACCGTATCCGACAAAATTAAACACCTTACCAACCGGAGTAATACGTATGTTGTTAAGAGCATACCAGAAGGACGTTATCAGAGGATATGCCAGAAATACCAAAGCACCTATGATCCACGGCATAATAAAGATTACACCTGTAATAGCTTCTCTTTTGGCAAGCCTTCCTGGTTTTATCTTTTTTAGTTTTGCTTTTTCTTCTTTTGTCAGCTTTTTGCGACCAATAGAAGTATCCATATTCTAAATCTACCTTTCATACCATAATGACAAATTTCAAAGTCACTTCCGGTTAGTTTGCAGATACGCTATATGACAGGGCATCTACTGTTATGCCATCTATAGATACAGCTTTATCTGAGTAGTTAACATATACAACAACTCCGTTGTCATATGTAACCTTTGTAACGCCGCTTTCAGTTTTTTCATGATCAACAATATAAGCACCTTCTACACTTTCAGCCACCTCGCGGAGCTGCTCATCATAAGAGATAATTGTATCTCTATAGGTAGAATACTCTGTTGTATAAAGGTTTGAAGATCTTGTATAAATAAGTGCCGAAGAGTTTTCTTTAGTTACATAGAAGGATGGATATACACCAGCTTCTACCATCTGAAGGAAAAACTCTGTCTTGTTTGCCTCAAAGTTTACATAGTCAGAATACATAGGAATGATGCCCTTAAGAACCATTGAAAGGAATGGTACTTCTTCATCAACATACATGTAATCTGATGAACCAAGTGGCATATTCAAAAATGCATCTGTATAATCCCAAAGGTATGCAAAAGGCTGTTCCATAACAAGGTCTGCGGATGCATCTATTGTGCTTATAGTATCTTCGATAAGGCTTGCTGTATAATTTCTGTCATAGTAACTACCCTGTGAGCTATAGGAAAAGATCTCATTGGTAATGCCTGCAATAGCGAGATTGTCTACTCCCTTTGAAGTGTAGGAATTAACAAATTTTGTAAGTGTCTTCTGCATTTTGGTAGGCATCAGGTAGTAAAACAGATTGTAAACCTGACCGTTATCTTCTATTTCCAAAGTTCTCTTGTTAACCTTTTTTACCACATTAAAGGTTGTTGTATTGGTTCTTGCATTTACTTCAAGAGCATTATTATAAAGGTATAAATGGTAGCCATCCTCTTCGGAATCCTTTATAAGAGATGTAAGACTTGAGGTTGAACCTATATTGCTATCAGCCTTATATTTGGTTATAGGAGTGTTGTAGATACCTCCCTTTTGCCAGCCCTTATAAATGGAGAAAAGAGATTCAAGTCCTGCTGCCTGAAGGTCATCATATATGTCTTCTATATCCTGAACAGTAGTCATGGTAACTGCTTTTGTTCCCATGAGGAATTCTTCTCTGTCGGTTCCAAGGAAATCCACTCTTGTGTTATAGCTTGTATCCTTTGGCTGAACCAGATTATTCTCAAGGAGGTAATTTCTATAGGCAACTGCCATTCCTGAGTAGTCAGCATCTTCGCCTTCCAGAAGGATATATCTTACCTGAAGATCCTCATGAACTCTGTCCTGCTCAACGCTGGTCATTGTTCCTGAATTGGACTGGTTCAATGGCTGTGTATAAATATCTCTGAGCTTGAACTTGGCAAAGCATCTGTTGTAGTTGACCATTACACCATTTGGATGTGCCTCAATGCTTGCACGTTTTTCACCAGACTCAACAATTGCCAGGTATCCCAGCTCATCTTCTGTGTGAGCCATACCAAATACCGGAGCAAGGACGTTGTTTACATCTACTACAGTATCGTATTTTTCCCAGAGATAATTGGCAGTTGAGCTCTCAGTAAAGCCTGAATCTGTTCCATAGATCATCTGTGAAAAACCAGTTGTATATCTGCCCTCTTTGTTGTCCAGGTAGATAAGTGCTCCATTTCCATCAGGAATAAGCATGTATCCTTCTTTGTCATCCAAAAAGGTATATCCCATAAACGGGAATACGCTTACTGTTGAAATATAGATTCCATCCTTGGTCTCTGTAATGGAGTCATCCGGAATATTTACAAGTAGTTCATCCCCTTCAAGAGTTACATTTAAGGTAAGTCCAAAGCCGTACTCTGGCCAGAACACCTTGGCTGAGATTCCGTTACCCAGCTTTGTTGTTTCAATTGTATTAGATACTGTGTTTACATCTACCTGATAAGTATTTGTAGTACCCTTTATTGCCTGAATGACAACTCCTGATTTCATGTAGCCATTCCAGGTTGCATTGGAATTTCCATCATCAAGCTCATCACTTAAGGTAGACTCTATGATATTTCCATTTGTTTTGTTCTCAAGGATAATGGAAAGTCTTGGCTCGTAGTAATACATAATATAGGTATCACTCTCTGCAACCTTTTCGTAATCCTTTATGGTAATCCATTCGGATTCATCAATCTCTCCGACAGCGCCTTCCATAACCACTTCGCCATCTTCGTTTACAGTTTCACCTGCATTTTCTGCATCAGAATTTGCATCTGTTGTAGTCTCTGTTTCAGCAGTGGCCGTACTTTCTGTAGCAAAGGCTGTAATTGAAGAAGGAAGTGAAGTAAATACTACTGTAGCTGTCATCATTGTAAGAACAGCTCTTTTTATATTAATACCCAATTCTATACACCACCTCTCCAACTAATGCGCTGATAAATTCAAATACCTGAGCCCAAAGTACATAAACAATAAATATCAAAAGTGTCATGATCAAAATAGTAAATATTGTCAGGCATATAACCTTGAAGGTCTCTCCAGGTGTATAATCGTTTACTTCCTTTATGGCTATAACAACAAGTACCAGCACCCATGCAATCATTACTATCTGGCACATGGTTATAAGGAACTGCTCGTTGTTTGTAAGTACATGTGATAAAACAAATATTATTGGTGTTATGATCACATATGGTCTAAGGCTGTAACAGAAGTAGGTATATATCTTTTTGATTGTAGCTTCACCATCATTAATGGTGCATACCAGGTAATTGCAGGCTGTAAGGAAAACAATTGCAATCACGATGATGCCTATATCTGAAAAGATTTCAAATCTGCCTTCACGAATTGTCTTTTGTAAAAAACCGCAAAGATATTTATTTATGATAAATTCAACGGTGAACAGAACAAGTATAAAGGTTGCTACACTCCATGAGGCTCTTCCTTCTCTGGCAATTCCATAAGAACCATCAAACGGGTGCTTCATGAAATACTTTGTATAGCAAAGGTCTGAAATAAATCTGTTCTCTTTCTTCTTTTCCCAAAATGCTCTTAATCCATCAAGAATGCCTTTTTTCTTATCCAGTACTTTTACAATCTTAACTGCAAGCCATATAAAGACTATCAGCAGTATTGCTTTAACAATATTTCTCTTAAGCCACAGATTTCTAACTTCCCAGTATGCGTCAGAATAGCCTTCGTAGTCCTTGGCAAGCTTGGCATATTTAAGAGCCATCTCATAGTTTTCTTCCTGGAAATAAGCTCTGCCCATTGCCTTATTGGCATAGTCAAACATGCTGTTCATCTTGAGAACTTCTTCCAAAGGCTCTTTTGACTCTGTATATCTTCCCTTGGAATACAGATAGAGAGCTTCGTGAAGAAGACTTGTAAACTCTGTAGGCTCGTATACCTGTATCTGACATTTATCAGAATCAAGGACATATATTCTATCCTCGGTATCTACGTTTATAGCAGTTACCAGTGTTGAAAGTCCGACTCTCTGAGTACCATCATCAAGACCGCCAAATACAAATATCAGCTCGCCTTCGTTGTTGTACTCATATATGTAACCCTGCTGGTCTGCAACGTATACGTTGTCATGATTTCCGGCTGCAACTGCTGCAGGAATATCAGGTCCTCTTTCAATGCTGTCTATAAGATTGGTTCCTGCAATATTCAGTCTCTTTAGAGTCTGATCTTCATCTCCTCTTGTTACTGTATAGATAAGGCCCTTTGCATCGATACCAAGGTTATCTGGTGTTGCTGGTATATTGCTTACCATCTTGGCTCTCTGCTCATCAGTAAGAATTGCTCTGTAGAGAATAGTCTGGAAGGAGGTTGATGCAAAGTTGGTTCCAAAGTATCCAAGGAAGGTTCCGCCTTCTGCAGGTGATATTTCTACGATACCATTGGTATTGGATTCGCAGATAACATACATTATTCCTGCATCATTAACCACAAGCTTTATAGGAAGGAATGAGAGATCATCTCCATAAAGCGGACTGCTTGGCTTGGTATAGGTATTAAGAAGTGTTCCGTCAGCATCAAACTCAAACACTGCCTGAGCATCTCTGTCAGCTACGTACACATGCTTGTCATCAGTTACAAAAACTCCCTTTGGTGTAACTAATACGCCTTCTCCTATGGTCTTTATCTCATTGCCTTCAAGGTCGCCCACAACAATTCTTGCATTTCCTGTATCAGCAACGTAGATTTCGCCATCGTCTGTTACGCACAGGTCACTGGGACTTGATAAAAATTTATCCCCAAATTTTGTTATAGTCTCATAGGCAAGATACGCTGTCTGTGTCTCCTGAACTGAGCCATATCCATCAACTGTATATGTTTTGTAAGGCGTCTCGGCATAGCTTGTAAGAGACCCTGCTCCAAGAGCCAGAGCAAAAGCTGACAGGCCTATGGACATAACAGTCTTTTTTAAGATGTTTCTAACTTTTCTCATAAAACCCTCTCTCCTGCTCCTTACTTAATACCTGAGTTAGCCATTGTGTTCATAACGCTGTTCTGCAGGATGATGAACAATACCAGGTTCGGCACAAATAAAATAAGTGAAGCTGCTGCAGCCATACCTTGTCCTGATACTGTGTTATTGGCATTAACCAGTGAGTTCATGTAGAAGGTAAGTGTCTTCATGCTGTCATCATTTATGTAATAGTTGGATGTTTCCATATTGGTCCATACCTGCTGGAATACCAGTATTGCTGCTGTTGCTATGGCAGGCTTGATCATTGGAATAATGATTTTTCTATATACCTGAAAATCAGTTGCACCATCCATATATGCTGCTTCAATAAGTGAATCCGGAACCTGCTCCACGAACTGTTTTACCAGGAAAAGAGCTACCGGATAAGCTATAAGTGGCAGTACATGAGCCCATACTGTATCGATCATTCCAAGCTTGCAGATAACAAGATATCTTGGTATAAGTACAGCTGTGGCAACAAACATAATAGCCAGCTGGTTTATCTGAATCATTGCATCTCTTCCTCTGAACTTTATCTTGGATAAAGCAAAGGCTGCACAGGTTGTAAAAAACAGTGACAGGCCAACTGTAAGTACTGTTACGATCAAACTGTTAAATACATATCTGCTAAGCGGCACACCTGCAGTACGGCTGAATTTGATCAGCTTTGTAAAATTTTCCAGCGTAGGATTTTTTACAAAAAATGTAGGTGGGAAAGCAAACAGCTCGTCCATAGGTTTAAAAGCATGGTTAGCTATGAATATGATTGGAAGCGCCATGAATATAACCAGTGGAAGAAGTATGATTATTATCTTAAGCTGCCCTTTTTCAAATCTTGATGGGTTAATTCTTTTACCATGATATGCCATTGTATTTACCCCTTTTTATTCCTTCGAATGTACTTTTTAATACACGTCCTTATCTGTAAGCAGTGAGTTAGCTCCCTTGGAGAAAAGCTGTACTATAAGCAGGAGCACTACTGAAACTGCCGCTGCGTATCCCATTTCATATCTCTGGAAACCATAGTCTTCAATGTGGTTAACAATCAGCTGTGCTGCATAACCAGGTGAAGGATTTCCTGTAAGAAGTGTGGAAATCATACCATTCTGGAAGGCTCCAACAATGGACATTACTGCTGCAAAAAGCATCTGTGGTTTCATCTGAGGAATTGTTATATAAATCATTTCCTGAAATCTGTTACGTACACCATCTATAGCTGCTGCTTCATAAAGAGATTCATCTGAATTTAAAATACCTGCAATCATTGACAAAAAGCCGATTCCCATGGAAGACCAAAGACCAATGATAATAACTATAGGAAGAAGATAATTGGTATTAACCAGCCAGATGATCGGATCAGTGATGATTCCAAGGTTGATCAGCCAGCTGTTTAAAAGACCTGTCTGGTCGCCTGAGAAAATAACCTTCCAAAGTACTGTCATGGCAACACCAGTGGTCATACTTGGTGAATACAGTATAAGTGCAAATATTGTTCTTGGAAGCTTGGTCAGATTACATAATGCCCAGGCCAGAATGAAGGATAATACATAACCTCCAATACCAACCACAACCGCATATACAACTGTATTTGGAAGTACATATTGCATAAATACTTCATCACTGGTAATCAGCGTAATGTAATTCAAAAATCCTACAGGACTAGGAAATTCAATTGCATTAAAGTTTGTAAAAGATAATATTACCGCCAGTACAACAGGAATCAGGATGAAAATCACAAATACTATGGCATAAGGAGCCATGAATAAGTATCCGTTCTTGTTATTGTTTCGTTTGGCGATTTTATTTGGCTTTTTTGAAACAACTGCCTTATCACTCATATCTAAACCCCATCTCTCGACATTTTTTGTTCTTATATAAACTTGTTTTATCTGCCGAGTAATTCGCATTCACTTTCATAGGTAGGAATCTCATATTCCTCTATCACATTACCCTGGTCATCGTTATATCCGAACTCTTCAAGCTTACGCTCAAATTCTCTGTTAATAGTCTTTACAGCCTCATCTATTCTGGTCTGCTCGTTTTCACCATTAACAACAATATCATTGAAGGCATTACTCATTTCTCTTTCGAGAAGGTATGTACCAGGTACTCTTGCGATATCCTTTACGTTCTTTGCAAAGGCTTCGATTACTTCCTTGTCAGCTGTATCCCATGGGAGCTGGGCAAACGCTTCCATATTGGCTGTTGGCCACATGTACTCATCACCATAAGTAATCTGGATGGTCTGACCAAACTCAGCCTGAACCTCTGTGCTTGACCACCATTTAATAAATTCCCATGCCTTGGCTTCTCTTTCAGAGTCGCTCTTAAAGATAACAGTACTTTCAGCACAACCGCAGGTACTGCGATCAATTGTGCCATCCTCTTGTAAGGTTCCTGGTGCAAGAGCTATCTCCCATGAGCTTGCAAGCTCTGGAGCTGCATTCACAAGCATATTATAGGTTGCATAATCTGCTATTCCTATCGGAAGATCTCCGTTTCTAAAGTGCTGATAGAAATTATCAATGTTAACTGGCAGATCATATAAGGTGAAAAGATCTGTGAGTTCTGTAAAGCCTGCTACGGATGCTTCTGAGCCAAGTGCTGTACCCTGAGAGGCTGTACTGTAATACAGAGAACCACCATTTTGCATAATAAGAGGTGTTGTACCATGGAAGTTTCTCATAAGAGTCATTCCTGCTGTTGGATAATAGAAGTTAAGTCCTCTCATCTGAAGCTCTGGAAGCATATCTATTACATCATCCATAGTCTCCGGTATCTCGAGTCCGAGTTTTTCCATAGTATCTGTTCTATAGAAAAGAACCCAGAAATTGGTTGTCTCCGGCATTGAATAAATGCTGTCACCAATTGTTCCTGTCATAAAGTATCCAGGCTCATAAGGAGCTGCCACTTCCTGGAAGTCCTCAAACTGAGTCATATCAACCAGGGCTCCTCTAACTGCCAGTTCATAAGGAATCGTATAGTTGATTCCTGTTGCCACATCAGGCGCATTTCCTGAAGAATTGGACAGTACAAGTTTGTACTGATCCGGCATGATGCTTATATCAACTTCAATTCCTGTCTCAGGAGTGAAGTATTCATCAATCATCTTTTGCATGATCTGAACATACTGACTTGAACGGTTTACCCATACCTGAAGATGTTCAGGATCTGTATTGCTGGTTGAATAAGCTTTTTCTGTAAAGGATGCTATAAATCTCTTAATATTCATTCCAAGTGAAACAAAGATATTTGGTTTCTTTGGAAGAGTCGCATCCTCCTGATAAATATAAATACGGTCAATTGCAAGGTCATTTGCAATAAGGTTATCAATTGTTGTAGCAAGGTAATGGTTAACTGAGTTAGAGCTTGTGGACAACTCATCGATCCGATATGGAATCTCGTCCGGGCTGTCAGCAAGGCTCTCAAGCTGAGTAGCTGCAATGAGCATTGAAGACATAACCGCTACTGTTTTATCGCTATCACTATACTGGAGCGCTGATGACTCAAGGCTGCGCAGTCTTGTTGCATAGTCATAGAGGTTTTCTTCAAGGTCAGGAATATATCTTGATAGCTTCAAGTCTCTATACTTATCAGAGTTGGTACCTGCAACCTTTGTAATCTCAAGTGCAAGATCATTTACCTCAGACATGATCACATCCAGCTCATCCATTACATAAGCTATTGGATCCATTGAAATTGTAAAAGAGATTTCGTGTGTGCCTTCCTCCAGGTAAACACTTAAGTTATTTCCATCCTCATCTACAAGAGTGCTGGTCTTGTACTTGGTTGTATATGCCAGAGGATAGCTCTCAAAAATTTCATTTGGAATAACACCATCTACTCTTACATCAACAAATACAGGAAAATCAGTTTTTTCAGACTGTCTGTAATTAAGAGCTATGTAATAGTATCCGGAGGAAGGAGCTTCAAATTCGTAGCTCACTCTCTGTCCTGCTGTGTCAAAAGAATCTGAATCAATAGTATTTAAAACTGTATCAGTAACTTCGTATGGTGAAAGGCTTGTGTCATACTCTGCAACGCCATGAATTGATGAATCATTGGCAGATGTAAAGTCTTCACCCTGAATAGTTATAAGCTCTGAACCTGTTGCTGTCTCGCTTCCTGTATATGCAGCAGCATAGGTTGGTGCACAAAGGCTTATTCCGCCCAGTAAAAAGGTTCCCTCTCCAACCTCTATGGAAAGCTCGTGCTCACCCTTTGAAAGCTCCAGTAAAAGAGGTGATGAATGGCGGTAACTGGAATCATACAGATAAGTGGTCTCCCACTTGATATCCTTATTAGGAACTGTAACAACTTCGTTGCCATATCTGTCATAGGATGCTTCCTCATTTGGAACCCAGATAGTTTCAAGCTCTATGTTTCTACATTCATAGAATGGATATTCACCATCGATTGTCATAGATAATTCAATAGGAAGAATTGATTCGTCATATGAAAGATAGTCATATGAAAGATAGTATAAGCCATCAGACGGAACGTCTATTGTCATGGTAACTGTATCATCAATAGTCAGATCCAGTACCTGGCTGCTTACAGTATAATCCTGTGTATCAGACGTAATAAACTCGCTGCCCTTTGTTACAACCTCAGCTGCAGCAAAAAAAACATCTGCTCCAGTATAGTCAGACTGTGTATAGGTGCTGCTGACAACAGAATAATTAGTAGAGATTCTCTCACTAACATACTCATCAGCACTTTCTGTTGAAGTATCAGAGGTGCTTTCAGCAGTCTCTGTCTCAGTCGCTTCTGAAGCCAGAGCTACAGAATTTCCACAAACTCCGCAAGTCACAACCATTGATGCCATCATACCCAGTGATACTAATTGCCTAAGTCTTTTGCTCCCCATGAACCTGTTCCTATCCCTTTTAATAATATTGCCTTGAAAACGGCATGTATTTTAGAAATTTATTTTTTAGTAAATTACTTTAGCTTTTTCTATTCTATTATCATATTATCTAAAAGTCAATCATAGAAACAAACTTATCAATAGGCTTAGATGCCTTATTTTATCAATATATTTTGCATTTTTCTAAAATATTTCACAAATTCTTGTAGTTATCTTCGTGAAAATTGCCATGAAGGCAGGAAAATCAATGGTTTGACGTTTTTTAGAACGTTCCTGATAAAAGAAAGAGGTCTGAAGAAAAAATCTTCAAACCTCCTATAATAATCAAATTATTTAGCTCCTTTAGAAGCAAACACTGCTCCTACCGTCATGAACAGAATCTTGAAGTCCAGTTTAAGACTCCAGTTATCAATGTATTCAAGATCCAGCTTTACCACTTCGTCAAAGTCTTCTATATCACTTCTGCCGCTTACCTGCCACATTCCTGTAAGGCCTGGGGTCATGCTTATACGACGGCGATAATGTTCATTGTACTGTTCAAACTCTTTTTCTGTCGGTGGTCTTGTACCTACAAGACTCATATCGCCCTTAAGAATATTCAAAAACTGCGGAAACTCGTCCAAGCTTGTCTTCCTGATGAATTTACCAACCTTGGTAACTCTTGGGTCATTCTCCATCTTGAACATAAGTCCGTTCATTTCATTCTGACTCTGAAGATCTTTAAGTCTGTCTTCAGCATCTCTATACATGGAACGGAACTTGTATATTCTAAAGCGCCTTCCATTTTTACCAACTCTGACCTGTGAAAAGAATATAGGGCCTCTATCCTCAAGCCAGATTGCAGGTGCCAGAAAAATAGTGATAATTCCAGTAAGGATAAGTCCTACAATAGCACCGATCACGTCTATAACGCGCTTAACAAACATTTTTTTGTAGCTGTACTCTGGACCCACATATGAAATAACGTTGTAGGTTCCAAATGTACCGGCTTTGCTTGAATCTCCAAATTCCGGAATATCAAGGCTATAATGACATGTAACACCCATTTCCTTAAAGCCATGTATCATAGGGCTTATGTAGTCCCTCGGAAGTGTTGGTGCATTGATAAACACTTCGTCAAAAGGAATAGTGATCATTTTTTCTGTAAGATTTTTGTATCCGGCAAAAACAGGAACCCCATGAATCTCTTCCGGTTTTTCTGTATCATCTACAGTTTTTACGTCTGCGTAAGCTGCTCCAACAATGTGATAACTCTGATTCTTGGTCTGGTCCAGAAGCTGGTCGATTGTCTCTCTCATCTTGTCTTTTTCAGCAACCACAACTACCTGAGAAGCCAGCATCTCATTATCATAAATCTTAAGCAAAAACTTCTTGTAGGCCTGATGCACAATGTAAGTCATCAGGAAAACCATCCAGGCAAAATTTATGATAACAATACGGGACAATATATATGCCCATTGAAGAAAAAATACAGTAGTCAGAGATACTGCAAACATGACTACAATATACTTGGTAATGGCTATGAACTCATCAAAATAACCACGTTTCATAAAGTTGCCATTCCAATCCCTAAAGAAACTATACAAAGTACTGAATAAAATGAAAATGACCAGGACCATATAATGGAGATTCCTATTTCCCCAGTCATTATTTGACGAATTAAAACGAAGTAATGTAGCAATCTGATATGTCAGGAAAATACAGGCGATATCCAAAAGCCACAAACCATATGTCTGAATCCCCTTTTGCTTTTGATTCATAAGTTCCTCCACAATAAGCAAAGATGCTTATAATCCCTCATATTTTATCTGATTGTTAAAACACTAGCCAATAAAAGCTCTGCAATCTTAACCATTCTACCTTATAAATGCTTTGTTTTCCATATTATTTTGCAAAAAATAGCGAAAAGTTAATCAAAATTATCTAGCTAATTACTGCATTATCCTATAGAATAACTAAGGGTATAAAAATCAATTATTTAATGAGGTTAACATGTTTTATTACAAATTATATGGTCAGGTAATTAAGTCCGACCTTGAATTTAAGCAATTAATTCCAGCTGAAGAATGCGATACTGATATCACTTTCCGCAAGGGCGATATACCAGAAGAAATCATAGGCACTGTCAATCAGTTCGATGTCGGTGATGACTATAGCTGGTTATCCAACAATACTTGTTATCTGGTAATCCGCAATGGAAAAGAGCTTATTTATCAGTTAAAACCAGGCGCTTCCGAAGATTATATGCGAGCTTTCATTTTGGGCTACGGAATAGCAATGCTTCATCACCAACGAGGTTCTCTTGCAGTACATTGTTCAGCCTTGTCCTACAACGGCAGCGCCGTACTAATATCTGGCAGAAGCGGTAGCGGCAAGTCCACTCTGACTTCAGCTCTCCTTGAAGAAGGTCTATCTCTCATGGCTGACGATATGGCAGTAGTAAATCCTAATAATGAAAAAGCCATTGCTTATCCTGCTTTTCCTTTTCAGAAATTATGTAGAGATGCTGCCCTTGCCAATGGTAAAGACCTCTCAAAGCTGATTTATATTGATGAAAACAAGGATAAGTTTCTCGTTCCTTTCAGGGGTGAATTTGATACAGCAGGAAAGCCTGTACTTGCCATGTTCATACTAATGGGCGAAGTAGATACAGACCAGGTTATCCTCGAAGAAGTCCGGGGTGTTGCCAAAATCCCAACTTTAGGAAATAACCTTTTTCTCAATAAAATGTTAAAAGATAACAAATTCAAGGGAAAATGCGGTCAAAATAGTGTAACTGCTGCCGGAAAATTTCCAATCTTCCTTGTAGGCAGACCTGCCGGAAATTGCCCTGTAGAAGCAGTCAAAGAAGTTGTAATGGAAAAAATATCTTCTATATAAATCATCCTAAAGAAAACGCCGAAAGAAAAATCTTTCGGCGTTAATTATTCATGACAGTTCTGTAGCACCCGTCCTATTGAATATATTAAATAATCCAAATTTGCTCTTCTTAACAGGTTCTGGCGCTTCTATACAGTCTAAAACCAAGTCTTCAACTTTTCTAAGCGGTTCAACGTATTTATTAAACTGATACTGTGATATGTTTTCAACAATATATGACAAAAACTCGATGTTCATACAGATAACAAGGCACTTATGCTCTTTGAGTGCATGTGCTGCTTCTATCTGATGGTCATCTACATGCTCACCATACTGGCGAAGTCTTGGAACGACAACAACAGGCTTTTCTGCCCTGATTCCAGACATAATTGTACCAACGCCTCCGTGAGTAATAAGGATATCGCAGTCTCCAACGCACTGTTCAAACTGAGGTCTGTCCATAAACTGGTATGTCTCACAGTTTTTTGGAATATATGTGCAATTGCCATATTGCACAACAATCCTTTCATCAGGTCTTTCTGCAGCAAGCGCTTCAACCTGCTTCATAAGCCTGTTCATTTGAAATTTCTGAGTACCAACCGTAACGAAAATCAAAATATACCGCCTCCTACAACTGCTTTATCGTATTTTTCAGCAATTTCAGGCCACTGCACAATAAACATGCTGACATGATTGTACAAGAGCCTTCCAGTAAGCGATAATTCATTAACACGGGCAAATGATTCTATAAAGATTACCTTTTTTCCCATCATTCTGGCAATTCTACAAAACGGATAAGAAATCAATGCGCCTGTTGAAACGACACAATCAGGTTTTTCTTTAAAGAGAATATAAATAGATCTGAATAGAAGATAAACGAACTTTAGTGGAAAAAAAACCTCCCTACGGTTCATCTGAGGTACATAATATTGAACCTCTTCAGCCTTCCCATACTTTTGAAAATCATTCTTCTCTGTCACCCAACAACAATCATATTTTTCGGTCAGATTGCGCAACCTTGTAAGCTCCTCCATATGTCCCCCAGAGGAAGCAACTAAAAGTAGTTTCTTCATACAATATAATCCCCCATATCCCAGCCTAGCGCCCCCGCGCTTAAAAGAATATATCATAAATTAGGACACAATTCTATCACAAATTTAAACAAAATTATTTTTTTACTACTACCTTTTTTTGATGTTTTTAACGATGCTTTGTAACTATATTTCCGCCGAAACGTTTACCGTTTCCTCCAAAACATTACCATCTTTAATTCTCACTTGTCTGTCACAATATGACAGTACACTTCGTCGATGTGTTATAAACAGACATGTAGGCCTTGGAGAAATTTTTTTAAGTCCTTCTATAACAGAAAGTTCTGTCTGCTCATCAAGGGCAGATGTAGCTTCGTCCATAATAAGAAATGGTGATTTACGTATGAACGCTCTTGCAATTGCTATTCTCTGAGCCTGTCCTTCTGAAAGGCCCATTCCTTTTTCCCCTATAACAGTATCGATTCCATCCGGCATTTCATTTATAAAATTCATGCAATCAGCCAGTTCAAGTGCTTCAAAGATCTCTTTCTCGGTAGCATCAGGATTCCCCATTAAAATATTACGCCTGATAGTTCCTGAGAAAAGTGTATTTCCCTGGGGCACATAGGATATAAATTTCCTAACATCTGCATTTATATCAATACTATTTCCATCATTGTCATAGTAGTTTATATTACCACTATCTGCTCTTACAAAACCAAGGAGCAGTCTTATCAGAGTAGTCTTGCCAATTCCTGATTCCCCAACTATAGCAACGAACTGTCCCGTTTTTATATTAAAGGAGCTGTTTTTAATAACTTCATCTCTGTTATATCCAAAAGAAATCTCAGTAGCCTTTATTCCTACGCTATTGCTTATATTTCCAGTGCCCTGCCTTATCTCTGCGGCCATATTTTCAAGTTCCATTACACGACCTGCAGAAGCAAGTATTGATACCACTCTTGGAAGCTGGGATGCAAGCTCAATTACCGGGCTCATGACTCTGTTAAACAATGTAAGAAAAACTGTCATTGTACCATAAGTAATTTCGCCTTTGGAAATCTGTAGCACGCCATATCCAAAAGCAATGATATAGCCAAGCTGGAAAGCAAATCCAATTATTGCAGAAGACGCGAGTGACACCTTACTCTTTTTCCAAATCCAGAAAAAACGCTGATTGCGAAGATCAGCCAATTGCTCAGAAAATCTTTCTTCGTTGGAAAAAGACTTTACCACAAGGATGTTCGCAAGGCTTTCCTGAATAAATGAGCGATAAGCCGTCTCAGATTCCTGAACCTTTACCTGCAATCTTTTCAATACTCTTCCCAGAAAAAAACTTAGCACTACAGCAATCGGTGCCATAAACAAAGCTGAAATTGCCAGGAAATGCGAATAAGAATAAAGTGTTGCAAATACAGCTATAAGTTCAATCAAAAGACTGACAATTCCAGGCATAACAGTTATTACGCCATCTGCTATTATTCCAGCATCGCTGGTCATTCTGGTCATCAGATCTCCTGTATGGTATTTCTGCGTATCCATCCATACTGAATCCAAAATCTTGTCATATACCTGTTTACGAATTCCGAAGCCATACTTTTCATTAAGCATGGTATTAACCAGTGAATATATGATTGTTGATATCTGAAGAGCAACCACCAGCACCAGATACGCAATAAGCGGAGCAAGAATGCTGCTCCCATCTGTTGCAGAATCAATTGCCTTCTGTGAAAGTACAGCCATGTATATACTTGCAAATATCCCTGCAAGTCTTATCCCCATTAACAACATGACCTGACCAGTATATGGTTTGGAATATGACATCAGCCATCTAAAGTAGTGTTTCTGATTGTCTCTGTCATCCCATAATTTTTTAACTTTTTGTTTGTAACTCATAACGATTTCCTTGATAATTAACTATTGTTTGTGTAACATAAAAAAGTATTTAATAACATATATAAATACTTGTTTTATACTACAGACAACAATATTTTTTATACCATATTTTATGTTGACTGTCAGTACAAATATGGAACGAGGTAACATTTTCATGAACCTGCTATATTTTATCGATGATGACAAAGATGTTCTCTTAATCAATAAAAAGTATTTCAAAAATGCCGGCTATGAAGTCAGTACTTTTGAAAATGCAAATACTGCAATCAGCGCAATAAAAAAACAAAAACCAAATTGCATAATTCTTGATGTAATGATGCCAGGCCTTGATGGCTTTGATGCCCTTCCTGAAATAAGAAAGCTTTGCGACAGTCCAATTATCTTTTTATCTGGTAAAGATTCAGAAGACGATCGCATAAAAGGTCTTTTGTCAGGAGCTGACGACTATATGGTCAAACCTTATAGCCTTGGCGAATTATCTGCCAGAATACAGCTTCAGATTCGTAAAAAAGTTTCTGTAGTAGATACCAGTGTACTATCATATCCGCCACTTGCTATCAACACTCAAAAGCACAAGGTCTATTATTACGAAGAAGAAATAGGTCTTTCCAACAAGGAATATGACCTGTTACTACTACTTGCCACCAAATCCGGAAAAGCCGTGACTTATGAAGAAATCGGAAAAGCTCTTTATAATACGTATCTTGATGAAGACAGACGTTCAATCATGGTACTTACCAGCCGTCTTCGTAAAAAGCTTGGATTATATACCGGACTTGGAAATGCTATCGAAAGTATATATGGTAAAGGCTACTGTTTCACTTTAAAGCAAGCCTGATTATCTATAATCAAAACGAACATCCCGTTTTTACAAGGAGTTGTTTATCATGAAAAAAAAATCATTTAAAAAACCGGAGTTGTCAGTTGAGGATCTGTCTCATGCATTATATGAATCAAATATTAAACTGACTAACACAATTCAGGAACGTAATGAAATATATGCTAATATTTCTCACGACCTGCGCTCTCCAATAACCGCCATAAGGTCTTCTATCGAATACCTGCAGTCTCTGGAGAATCCTTCCAAAGAGGAACTGTCTTCTGCTCTTAATCTAATGTCAGAAAGAAGCCTCGTTTTGGAAAAAATGATCAATGACATCTTTCTTTTGACAAAAATGGACTTTTCCACTTATAACCTGAGTTTTGTCTCAATTCCTATCATTCCATTTCTTGAGGATATCTTTTTTTCCTACGATGAGGACCAAAAGTACTCAGCCAGAAAACTTATCCTTGATGTAGATGATAGTTTTGAGGCCACAGTTTCTATAGATGTAGATAATATGAAACGTGTCCTTGATAATCTTTTCAACAATGCTTTAAAATTCTCTACATCTGGAGATTCCATTACCTTAAGCGCAAAGCCTTCTGCAGAAAGCGATCAGGTCCTTATATCTGTGGCAGATTCTGGAATAGGCATTTCCAAAGAGAACCTTGAAAATGTTTTTAACAGATCTTTTCGTGTATCTGATGCCAGAACCCCAAACGCCCATCAGGGAGCTGGCCTTGGATTATCCATATGTAAGTCTATAGTAGAAAAACACAACGGAACAATCTGGTGTTGTTCTGAAGGTCAAGATAAAGGAAGCACTTTTATTATAAGTCTGCCTACAGAAAAGGCAGGAGGCTAATTTGCCTTCCTGCCATTTTTTATTAATAACCCATATTATCAGCTCAAAGCGTTAGCATCAAACTCTGTCTCTGTTGTATCAGAAGGGCATGTAGGTATTGCTGGAAATAAAGGTGTTGATGGAACGCATGGCTGAGGCTGATTTCTATGATCATCGCGACCTCTGTTTCCGCCGAATCCTCCTCCAATCGAAATAATCACGCCAAAGTCAATGCAAGCTGTTTCATTGATATCGAGCTCCATCATTTCTGGTTTTTCCCAACTCTTCATTCTTTCATTCCTCCGCTAATCTAGTAAAAATATTTTTTAACGCTTAAATAACATACCACATTCTACGCTAAAGTAAAGAATTCTAACAGATTTGTAATAATCTTGATTGACACAGAATAATTAGTATATAATCTGTGAATAAATCATAATTGAAGGAATTTTTATATGTCTGCAATTTGGGGAATGATCAGTTTAGATCAAAAAGAAATTGATAATACATCTTTTTCCGAAATGGAAAAGGTATATCGTAAGCTAAAAATAGACAGGTTCAATACCATTTGCAAGGATAACGCTGCCTTTGGTTCTGGAATACAATTTATCACAAGTCAATCCAAAAACGAGAATCTGCCATTATTTGATTCAGTAAATCACAACCTGTTTACGGCAGATTGTTTTCTTGACAACAGAGCTGCGATTCTTGATGAGCTGAAGGAATCTTCCTTTGATATCGGAATAGACTTCTCTCTTGACGATGGTACTCCTGACGGACTGCTTATATATCTGTCTTACTTAAAATGGGGCCTTGATTTATGTGACCACCTGCTGGGCGTTTTTGCAATTGCAATCTACAATTATGATGATAACAATTTCTATCTGTTGGTGGATCACTGCGGTGACAGATGCGTTCATTATTATTCAAAAGATAATACAATATATTTTTCAACTATAATCGAGCCAATCCAGGCTGCTAACAATTATGATATCAACATATCAGAAAAGTATATTGCTGCCTGTGAATCCAATATGTCTGCAGATATGGTCATATATCCCGGAATGTCTCCTTATGAAGGCGTATGGCAGCTTTTGGCCGCAAGTATGCTAAAAGCCGGTTTTTACAATAACTCCGTCACTATTAAAACAATTCAATATTGGAATCCAATAGAAGAAGTTAAGCCTTTAAAGCTTTCTTCAGATGATGAATACAAAAAACTGTTTTTAAAAACCTACAAAAAATGTGTTAACGATACGCTTAGAGTAGATGGCAATACAGCCGCTTTTCTCAGTAGCGGGCTGGACTCATCTTCAGTAACATCTCTCGCGGCTCTTAAGCTTCTTGACCGCGGAGAGGCGCTCTACACCTATACATCGGTTCCGTCAAAAAGCTATATGCCTCAAAATGGTTCCCGACTTGAAGATGAATCTGCACCAGTCAAAAAATTCTGTGGCAATTTTGAAAATATAATCCCTTCATTTATAAGTTGCGAAGGGAAAAGCGCACTTACAGAAATGGAGCGTTTTGTAAATATGTTTAACGCTCCAATCAAGTATTCTGTAAATGCAGTCTGGCTGGATGAAATCTATAAAACAGCGGCACAGGATGGCTGCAAGCTGATACTAAAAGGGCAGCACGGAAACTCTTCTGTGTCTTATGGAAAACTTTTAACCAGACTCTGGTATGAATTTAAAGCTTTCCATATCAGGACCATGATTGAGCAATACAGAGAATTTAGTCATTACCTGAATATTAACAAGAAACTTTTTATTAGTAATATTTTTTCCAGCTTGAAAAGCTATGCTTTTCCAGAGATTTCTTTTAAAGATGCACTTACTAAAAAAGAATTATTAAAAAAATACAGCTTAAAGAAAGAATATATTAAACGTGCAAGATACTTTGGTGAAGAAGCTTTTCACTCCGAATTGCAGCGAAAACGAAGCATTTTCATGCCAAATAGCTTTCAGCAGGTTTCTTATACAAATGCCATTCTGGAATTAAATTATGGAATAATAGCCCGTGATCCTACAAGGGATAAGCGAATAATAGAGCTCTGCATAGCTCTGCCAATTAGCTGCTTTGCTGATGGTCATTACGAGAGAAGGCTCATCACGGATTATATGAAGGATATCGTTCCGCAAAACATTATCAGGCAGATGTATAACCGTGGCCTTCAAAGTGCTGATTTCATATACAAAATCCAGCATAACACAAAGGATTTTACCGATATTTTTGAGAAAAACAAAGATTTATTGTCGGATTATATTTCAGATACTGATTATTGCATTTATGACTCTGACGCTTTTATTAAAGTGGTGACATCACTAAATAAATTGGCTTTGTTATTATTTATAGTCAAAAAAAGACGTGACATATAGTCACGTCTTTTAACTTACTGTTCTTAGAATCAGTCTCCACTTGGAAAACTAGCCCAGATATTACCGTTTTCATCTGTACGAATATCATCAAATGATGGCTTGATTTTTTTACCCTGAGCTGTAGCTGAAATATCAAGTTCTTCAACTTCTGGCTTTGCCCATATCTTCATAATACCCATTCTCCTTTACTTTTCTTATAGTCAAACCCTGTGACACTGCAATACTAGCACTTTGTCATCGAGAATTAAAGAATCCTAACACATTTGTAAGATTTTCGATTTTACGTTAGCCTTAAAAGTGCTAAAAATGCGCAATAATTCTTGTAATAAGGAAACTATTATAGTAAAATCACAAATAGCGAAAAATTGTTTTTTTAAGAGGTTTTTTATAATGGGTATTACAAAAGAATCAACTATACTGATTAGTAAATCAGTAAGCACATCAGAAATTGATGGCGAGAAAATCATGATTGATTTCGAAACCGGGAAATATTTCATGATTAAAGGTGTGGGAAACGATATTTGGGACAGAATTCAGGCAGAAATTAGTATTGATAAGCTTATCTCTTCTCTTCTTGAGGAATATGATATCGATAGAAATACATGCGAAACAGAAGTTCTCGAGTTTCTTAAACAGTTAAACGAATATGGTTTTTTAGAAATTAAATGAATATGGTTTTTAATTGTTTTTAGAAAGGTGATTTTTAATAAATCACCTTTTATATTTAATAAAAATAATGTGAGGGATGTATGAAATGAGTAAAATACTGGTATTATGCAAGAGAATGGATATGGGCGGAACTGAAATGGCTCTTCTTGCTCTTCTTAATAAACTATTAGAAAACAATCATCAGGTATCTCTGCTTTTAACTGATAAATCAGGTGTATTATTAAACAGAGTTCCTTCTGAAGTTAAAGTACTTGAATTAGATTTCCACAATGATATTTATAATAAACTTGCAGAGAAGAATATAGATAATGTTCCTTTTCATAATGTAAAAAAGGCTATTGCTAAGGTTATTTCTTCGTATTACATAAAAAAAGGCTTTTTCCCTGCACTATATGAATACTTGCTGACTAAAATATTACCTTTGGATGAAAACTATGATGTAGTATTAGACTTCCACTCTTATGGTTACTTTTTAACAGCTTTTGCAGCCAAAAAAATAGATGCAAAGAAAAAAGCTATATGGTTTCATGACGAGAACGTTGATTGGACAAACTGTACAGATGTTTATTTTGACTGCTTTGACAAAATGTACTGTGTCTCAAATTCCGTTAAAGAAGCTTTAACAAATAAGTATCCTTCTTATTCTTCAAAAATAGAAGTTCTTTTAAATTTTATAGATAGTGAATCAATTAAGACAAAAGCAAATGCCAGCCTCAATGACCCGGATTTTAAAGGAAACTTAAAACTTGTCACAGTAGGCCGATTAGTACAACAGAAGGGTATCGATATTGCCATAAAAACTGCACAGATATTAACTCAAAATAGTGTTGACTATCAATGGTACGTTATTGGTGACGGTGAAGACAGGCAGGCACTTCAATCTCAAATAGATGCTTTAAAATTAAATGACAGATTCCATTTACTTGGAAGAAAAGATAATCCTTATCCATATATCGCTAACTGCGATATATATATACAGCCTTCACGTCATGAAGGCTATGGAATCTCTTTAATAGAGGCAAGAGTTCTCTGCAAGCCTATCATTGCATCTGATATTTCATCTTCCAGAGAACAAATTTCCGCTGAAAAAAATGGAATACTTGCTGCGCTTGAACCTCAAAAATTTGCAGAACAAATTATACGACTGATAAACGATCAGTCTTTGGCTGACAAACTGGTTTCCGAATTAAAAAAAGAGCAAATAGATTTCAATTCAGAGTATAATAAATTAGATGCCTTTTTAAAGAGCTGATTTCTTTAATTATACTTTTTAGCTATTTTACAATTGAGGTAAATATGTCAAAAAAGCATGTATTTATTGTATCAGTATTACTTATAGCAGCAATTATATCAGGGGCTTTATATTGGAACAGCTTTGCCTCCTCCAGAAGTATTGCTGCTGATACTTTATCAGCTACAGCTTTTATTAACTCTATGAATTATGGATGGAATCTTGGAGATTCTTTTGATTCCAAATCTAACAGTAATCTCAGAGGTACTGATGGTAATCTTGGTCAGGAGGCTGCATGGGGAAATCCGGTTGTCACCAAAGAACTTATTCATGCTGTCAAAAATTCCGGATTCAATACCATCAGAATCCCTATTACCTGGTACTACAACACCTACGAAGATGCAGATGGTAATCTCTGCATTAATACTGCATGGCTTGACCGCATAGCAGAAGTTGTTGACTATTGCCTGGAAGAAGGCCTCTACGTCATTATAAACACACATCACGATGATGTCCTTTTTTATACCGGAGTTAGTGATTCTGAATTTAATACAGTTTTAAATAATGCGTCACAACTTTGGACTCAGATTGCTGATTATTTCAAAGATTATGACTTGCATCTGATTTTTGAAGCCTATAATGAGGTAGATAACAAGAGCAATTCATTTAATTATGGTGATACTGCTGCTGCACAGATGAATCAGTTAAATCAGGTTTTTGTCAACGCTGTTCGCTCTACTGGAAGCAATAATCTTAGTCGTATACTTATAGTCCCAACATTATTAAACGGGAATAGTAGCGTATATCTAAATTCGTTTACTCTTCCAAAAGATACTGCCAGAAATAAACTTTTGGTAGCAGTTCATACTTATACAAAATCCTATTCTCAGGATATAGAACCACTATTTCAGACACTTGAAAGTTTTTCCAAAAAAATTGGCGCACCTGTTATTATCACAGAGTTTGGAACCACCACTGAATACAGTCCTGCAGAAATGCGAACAAATCATGCATCCAATTTTATTGCCAGAGCAAAAGCTCATGGTATAAAGTGCATTTGGTGGGATAATGGTTATGATTATAAAATCATAGACAGATATACGCTAAAGGCTACAGACAATGGCATAATCAGTGCACTTAAATCCGGATACAGCGGAACTGCATATGTATCAAACAGCATGCAGAAGTTTACGTCTATTGATTCCTTTGATCTAAAAATGCCAAATTTGGGTAGCGGTATCATAGAGTCAGCTTATTGGGGAACTATTACAACAAACACAAAAATACAAATATCTGAAAACACTTCAGAATGTATTTTGACATTATTTAGTGATGGCGATGCTACCGATATATGGCTGCAAAGACTGTTATTCTATGACTCAAATGATAATTATATCAAAGGGTATGAGATTCAGGCCTGGAACTTCACTGTAGATATTCCTGATGGTGCCGCGTACTACATTGTATCCATGAACAGCCCATATAGAAATATTTCCAAAGAAACTTATGCCGGTTATTTTAGCTCGGGCTCTCTCATACTGTATGCAACAACCTATAATCAGTCTGACATTTCTGAAATACACTATTAGTTTTTTATACTACATTAGAAAATCCTTTAACAGCTTGTACTGTTAAAGGATTTTATTATTTTTCAAAAGAAGATTTTTCAGGATACAGTATTTGTAATTGTTCTCTTATATGTGAGATTTGATCTTCATACAATTGTTCATTTTCAAAATCTCCATCATTCAGCAATAGAATTTTTGATTTTTTATTTTTTAATATATCAATAATCTCATCATAATCATTTGGAATTGC
>JAZRKG010000123.1:0-3002 GCA_045646185.1 Butyrivibrio sp.
GCTTTCGTCCATGTATTACCATCTTCACTTACCAAAATATCATAATGATAATACAATCCGGTTGCCGTGTCCGTAGCTGTAATAATCTGGATTTTTTCTACTTCGAACAAACCATCTAAATCCACCCAAAATTCTGCTTCGCTGACAGCAGTCGCCTCAGTAGCTTCCCAAAAGGTATCCGGCTTCTTATGGTCATTAAGCAACAAACGATCTGCTTTGTTATGGCTTACCTCACAGGTAAAGCCTCTTATGATACTGAATTCGCTGACCAGATATCTAATCGCCAGCTCTAATTCACTGATAGCCTGATCCACATCTGCCTGTCTTACATTATCATTTTCATAAACAGCCTGTGCTGCTGCATATTTTTCTGTAAACTGAGCTGCACTATAAGAGGATTTTCCGGATAAGTCTTTATTCGCATGCTCTGTCAAAAGTGCAGCCAAAGCAGTTTTATCAGCCGCTCCTTCCAAATTATTATATGCTTCTTCCAAAGCTGCCGTAGCTGCCTTTACTTCTTCTATCGTTGCTTCCTCGTCTGCATATACTGTATTTGCCTTCTCTAATTCCGCATTAAGAGCATCTACCGTCTCTGCAAAATAATCATTCTTATCAAGTGCAGAATATGTATCTATTAACCCTTTCAAGGCCTCCTTATAAATAGAAACCTGTGTTGCAATAGCACCATAAGCCTCCACTTCACCTACAAATACTGCTTCGGTTGGTACATCATTCTCATCTGCTCCATAAGTTAACTCTACCTTGATATATCTTGCTAATTCAGCTTCATCATAACGGTATGTTCTGCCTAAATAGTGTTCCGGTGCATGATCTTCCTTTGCAGCTACCTTGGTGTAATTCTCCCCGTCTGTACTAAGGTATACATTATAGCAATAAATACGCTTTCTTGCATTCTGCGGATTTGACCATACTCTCAATTCGCTGAGCTCATAAATATCCTCTAAATCGATTACAATGGAGGTTGGCTTCACAATATCTCTCCACATAGTCGCAATATCACCATCTGTAGCAGCTACCAACGGCCATGTAAGATTTTGCTCCGTACCAGTTACTGTTTTGCCAAGAGCTACATTAGAATACACTCTTTCCAGCCCATTCATCGCTTCTATTAAGCTTTCTACTGCAGTATCTATAGCTTCCTGTGTAGTAGCTGTTTCCTTTGCGGTCTTTGCATTCGCTAAAGCCGTCGCAAATGGCGCATATGTTTCTGCTGTATAGTTACTCTCTCTGTTCAAATCATCCGCTTCTGCGATCTTGATATCCAGATATTCCTTAGAAACCACTGCCTCATCCAAAAATTCGCAATCCACATATACCATATATTCATGGTCTGACAAGCCATTTGTAGGAATGTTAGATATATTAGTAACTTTAATATTTCTACTTGTAATAACATTGTCTATAATGTCATAATTGCTAAGGTTATAATCCTTTACTAAGTCATACAGCTGCCACTCATAGCCGTTAAAATCGCCTGTCAGAATCTTATATTCTGTCGAATCTGCTTCCATTACTTCAAGAAGCTCCCCTATGCTTATTCTTCTTGGCTCAATCTGCGTAGACAAGTGTGTATTATATAATGCCACATCTTTTCCATCAATATCCAGAATTATTCTCTGCCATGAACGAACCTCTTCTGTATCCACCTGTGTGTAATGTCCGCCGGCAGAAGCATTAAACTCCATTGATGAAAGGATACCGATACCATAACCTCCGCTGTCTTTTACTATTGATTTCTGAAAACTGGATGCAACATAATCCTTTCCTTCTCCGGTGAAAGAAGCTAACATATCATAATTGTTTCTTTCTGTACAATAATCCACCTCTTGTAAACCAACAAAATCTACACAATATCTTTCAAATAACTCTTCGTAGATTTTGGCGGTATCAGGCTGCATATGTGCAGCAATATTCAAGGTTGCTACACGGTAAGTACCAGCCACCTTGCTGGTATCCTTTTTATATTCCAGAGCCGCTGCCTTCTCCTTTAATGCATCTATACAAGCAGACAATTCCTCTTCATCATAACAGTCGCCTGCTAGCAAAGTATTAGCTGTCTCCAACTGTGCCTTGTACGGAGTATAAGTTTCTGCTGTGTAATCTTCTTCCTTATATTTTGCACTATACTCCTCCACTAAATTCTGCAGTGTCTTTCTATACTCTGCAATGAGAGCTACATCTCCTTCCACCTGCGTACCATAGGCACGGATTTCGCCAATCATGAAACGTGCATTATCTGTATTATTTTTTACAGCCTCCGTTCCCAGCACCTTAATATATGCTGCATATATATCCTCTTCAAAGGAAAAAGTATCTCCATATACCGTTGCCATATCCTGATTTGTTTTTTCCGAAATCTTTGTATAAGTCTCACCATCTATACTAGTATATATTTCATAGTTAAAATAAAAGGAATCTGTAGTATTCCACATATTAATCACATTAACACTATCTAATTTATAAGTGTCGCCTAATTCAACAGTTACATAAAATGATTTTTTATTAGCCAAATTAGTACTATGCCAATATGAATTACGATTTCCGTCTACTGTATATTCTTTAACATAACTACTGCTTCTGTCACCACTTGAAGTCACAGTCTTACCAAATGCAATATTGCCAACTTCATCACCATATACTCGAAAATCAGCGATTTTGAACGCAGCATTTGATTCAGCACTATTCTCATAAGCAGCAACCCCTTTTACCTTTACATATCTTGCAGGAATTTTTTCTGTCAGTGTAATATCATTTTGGCCATCCGTGTCTGTTTCTCTGTATTCTACCGCTTTTGTCCACGTATTACCATCTTCACTTACATAAATATCATAATGATAATACAATCCGGTTTCCGTATCTGTAGCTGTAAAAACCTGGAATTTTTCCACCTCAAACAAACCATCAAAATATACTGAAAATTCCGCTTCACTAACAGCTGCGCCAGTAGCTTCCCATAAATTTACCGTATTATTATCGCTAAG
>JAZRKG010000124.1:0-9324 GCA_045646185.1 Butyrivibrio sp.
AACGCCAAGAGTCTCACCCTTATAAATATCGAAGGAAACATCCTTTAAGGCATTTTTATCACCTATTTTTTTGTCTTTAAATATTTTGGTTAAGTCTCTGACCTCGACAATAGTTTCCATTTATTACTTCCTCGTTCCGGAACAGCTTCCAGCAAAGTTTTGGTGTATTCGCTTTCCGGAGAATTTAATATCTTTTGTGTTTCTCCATAATCCATTACTTCTCCATCCTTAAGTACCAGAATATTTCTGGCAAGGCTGGAAATCACTGATATATCATGACTTACAATGATGACTGATGTTTGATACTCACAGCTAAGGCTCTTTATCTCTTCTATGACCATCTGCCCTACCTTTTGATCCAAAGCACTGGTGGGTTCATCCGCCAGCAAAACAGGAGGCTTTAGTATCATGGCAAGAGCCAGGCATGCTCTTTGATTCATTCCGCCGGAAAGCTCAAACGGATAGCTGTTCCAAACTCTCAAAGGTTCTTTAAAATTCAGCTTTTCCAGTAGCTGTATCGCCTTTTCTTTATTCTTTTTCTTATCCTTATAACCATGGGCCTTCATAGTTTCCTGAATCTGATCTCCAATTGTCCTGATAGGACAAAGAGACGCAGCCGAATCCTGGAAAACCATGCCCAGCTGTGAGCCCCTTACAGACTCCATTTCCTTTTGGGATTTGTCCAAAAGGTTTTCGCCGTTAAATACAATTCTCCCGTTTTCAACTCGTCCCTCATTACTCAGGATACCCATTATAGCTTTTATAATTGTGGACTTTCCACTTCCGGATTCTCCTACTATTCCAAGCGTTTCACCCTTTTCCAGGGAAAAGCTTACATTCTTTAATGCAGCTTTTCCTGAAAAAGATATACTAAGAGAATCACATTCCAAAATACTTTTTTGCATAAAACATCCTATTAGTCAATATCAAGGTCTGCAGTCAGTTCATAATAATCACAAGGATGAGCAGTCAGACCAGTTACTCCTTTTCTCATAATCATACTCATTCTCAGAAAAGAGCAAAATACAAAAGCGTCATCATCAAGGATTTCCTGTTGCATAGATATTGCAAGCTTTGTTCTTTCATCTATATCAAAGGTGTTGTTCATCTGCTGTGCAAGTTTTTCAAGCTCAGTATTTGAGTAACCGCCTCTGTTTTTGGTGGAATCTGACAGGCAGTGGGTGCTAAAGAAATACATCGGATCACCAATTCCGCAGGTCACAAAAGCAGCTGCATATACATCCCAGCCCTCTGATTCTGAAACTATGCTACCGTGGTCAGCTGTTATATTAAGCTGCACATCAATACCTATTTCCTTCAGCGATGCCTGTGCGCTTTCTGCCAGAAGTGGCAGTTCCTGTCTGCTAGGATAGCTTATCCAGTTAATAGTAAGAGTCTCTCCATTCTTTTCTCTTATGCCATCGCCATCTGTATCAACCCAGCCTGCTTCTTCAAGAATCTGTTTTGCTGCTTCCGGGTCGTAGCTTTTGGCTTCTATTCCCTGGCCAAAAGAAAATGTATCCGGAAAGGCTCCGCTTCCTACATAACCATAACCGCTAAGAAGTGTATTAACAAAGCTTTCCTTGTCTATACCCATTGCTATTGCTTCTCTTACAGCATCGTCAGCTATTATATCAGAATTGTAATTCATCTGTAGATAAAAAGCCCTGCTTGTAGCTGTAGATGAAAACACATAATCATCATTTTCGAACAATGGATAGCTTGCATAAGCCATTCCATATGCCGCATCAATATCCCCATTCTGAAGTGCCATTGCTAATGTATCACCATCAGAAATAGTAAGTACAGTCACTTCATCAACCTTTACCTCACCATTCCAATAATTATCATTCTTTACAAGCTTTAAGTGGTCACTTGTAACAAGCTCTGTTGCTATAAATGGGCCAGTTCCAACAACTATTCCGCCATCATTGCCTTCAGAAACATCAATAATGCAGCCATATGGGTCACACAGGTAATTAATAAGTGTTGGTTTTGGTGTTGTAGTTGTAATGGTAAGCTCAAGACCATCAGCTTCAATAGAGTCTATTGCAAGGTCTCCAGCTGCTCTGTCATGAACAGCAATCAAATCTTCAATACATGCCTTTACAGCTTCTGCATCAACTTCTTTTCCATTAGAGAAAGTCACACCTGGCTTTAAGATAATCTTCCAGGTAAGCTCATCAACGTTCTCATAGCTCTCGGCAATCCATGGCTCAAGCTCCATACTATCGTTGAATTTAAAAAGAGTCTCGCCTACGCCGTAGCGAATTGCAGCCCATCCGCAGTATGAGTCATGAGGATCAATATTTGCCTCTTCATTTTCTGCATTAAAAGTAGTATCTCCAAGGATAAAGGTCTTAACCTGATTACCTGTTGATTCTACTGAAGCAACTTCAGAATTATCATTTTCTGTGCTACAGCCAGTAATAGTTCCTATAGCTATCGCTGCTGTTAATAATAAACCTAAAAACTTTTTCATTATTTTCCCTCTATTCTTTATTTTTATCTTCCCTTAGGGTCATAAACATCTCTAAGAGCATCTCCAAAAAGGTTAAATACAACTACAGTAATAAATATTGCAAAGCCCGGTGAAAGAACTACCCAGGGGTATGTCTGCAAAAGGCTTCTGCCATTTGACATCATGCTTCCCCATTCTGCCACAGGAGGCTGCGCTCCAAGGCCCAGAAAAGATAAGCCTGCAAGCTCCATCATCATGGTTCCAATATCCAGGGTTGCCGTAACAAGAACAGGCCCGATTATGTTAGGCAGAATATGCCTGTATATAAGCTGATAGTTTTTATCTCCGGAAAGCCTTGCTGCTGCCACATAGGAAGAGTCCTTTATGGACAGGGCAAGTCCTCTTGCCACTCTGGCATACTTAGGCCAGCTGATAACTGCAAGAGCTATAACCGCTCCCCAGATTCCACCCCCAAGTATTGCTGCTACAGCCAATGCAAAAACAAGTCCTGGAAAAGCAAGGCATACATCTGATATTCGCATAAGCAGCATATCAGCCACACCTCTATAAAAGCCACATATAAGTCCTATTGCAGTTCCAAAAACAGCTATGCATGTTACAAGCAACAAAGTCGATAATATACTTACTCTTCCACCAATTATCACTCTTGAGAGCATGTCTCTACCATAAGCATCTGTTCCCATCAAATGGGCCGCAGAAGGAGCCTGATAAGATATACTCAAATCCTGAGCATATGGATCATAAGGACATATTTTATCCGCAAAAACTGCCGTAAGAATCAACAGAAACGCCATAAATGCCAGTACATATAATTTGATTTTCTTTTGTCTCATGTTCTGTCCTCCAATCTGATTCTTGGGTCCAGAAAATGATAGGAAATATCTGTAATAAGATTTACCAGCACATATATAATAGCCATCCACATAACATACGCCTGAATTATTGGATAATCACGCATATTTATGGCATCCACCGCCATTTTACCCACACCGTCCCACATAAAAATCGACTCTACAACAGCAGTTCCTCCAAGAAGGCTTCCAATCGAAAGAGCTAGCAGCGTGATAATAGTAACCAGTGTCTGCTTGAGAACGCTATTAAACAAAATAGTAGAATAATTGACGCCCCTCGCCCTTGCTCCAATTACGTAGTCCTTACTGAGTTCATCAAGCACAGTAGCTCTAACCTGTCTCAAATACTTGGCGCTCATGGCAATTGAAAGTGTAAGGGTAGGCAGAATGATACTTGTTATACTGACTTCTTTAGATATTACCGGCAGTAATCCCAGTTTAATGGCAAAAACATACATTAAAACCAGGGAAACAAAGAAATTTGGCAGGCTATTGCCTATAAAGCTCATAAATCTTATTAAATAATCAACAAATTTATTATGATAGACTGCCGCGATTATTCCCAAAGGAATAGATATTACTATGGTTGTTATAATTGATGTAATGGTCAGAAGAATTGTTGCCGGCAGTTTTGAAGCAAAGGTATCAAATACATCCTTTCCGGAAACATAGCTGGTGCCCATATCTCCCTGAAAGAGCCTAAAAAGCCAGCTGAAGTATTGCAGCAAAAAAGGCTTATCCAGTCCCAGCTCCTGTCTTGCCAGCTGCAGCTGTTCATCGGATATTACCTGACCGGTGTTTAACATTTTCTGCTCAACCACATCACTTCCAGCCAGACGCATCATCGCAAATGACAGAAAGGTAATAGCAAATAGTATTGGTATTAATTGTACTAATCTTTTAAAAATATACTTCAATTCAATATCCTTGTACTCATTAAAATAGTTGCCGCAACTGCTTCACCTGCCGGTACTAAAAAACATGCCATTTTTTCGTTTCTCCTTATAGTTTTTTATTAAATTCAGCATACTACCGATACAATTATATCAGTTAAGACATTCCTTTTTAACATTAGTATCGACTAAAATATATTCATTTTGTGCTGTCTACTATTCCATTTTGGAATACTGCATTAAATTAAAATTTTGTTTGGATGCAGTTTTCTTGCGGCCTTGTATAAAAAAGAATGTCGCTTGCGACATTCTCGCGCCGAGCGCGGTTGCATTTATGCAACATATTCCTATCGCGCGAGTGCGCATCCTTAGCGGAGCGTTTTTTATATCATAGGAAAGCAATTTCCTATGATATAAAAAACAAGGCTTTCGCGGATAAGTTTTCCGTGAAAGCCTTGCTATAATTACATGTGTGAATTAATGGAATATTGCATTCCAGATTTTCTGGAAGATAGATTGTTTTTCTGTAGCTTCAGCTACTGCAGAATCTTCTTTTATCAGAATCATTGCTGAAATAGCCTCTACCTTTACCTCTCCTTCTGTGATGCTGTAAAGAGCTTCTGTACCTGCCTTAGAACCATCTACGTATACGTTCCAGTTACCCTCAGGAAGCTCTACTGTAGTCTCATCTTCACCAGCATTGAAAATTACAAACATTTCCTCAGCAGTTTCACCCTCACAGCTTGTTCCATCAATATCAAAAGCAACAACATTCTTGTCAAGGTCTGTAGATGTAACTGTATTGCTGCCTGGTGTGATAGCTGTTATAGCGCTACTTACACTCTCAGAGTCAGAGAGTCTGAGTACTGGATGTGCCTTTCTGAATGCAATAAGTCCTTTATAGTACTCATAGGTCTGCATGTACTCTTCATTATCCAGAGTATCCCATTTAATTGAGTTTACTTCGTCTCCTGAATTATAGCTGTTTTCATCAAGTGTTCCATCTGCTTTTACCTTGGAACGAAGCATCTCTTCACCTGCCTGCATGAAAGGAATACCTTCTGAAGTCAGATAAATAGCTGCTGCCAGATTATTCATGCTTACAAGATCTTCAAATTCCACATCTGTACGTACAATCTGAATTCTGTCAAAAAGAGACAGATTATCATGGCAGGAAGCATACTGAACAATCTGAGATGGTTCCTTGCTCCAGGTCTCCTGCGCCATAAATGAATTAGCAATCTGATTTTCTTTGTTTAATGCTCCTGATACAAAACCAACTTCTCCAGTATTAAATACACTTCCCTTCAGTCCGTCACGCATATTGTCATTAAAGAAGGCAAATTCAGGAGTCTGGGCTGATGAAACCTGAGTTGTAAGTGTATAACCCTCTTTTGTCAGATCTGTAGACATTGACCAGCCTTCACCATAAAAGATTACGTCTGGATGAGTCTTGTGTACTTCTTCAATAATCTCGTTTATTGTCTCAGTATCGATAAGGCCTACAAGATCAAATCTGAAGCCGTCCATATGATACTCATCAGCCCAATAACATACAGAATCTACAATATATTTTTTGACCATTGAGCGCTCTGAAGCTGTATCATTGCCACAGCCTGAACCATTTGAATAAGTTCCGTCTGAGTTGATTCGTGAGAAATATCCAGGAACAAGTCTGTTAATGCAGAAGTCTGATGCACTGTATACATGATTATAAACCACATCCATTACCACGCTAAGGCCATTATCATGCATTGCCTTGATCATTGTCTTAAGCTCAGCTACTCTTACCTCGCCATTACTTGCATCTGTAGAATATGAGCCCTCTGGAACGTTGTAGTTTACAGGATCATAGCCCCAGTTAAACAGATCAGCATAGGTATGAGTTTCATCAACAGAACCAAAATCATAAATAGGCAATAAATGAACATGAGTGATTCCAAGGTCAACAATGTGATCAATTCCTGTTGAAATACCAGAATCTGTAGTTGTACCTGTCTCTGTAAGTGAGAGGAACTTACCTACATTTTCAATGTTTGCGCTTTCATCTGAAGAAAGGTCTCTCATATGAAGCTCATAAATTACAGCATCATTGATAGACTCACCTGCATGTGGGTTTACATCTTCATCCCAACCATCAGGGTTTGTTGCATCAAGATCGATTACCATTGCTCTTTTGCCGTTAACACCTGTTGTTCTTGCATAAGGATCGCAGGCCTCAATCTTAAGTCCGTCAAGAGTTGCTGTATATGTATAGTAAACGCCATTCTGATTACCTTCTACTGTAGCTACCCATGTGCCGTTTACATCAGCCTTCATTTCTACCTGTTCAATAAGATCATCCTTCCAGCTGTCACCTGTTTCATAAAGGTTTACTGTAACGCTCTCTGCTGTAGGTGCCCATACTCTGAATGTAGTCTCCTCTTTGGAATAAGTAGCACCAAGGTCATCGCCTGTATAGGTATATTCTTCTTCGAACTCCTCTGTAGAATAAATGATTGGCATATTCAAATCATATTTAGTATCTTCAAAAGAAATTGAATAGGACTTGTTTACATCAAGTTCCTGTGAAAGAGTAAGGATATATTCAAATTTCTCTTCTCCTTCAGTAATCTCTTTTACTGTTGTCTCAAAATCTCTTCCAGTTACAACAATACTTGCAAACTGCTCACTATCAGGTTCTCCTGTAAAGAAAGCTGTAACTGTTCCGTCTCCATTATAGATAGCACTTTTAAGCTTTGTTCCTGTCACTGCATCTCCTCCGTATTCCTTGGTATATCCCTCTACACCGGACTCTACATATATATCAACAGATCCCTGCACCATTTCTGATATATCAATGAACTGATCTTCATTAATATCTTTAGTCCAATCTTCAGTTCTAACTATGAAACCAACTTTGGACACACCTGCTTTGGCCACAAATGTAGCTACCATCTCTCCATCTGTTTCCTCAAGTGGATAAGCACCACCTTCGCCTCCATCTGGCCACATCCATACATCCCAGCCGTCATAATTTCCATCTTCTCTGTGATAATGAAGTCTTATGGTCACACCATCATCTTCAGCTGCTGCAACAAGTGGTTCCTGCCAAAAAATGCAGCTGCTTATTGCCAAAACAAGCGCCAGCATAAATGAAATCAGTCTGACTACTTTTTTAGAAAAGATACCCCTGTTTGTCATTTCTTTTTTCATACCTTTATAATGCCTCCATTAATTATTGTCTCGGTAACGTTTCCATTCATCATAATAAAATCATTTAACCACTACCGTCAATGTCACATATTTACAAAAGGAAAACGTTTTTCTTGTTAAAAATGATAGTTATATGATTAACCTATTCTGTTTCAAGTCCATCAGATGAATAACGGTTAGCTGCATTCCAGAGAATCCACTCGGTGTAGCCAGCGTCGTAAACCGCCTGAATCTGTGCTCTTATAGCGTCACCATCGTATCTAATATGACCATCTACCCAGCTGGCTGTAAAGGCCTGAAGCCATGGTCTTACAGTAGCTTTTTTATCTTCGGGAATGGAAGAAAGCTCAGAAACTGATTTGTTCATAGCTCCAAGTACCGTTTCATAAGGCTGAGCGTCAGGAACCGCCAGACCAAAATTTCCCGGGCCATAATGTGATGGATACACCATTGGAGATATAGCATCCACTATCTCTCCCAGCGCCACATAATCCTGTCCAACACTGTTTTTATCAATTTCACTTCCGATTATGGTTCCAAAAACATCTGCTGAAACCTTTACATTCTCTTCATGAAGCTGATGAACTGCATATTTCAAAAAGGATTTAATGCTTTGGCATTTTATATTGCTGTTCATGGCAACACCATAAACCACGTTATCGTTTTTACTTACCACAGGGAATCTCACATAATCAAACTGAATCTCATCAAAACCATCCTTTGCAGCCTGCCTTGCAATATCAACTATATATTTCCATACTCCCGGCTTATATGGATTGACCCACCCAAGACCATTTCCGTCAGTGACAGGAGTTCCGTCATCCTTTAATAAGGCAAGCTCTGGACTGGTCTCTGCCAAAAGAGGGTCCTTAAAGCAGACTATCCTTGCTATAACATAGATATTATGTTCCTTTAGGGTATTTATAAGTTCAGATATATCACTAATATAGTTCACACAGGCATCTGTTTCACGAACAGCCTCTATGTCCATGTTGTAGGTCACCTGGCCGTCATCATTTTTGACATCAATAACTACTGTATTAAGCTCTGTGGAATCAATAAGTTCTATAAGATTATCCAGATTACTGCTGCCTGCCATTGGCCCGGAGACATATATACCCCTTACAGCAAAAGTATCTTCAGACTCTGCCTGTGAATTACCAGAAACTGACAGATCGCTGGCATAACTTGCAGTACTAAGATTAAAGAAAAAAATAGTAAGAACAAAACAATATATAATGCAAAAAACTTTTTTCATATATGAAGCACTCCCCTGCAAAATGAATCTTTTCTTATTATAACTCCAAACAAGCCCGCATAGTAAATAAAGACGCAGGACATTACTATCCCGCGCCTTTTTGCATAAACTATGATTAATTATTCTTTCTATAAAGCCTCTGAAGTAGCTTTATTTACTGCCAGGTCTACCTGTTGCAGGGTTCCTGTTCCACCACTTTCTCTAAGGAATATTCCTGTCTGGCGAATCATTCCATTTACCATAAGGTCTATTCCCTGGGATGTAAACTGGGTATCAGCCCTATCCAAATAGATAGCTCCCACGTCAGCTTCTTTTAAACTTATAAGTTTGTCTACGCCTTCATCATCTTTGTACCAAACTTTAAGTTTATCAAAAATTTCATCTGCTTCGTCTATCCAGCCATTTTCGTCACTGTCATACTCAGATAGCTCCGCAAAGCCATTTCCGCTTTTTGCACCAAACAGTTCCATACCATTATTTATAATGCCATCACCATTTTTATCATAAGCAAGAAAGGCCGAACCTTTTTCCAAACCTGCGATTTCTTCAAGTTCCCCATCGCTATCCAGATCAAAATAAAAATGCTGATCTGAAATCTGCGTTACTCCACCTCCCACATTGATAACCAGCGGATCCAATAGAGGA
>JAZRKG010000125.1:0-4490 GCA_045646185.1 Butyrivibrio sp.
CTTAGTCCGCCCAGCTTCACTGCATCCTGCTCTTCAAAGATAGTATTATAACAGCACGCGGTATTTTTCAAGATTCACCTTATTCCCCACAATCTCAATGCCTTCTCTCTCTAATATCTGCGCCTGCTTCCATGCTCCACCAAAGGCATATTCACCTGCAAGTTCTCCCTTCGAATTGACAACGCGATGGCAGGGAATTGTGCCCGGATCAGGATTTTTGTGTAGAGCATTTCCAACTGCTCTTGCCATTTTCCTATCTCCAGCCATCTGAGCAACATCAGCATATGTGGCAACTTTCCCTTTGGGAATTTTCTTTACCGCTTCATATATTCTTTTGGTTGGGGAATCTGTGACAAGATCATAGCTCTCTGCGATCATTCTTTTTATAACATCATCAGGAATCGATCCATCCAAAACAACAGTATTCCAGTGCTCCTTGTTCTGATGATATGCAGGATGTACGGCTGTATATGTTTTTCTCCAAAGGTCTCGCCACTGCGGATCCACCTTCAGATTCAAATTGATAAACCCGTCTTTTTCATATGTCCACAGAAAGGCTTTCTTGGATTTTTTTACCCTTACAAGCTGCCAATTAAGGTCATGAAATGGCGCCTCCTGGTAGGTGTCGGGAAAAGACAATCCATAGCTTAGCGCTTCCTCTCTTGTTTTCATCAGACTATACCCCTTCTTTACTCAAATATGACGCCTCCGGCGAAAGAGGCAATTCTTTTTTAATTTTTCATAATCAGTCTATTTTACGCTATTCCAGTATTCAAGCGCTGCTTCCATCTTTTTTATAACCTTAGGAGGCAGCACTTTAGGTCCCATATTAAAAAGATTATCGATACCGGCCACGGCTCCAACACCAAAATTATCATATAGAGAAATGTGATAATCCTTACTTCCATGCCAGAATTTGATCTTTCCGGCAAAATCATTTGAAGGATTTTTGTCGTACTGCTTTGCTATTTCTAAGGCTGTATCAATGCAGTTTTTCATTTCATCATCCTTTTTGAGGCAACAAAGAACCAATGATTTAAAGACAAGCCCCATGATCTTCATCTTGGAAAGATAGCTGTTCTTGCTCCTATCAATGCTGGTAGCATCTACTATAGTCATATACCAATCCATAATCTCACCAGCTTCCTTGTATGCCTTCGCAGCGTCCATAGAAACCAGCACCATAAACATTTCTGTAGAAAACTCTAAGGTTTTAACTAGAATTGAAACCAGAACTCTTGTATAAACCTCCATTGCTTCCTCAGGCTTGCCCGTCATTCTTAAAATATTAGCTATATTGATATCTGCTATCCCCTGATAGTTTATCTTTTTAAACTCCTCAAGAGATTTCTCAGGGTTATCACGACCTTTTATAGTTGCTATGCGATATTTAATGCTAAAGGTTTCCTGCTCCGGATTGTCACTCTGTGAAATGTAGCGAAGAGACGACTCATAAAGTTCGATTGCTTTGTCCCGATAATCCTTCAAATCTTTCATCGATGAAACGATATGGTATGTGTCCGCACAGCTTGTGAGAATCTTAAAGTTACCCGGATATCTAACCAGCGCTTTTTCTGCCTCAGCAATAGCCTCGTCATATTTATCCTCATGTAAAAGAGCATCCAATCTGTCAGAAATATCTTTGACGTTCTTGGAGGACATGCTATAGCCCAGAAGCACATCGACAGAAATGCTAAAAAAGTCCGCAAGCTGCATAAGAGTCAGAATATCCGGCACATTACTGCCGCTTTCCCATTTTGATACGGCTCCAACCGTAACTCCAAAGGCTTCTGCCAGTTCTTCCTGGGTCAGATTCATGCTCTTTCGGTATTTTTTTATGTTTTCATTAAGCTTTATCTGCATAGCAAACTCCTTTAATGAAAGAATTTTTATCCTAAACTTGCTGATACTTTCTCATTTTTAATTCCAAGGGAGCCTTCCTCAATCTCCATCTGTGGCTTTACAAAGACTAAGATTGCAAGAATAGCTATTGCAAAAATCACGCAGAATACAAGAATTGCTCCTGTGCTGACCTTAGTTACAACTGCGCTTAAAAGAAGTGAGCCCACAGGCATACATGCTGTTCCGCAAGCGCCCATTACTGCGGCTGCTCTTGCAATATATTTTGGATCAGCATTTTTCATAAACTGGATATTGATTGTACCGCCTATGATTGAAGCTGCCACCATCATGATAAAAAATGAAGCAGCTACGTCCACATAACAAGCAATATTATTTCCAGCAAAAACTCCACCACAAGCCATACCAAGCATTCCTGCTCCGAGAAGTGATGTTCCAAACATGATCATTTTAAGCGGAGAGAGTTTCTGTGAAAGAACCGGTACAAATGCGGATCCGGCAATACCTCCGATTGCAGCAAATGCACCACCAATACTAAGGATTTCTCCGCCCATCTTGAATATCTCGCTGGCAATTGGTGCCTGTAGTGCATTTATAGGAATGAGCATGGAGTTAAGGGCAACTGCAAGTAAACCATAATTACAGATAACTCGTGAGCTTGCCACATATCTAAATCCATCCAGGAAGAATTCAATTTTACTCTGCTCTTTTTTATTCTCTTTTTCTCCAGCCTCGGATGTTGTCTTGGATGCTTCATTCTGTGCCGCTTCGGTAACTTTTGCTCTCCCAGCCTTCATTGCACTGATAAGCACCGCTGCAACTCCAAATGTTACTACATCAATCATCATTGCTGCAGAAACGCCTGCTGTTGCAATGATCACACCGGCAGCACCACCACGTTTGGAAGTGTATTAAGTGCAAAAACTATTGCTGACCATGCTGCGCTATGTGTAATCTGATAAACCAACCATGTAAAAGCGATTGCATCTACAGAATCACCAAATCGATTGATCACCGTAGCAAAAATCAGCTTTCTATATTCACGTTCCTTAATGATTTCCCCATACATTTTACTGTTCTGTTCCATATCTGAAGCCTCCTTACTTGTTTTCATGACTTCATTCTATATGGAACTTACACTTAGTATAATACACTGGTTGTACTAGTTGTAAAACAAAAACTTTCCGTTGAGGAAAGTTTTTACTCTTGTAATATGTCTGATTACCGAATTCTAGCACCTCTCATTTAATGTATCCTTTATCTGGTCAAGTATGAAGGGATCCTTGATCTTCTGATCTTCTGCCAAAAGGAGGATCTTGGATATTACTTCTGCTGTCTTTGGATCATCGTCAACAAATGGAAGGAATATCTTTCCTCTTCTTTGTGAATGAACAGGAAGGATATTGATCATAGGGCCGCCCTCCTGATGTATTATGCCGCTTCCAAGATGCACGCTGTAGCTTCCCCTTGTTCCCTTTATGAGCGCGTGAGTGTCTGTAAAGGTTACGTTTGTAAGCTTAAACAGTGGCAGTGTAAATTCTGCGATTGCCTTTCTCATCTCGATAGTTGAGTGTGAGAATTCAGGATCAACTTCGCCTGCATGAGCTACGCTGACTACAAGATCCACATCTCTCATTGTCTCAGAGAAAAGGATATCCGGAACTTCTCCTGCTTTTAACTCTTTGAAAGTCTTTCTGTCATAGAATACCACCCACTCAAGTGTCGGCTCTTCGATATCTGCTGGTGAGAACCAGTCTGCAAGAGCATAAATTGAAGAGATGATATTCTTTTTGTAGTATACCTTTTGAAGACCATCCTCCATATCTGCAACCCAGCGTCTTGTCTTAAGAAGGGCAACAGTACGCTTTGGCTGGATCTGATTGCCTGCAAATCTGTTCAGGTGCTTTTGCTCTTTTTCATCATCAGTCTTAATGTAAAGTTCTCTGAAGACCTGTTTAAATGGCTGCTTAAGTTCCATATCAAAGATCTTCTTCTGGAAATCTCTCCAGACTCCGGCTTTATAAAGATGCCATGGATGAGCTATAAGTACTTCTGTTTTATCTTTAAGGTTAGAAAGCTCATCCATAAATCCGAACTCATCTCCTGCTTTAAGAACAAGTGCACCTACAACAGGTCCTATAACAGGGCTCTTTGAAAGGTCTCGCAGCTCTCCAATAGTGAACGGAGTCTCTTCTTCCATTGCTTCTTCAAACATGGTCTTACTTCTAGAGCCTTGCGTTGCAAGTGTCTTTTTAGCTTCCTGAAGTTCTAAGATATAATCGTTTTTCTTAAGTTTTGCAGGTATGGATTTAAGTTTTTTGCCGCCCTTATTAACGACAACTAAAAGCTTTCCTTCCTTATCAAGTTCAAGATTTACTTCTATATCTTCAACCTGTTTTGGGTCAAAAAAGCTAAGGAGGCCTTCAGAAACCTTGCTCTCCATTCTAAGGACAAAGCGCATATCATCCTGATAGCCATTTGCTGTTGCCATGTTCTTGATAGCCATCTCGCTGACAAGCTTTTCGCTTGCTCTTCTCTGAGCTCCGAACTTTTTGCTTTCTTTTTCAAACTTTCTGATAAAGAGGTATCTGTCCTTAATATCTGCTGCCTTTTTGGACGGAATAACTCCA
>JAZRKG010000126.1:0-11284 GCA_045646185.1 Butyrivibrio sp.
CTAAGTGAACCATCTCCTCCTGCTTCAATCATCTGTCCGCAGTCCATGTATCCAAGATATCCATTTGCATCTGTAATTACGAATCCGTTAAAGCCCCACTCGTTTCTAAGAAGTCCGGTTAGTAGATTATAATTACCACCTGTCCATATCGCTCCAAGTCGGTTAAAGCTTGTCATTAGTGCGTTGGTTGCAGGAACACTTCCTGTTTCCAATTTATAATTACCACTTTCATCTACTGCTGCATAAGTAACTGGTACATCTGGAAGCTTAATACATGTTTCAAATGGCTTTAAGTATATTTCTCTTATAGCCTGCTCATTGCACCAGGTAGCTACTCCGCCACCACCACCGTCTCCTCTGTGGTTTTCCTGATCATTCAAAGCAAAGTGTTTGATATAAGTGTACATGCCATTCTGAGCAGCATTATATACAATATTTGAAGTAACAATTCCAGCCTGCGTAGCATCTTCTGATGGATACTCATTATTTCTTCCAGAAAATGGTGTTCTATGAATATTCATTGCAGGACAGTACCAGCCAATGGTGCCATTGCCCATTAATGCTGAGCTGGAAATAAGTCTTCCATATTCCTGAGCAAGTTCAATATTCCAGGTCTGCGTAAGAATGTTTACACCTGCATAAGTTGTTGAATCTCCCGCTGCGCCGAATACAAGTCCATTGGCAGCATCAGCATCCATTGCATATGGCTTACCAACACTCTTTAATGCCAATGTTCCATAGCCCGAAGAAGTAATGATTATTTCATAATCTTCTGCACTAAGCTGATCTAACAATAACTCCCATTTTTCGTCATCAAATGCCAGTCCTCTTACATCTGCAAGGGTAAGACCATTTTTCTGACTATAAACCGGTGTCTCCGTAAATTCTGATTCATCAACTGTCGAACCGGAAATGTGATTATATAGCAGCTTAAGTACATCTTCACTTGCGGTCTTTACATATTCATATGATGCAGGATTACCATTTTCATCTACGCCATTGATTTCATTTCCCCAGGTTGATATGACATCTGAAACTTCTCCATCATGCGTTGGGAATGTGCCAGTCCAGTCATTTCTTGTGAGATATGGAAGATCGCCATTTGCATCATCAAACAGGTTGGTAACTTCAACCCCTGTTTTTGTATCTACTGCATATGTTTCGTTGTCAAAAGAAGTAACTTCAAATTTGTAAGTTAAATCTGCATCTCCATCTGATGTCATGCCATCGCTAACGCTTTTTCCTTTTGCTGCAAGTATATTGTTTACAGCTTCATGGGCATTTGTTGCAGCTGTAATATAGTAGTCACCCGAATCAACTATATAAGTCTTGGCATTAACATAGTCATAAGCCTTTAGTTCACTTCTATCAAAAGTCATCTCCAGTGTCTCTGTCTGACCCGGTTCAAGGAGCTGAGTTTTGCCATATGTTACAAGCTGAACTGCAGATTTTTCAACACTGTTTGCAATATCGTATTCTGTATATGGGGTCTGGAGATATATCTGAACAACATCTTTTCCAGCAATATCTCCAACATTTTTAACTGTTACAGATACCGTGCAGGTGTCACCATCCCACTTTGCAGAATAAGAGGACCACTCAAAATCTGTAAGCGACAGGCCGTATCCAAATGGATACTGAACTGTTTCCTGATAGTCATAATCGCCTGCATTACCCTGACCTAAAACAACATCTTCATATCTTGTCTCATAATATTTATATCCAACATAGATGCCTTCTTCATAGCTAAGATATGTGTGCTCTGTCATTTCTCCATCTTCATTCAGGTAGTAGTAACTTCCATAATTCTGTGCAGCTGGTGAAGAAAATGCATCATATGCATATGTATCTACCAGATGTCCTGAAGGGTTAACATTTCCTGCAAGGATATCTGCAAGGCCATTTAATCCATTCGTTCCTGGAAGACCTGTATAAATAACATTATGAATATTTGGATAATCCTCTACCCATCCAAGTTCCATTGATCCGCAGGTATTTACCAGAAGCAATACGTCATCAAAGTTTTCATTTAAATAACTTATAATTGCAAGTTCATCTGAATTTGGCTCAAGATAGCTTTTCACCTGATCTTCAGGGTTGTCTGTATGCGAATACATACTTCTTGGCATATCTCTTCCTTCACCAACAACTCTTGACAAAACAAAGATTGCTGTTGTTCCTTTAAAAGTGTCTGTAAGTCCAGGCTCCTGGGTAATAACTTTTAAAGGCACTTCGTTTATTGCAAAATCTTCGGCTGCACCATAATTTATTGATCCAGAGCCTCTTTTATATGAAGAACCAGTTCCCGTCTCATAGAAATCCCACAGTGTATCATTAACATTAAAACCTCTGTCAACAAGTGCATCTCTTAAAGAACCACTTTTTCCACCAAAGTCACCCATAAGTGAACCAGTGATGTAGTCAACGCTTGAATGTGAAAACAAGCTAAATGTTGTTCCTTCTGCATATGGCATATAGCCATCAACATGCTTTAATAGAACCGATCCTTCTGCAACCTCTTTTTTATTAAAGCTTTTTTCTGCAGCATTTAATTCCTCAATAGAGCTGTAGTCACTTTTGTTGTATTCAAGATCAAGTTCCTTTGCAGCGCTCTTGGTATTAAAGCTCTGTCTGTACCCTGTAAGCTCATTTATCATTCTTCCGTATGTTGGAAGAAGTGTATTTGCAGCAATCAAAATCGCAAGCATGATAATGATTACCAGGGAAGAAAAAATAGTTTTTATTACCTTAACTGCTTTTCCTTTTGTTTTTTTCATAACCCTCTGTCTCCTTTTTCATAAAATACCCATATAGTTATTTGCTATACCTATTTTTTAGCATAAAAAAAACAAGGCCAGGACGAAGTTGTCCCAGCCTGTATATTTTATGTCCCAAGTTGCATTATTTATGCCTGAAATGGTATTCCAATACTTAATGAAAAAAGATTATTCTCAGAAGAGGAGTTAATAATACCTCCATATTTTTCAGCCACAATTTCCATACTTGTAATACCGTATCCATGATTATGCCTGTCTTTTTTTGTTGTCAGATAGCGACCATTTCGCTTTACCATATCCTTAAAGGGATTCTCTTCTTTTATAAAAATCATTCCATTCTGACTGCTCACCGATAAAGAAATACTTCTAATCTCACCTGGAAGCTTCAGCACAGCCTCAATTGCATTATCCATCATATTGCCAAACAGAGTATATAAGTCAACCGGATCCATGAATCCAAGTAAGGTTCCATCTATAACGCATGTAAAAAGAATATTATTATCCACGCAGATATGATTTTTCTGTGTAAGAATTGTATCAAGCATTTCACATCCGGTTCTGATGTAGGAATCATAGATCAAAACAGATTTTTCTATTTCAGATAACGCTTTATTCCTGGCTTCATCTGTTCCAAGATGTTTAATTGCTTCTACCTGGTGCTTTAAATCATGGCATTTTCTATTAACGAGTTCTACGTTTTCTTTATAGCTTTCATACTGCGCATGCTGTGATATTAAAAGCTGTTCTCTTATTTCCTGCTCTCTTGAATTTGATAATGCAAGCTGTCTTTCGTTTTGAGTAGTCAATGCAAAAATACAGAATATAAATGCATATATACCATGCATTTGTCTAAATCCATATTCGTTTGCTGCTGCAGAAAGTAACATAACTATGAATCCTGATATGACCAGAAAGCTTACTGTCTCAAATGACTGGGCAAAATAATGGCCACGATGTGATATTCTCTGAGCAAAAACAAAGTCTATAAAAAAAGCATAGATTATAAAGAAAAGAATCCCTGTTGTTGAGGCAGCTATTCCAGTAAAGCGCTCAGGAATAAATGGTTCAAATATGCAAATCAACGCATATTGTGAATGCTCTGCAAGGTATCCAAGAGTCGAAGCATATAAAGCTTCAAAGAGAGTTATGGAGCAATAACTTTTAATAATTGCAGTCGCCAGCATAATAGTTATAGAACAATATATTATTGCAGATATGACCCGCATCATTGGTTCCTCGGAAACATTAACTGTAGAGGGGTCTATCTGTGTAGCTCTATCCGTTAATACTCCCACTACAATAACTACCATACCTAATAAGAATCCGTAAATAGCAGGTCTTTTCTTTCGTTCAAGTCTTCTTGAAAAAATATATGAAAAAATCAGCTGCTTTATGATAAACATATTTTCCCCCAGCTACATATTTTCTTTTGCGATTGCCTCTAAAAACGCTTTCTTTCTAGATCTACTAATGGGAAGCATTTTTTCACCAATCATTACTGTATCCTTTTGAACCTTATCAATGGCCTTAATATTAACTATTGTAGAGTGATCGCATCTAAAAAAGCCTTTGTCTTTTAAGTCATTCTCCATAGCAGAAATGCTTTTTCTTATTACATACTCCTTGAGCCTTCCCTGCTTATCCTGAATATAAATCTCCAGGTTATGGTGGTCTACAGTGATGTATTTTATTTCAGATACGTATACTCTGTCCTTACCATCCCCTGAAGGAAGCATAAGATATTCATCTTCAGTATTCTTTACATTACCTATAAGTCTGTCGAATCTAAAAGCAAATTTCTCATATTCAACAGGCTTAAGTACATAGTCCATAGCCCCTACTTCATATCCATTTATTGCATATTGAGAAAGCGTAGTAATAAACATAATAAGAACCTTGGAATCATGTTCTCTGATTATATGGGCAGCACTCATTCCATCCTGTTGCTGCATTTTAATATCCAATAGAATGATATCCCATTTAGGCTCATAGTTCTCTGTAATATCAAGTCCATCTCTAAAAATATCAATTCTGATATCCAGATTTTTATCTGTGGCATATTTTTCTACATACGCCTTAAACATTTCCTGATATTGAGTTTCGTCTTCAACTATTGCAACTCTATATACCATTTTTTCCCCTTATTTCAAAGCTGCACTTAAACTATTCGGTATTCCCCTGGGTCCTCTGACTGCGTAGATTCCATATTCATCCTTTAAAAATGAAAAAGTAAATTTATCAGCTTTATAGCGTTTTAAAAGCTTTATTTTCATTAGAGCTTTGATGGTAAGATTTTTGTCTTCGTAGTTATATGGAATATCTGTTTCCGTAACCTTGCACTTATATAGTATTGATGAAACCGGAGCACCGACATACATAAAAACTGTATCTCCCTTTATTATCCCGGCACCCTGTTTCCAATCTATTTCATCCGTTGCATCAAATGCATGTTCAATATCGTAGTACTTAGGATTTGCTGGAATTATCCACTCTTTTGGCTGTCTAAACTTCTGCTTTTGCCTGGCGGAAAGAGTCATGTCAAAGCTGGCATCTATCATGTTGCATACTTCCTCAAAAGGGACTGTGCCATCAAGTGCGATAGTTATCCAGCTGTTTTTGTTCATATGGTAGCCTGGGTAATAGCCTTCCTGCCTGATCAAAATGTCTCTAAGCATCAGATCATCTATTTTTACGTCAATTATGGCTATTTCTTCTTCACCATCTCTTCCTATTTTGTCAGCTGTTACATTCATAATGATAGCGTACCATTTACGATTATCCTCATGCCTGAAAACAGCATAGCCTGGATATCTTCGCCATAAATACTCTGGTTTTGAGCCATATTTTTTATCAAGATACTTTTCGATGTCTTCTCTCATATCACTCCGTTATTCTTCCCTTTGAAATGTTATCTTTAATAATCTGATCCGTAAGTTCGAAGAGCTTTTCTGATCCTTCTCTTGTTTTTGATTGCCTTCCATAAACCTGCTTGCTATTTACCTTATGTTCAAGCCAGTCAGCACCATCATTACTATTATTTAGCATAAGCGGTTGCAGATTATCCATAGAATGTGCAAACTTTGATTCAGGAGTCTGACATGCTTCGAACTCGTCAAAAATCTCTATAAACTCTTTCTTTTGGTCTTCTGGCAGTATAGAAAAGATTCTTTCCTTGGCAGCATCCTCTCTTTGCTTCTGTGTCGCCAACCCTTCAGCATCATATGCGTAAGTATCTCCAGCATCTATTTCTACTATGTCATGAATCAGGCACATTATCATAACTTTTGAAATGTCTATCTCCTGATTAGAATACTCTTTTAAAAGATACGCCATGATTGCCATATGCCAGGCATGCTCAGCATCATTTTCATTTCTGCCATGTTCTGACAGATGTGTCTGCCTGAATATATTTTTCTCCTTGTCTATCTCAAGAGCAAAATCCATTTGCTTTTTTAATCTGTCATCCATAATGTATTCCTTTATAACGTTTTTTATAATTACATGATATCACTTATTCAGTTGATTATTCTTATAAAACTATTAAAAACTATCCGCGCCACAGGTAATTTGTATTATACTAATCCTGATTGGAATAGTCGGTCTTAAATTATTAGCGAAAGATTGAGGTAATCAAATGTTTAGAAAAATGAGAAGGTTTGCTCAGCAAATATCTGATGAAAAATGTATAGAAGTGCTGAAAACACAGCCAAGAGGCGTTCTGTCTGTTATTGGTGATGATGGATATCCTTATGGAATACCAATGGACCATTGGTATTGTGAAGAAGATGGCAAGTTATATTTTCATTGTGCCAAAGAAGGTCACAAGCTTGATGCCATAAGAGAATGTGATAAGGTCAGCTATTGCGTTTATGATGAGGGTTATCGCAAAGAAGGCGAATGGGCTCTTAATATCAATAGCGTAATTATATTTGGCCGGATAAAGCTTGTAGAAGATCTGGAAAAAACAAAGTATATCTGCTCAAATCTTTGCAGAAAATTTACTGATGATGAGGAATATCTGCAAAAAGAGCTTACAAATGCCCTGCCAAGAGTGCAGTGTCTTGAACTGACACCACAGCATATGACAGGGAAGCTTGTAAACGAGTCTTAATCTATATCAGCCCCAAACGGCTTTGCCTTTACCTGAGCCAAGCTCAAAGTGATACTTTACTATACCAAGATCAATCTTGGTATAAAAGCCAAGTCCTGCGACTTTTGCTTTTACTGTTTCGCCGGTTCTTTCGAATTTAAATTTCTGCTGATTCATGGCTGTTGGTGCAAGAAGTGCGGCTTCAAGCCCATTTTTGTACCAATCCGGATCACCGGTTTTATAATCACTTACATCTGTAAGTGATTTATTTTTATGTGCTGCTCCATTTGTCTCTCCGTATCCAAGTGCAACTACAAGATACCTTTTTTCTCCAGGATTTTCTTTTCCCTGTGCTTTTCCTTTTTTATAGGTAAGTGCAACCCAGCAGGAATTAAGTCCAAGCTCAAGAGCCTTTAATACCACTCTTTCGCCATAGTATCCAGCTTCTTCATCCATTCCCTTAGGGCCTACAATTACAAGGTAATTTCTACATCCCTTAAACTGACCATAGCTTGTTTCTCCAGCCTGAAAAGCTTCCGGTTCGTTTGTGATAAGCTGAATATTCATGCCACTTTCTTTGTTGCAGTCTGCAATCTCTTTTTCAAGAGCAGCTATAACAGCTTCCTCAATAGGCTTATCAGCAAACTGTCTTACTGAATGTCTCTGTTTCATGAGTTCCATTGTTTCCATATTCTTGTTCTCCTTTTATATTTCAAATATCTGCGGTTTCATTTCTGTATCATGTGTCATTAGTATTCCAATACAGTTCTCGTCATTACCGAATTTCTGCAATTTACGAAGTGAATGCAGTGCCTCTCTTCTGTTCCATTCCACTCCAGGAAGCACCAACTGTTCCCAGGATGCTCTTCCATAACCGGCATCTCCGGCAATTATCAAATACTTATCTTTGGTGCCAACTCTTACAGCCGTCATTCCTGCCGAGTGTCCGTGCATTGGGAACAGCACTACCTTTTTATCACCAAAAAGATCATATTTTTCATCCGGGAAGGTCTCAATATCAATATTTTTCCACAATCTTTTCAGATATCTTGGATTCAATCCACTGGCAGCCTTCCATTCCGCGGCGCTTGTCATTATATGTCTGGCATCTTTTACCAGGCCAATTCCACCTGCGTGGTCAATGTCCATATGCGTCATAATGCAGTAATCGATGTCAGAAGGTTTGTAACCAAGCCTCTCCAAATGCTCCGTTACTGCTTCTCCTTCTGGAAGCTGTCCCGGTGAAGCAAAATAATTGGCAAGCCCTTCGTATTTCCTTGCATCTTCTCTAATAGCTGTATCCCAGCCAGTATCCACAAGTACAAGTCCATCCGGATGCTCTATCAGATATGCTGTAACAGGAACTTTTACTTTGTGCTCCTGTCCACGCATAATTCCTGTAAATGCAAGTGGATTACTTGATTTATTAGAAAAAGGCAGTGCCTCATCAACAACAGTGCTTCCACAGGGTAAAATGTGTACCTTAATCATCTCCGCTCCTATCCGGAAGAGACTGCATTATTTTTTTTGCATGCAAAAGTGTATTGATCAGACCATCAAAGGCGTCCATATCTGCATCGAAGTAATAGTAATTTTTAGTGCCTTCTTTTCGCATCTTGACGATACCAGCATCCTTTAAAATCTGTAAATGGTGCGATACTGCCGGGCGTGAAAGACTTGTATTTTTAGCTATGTCATTCACCCTCATTCCGGAGCAGCTTCCGCTTTGCATCATCACAAGTATCAGGTGCTGTCTCATTTCATCTCCAAGTGCAATCAGGATTTTCTGACTTCTCTGTATTTCTTTTGCCAAAGTCTCTAATTCCTTATCTCCACTATTTTTACTCATATTCACTCCTAACTATTTACAATGCATTGTTGGTTTAAGTGTTTAAACCATTATACCTCGTAAAATCATTAATGGTTCATTGGTAAAGAAAATCGAGACGAATGCATTTTGATTACCAACGTAATATAATCTTTATTAGCGAGGTTTTTATATGAGAAAGAAATTTACCCCTGATAAAGATATAGTTGTGGAAAAGAGATTTATACCTTCCGAAAGGCATAGAATTCCAATACTCATCTTGAAACGAAAGGACCAGGCAAAAGAAGCGCCCGGCGTTCTGTGGATACATGGTGGTGGCTATGCCACCGGAATGAAAGAAATGGTCTATATGGGACGAGGCGAAAGTCTTGCCAAGAAATTTGGCGCAGTGGTTATTTCTGTAGGATATAGGCTGTCCCCTTTTCACCCATATCCTGCAGGCTTCAATGACTGCTATGCTGCTCTTTTATACATAAAAGAGCATGCCCATGAGCTTGGAATCAAGGAAAATCAAATAATGGTTGGCGGTGAAAGTGCCGGAGGAGGCCTATGCGCTGCAGTGTGCATGAAAGCCCGTGATACAGGCGATGTCAAAATCGCATATCAGATGCCGCTTTACCCAATGATTGATAATTTTGATACTGACAGTTCAAGAGATAATCATGCAAAGATTTGGAATACCAGACGTAACCACATGGCTTGGAGGATATACCTGCGAAGAATCGGCAGAAAAAATGCCACTGCATACGCCGCTCCTGCAAGACAGACTGACTATACCGCACTTCCACCTACATATACTTTTGTAGGCACTGCTGAACCTTTTTATGATGAAACACTTACTTTTATAAAGAATCTAAAAGAGGCTGGTGTTGAAGCCAGTGTAGATATATATGATGGAATGTATCATGCTTTTGATATGACAGAGCCTGATTTGGATGTCTCAAAGGAAGCCATATCCAAATTTGAAGAACACTTTAAATACGCAACTGAAAACTACTATACCTAGTGAAATCTACAGTGAAAAACCAGGCAGCCAAGTGTAACTTTATTTTTGTTAATGACTACTGCTATTGTTGATAATAATAAATATATCAGCAAAATAAGGCTTTTATTTCCTGCATTCTGCTAATTTGGTCGACCTTGAAAGGACATCTGCTATTACAATGTCCACAGGCTATACAGTCGGAGGCATTTTTTTCCAGATTCTTATAGTGACTGGCAGCAAGTACATCGCCTACCTTTGCCATATATTATACCAAATAACGGTTATAAATTTTTCTGATAGCCATCAATATATATTTAGTATTATTCAAAAAAGCTTTTGCCACTTATACTACAGGTTAAAGAGATACATTTATTCAGTGTTTATTAAAGAGGATTTTTTATGAAACAGATTTTGGCATTTGGTGATTCAAATACATGGGGAATGATTCCAGGAACCACACCACCGGCACGCTATGCCTGGGGTAAAAGATGGACCAGTATCCTGCAGGAAAGACTTAGTGATGTAAGAGTTATTGAGGAGGGTTTATGCGGAAGGACCACCGTTTTTGAGGATGAGCTTCGACCTGACAGACGAGGCATTGACGCACTTCCACTCTTACTTGAAAGTCACTCTCCTTTAGATGCTGTAATCCTGATGCTTGGAACCAATGACTGCAAAAGCTATTTCCATGCGTCACCATATATTATTGGAAAAGGAATTGAATCCTGCCTGGAGATAATTGAGAAAAAAGTTGATATAAGTAAGGTCCTTTTGGTATCTCCCCTACATCTTGGTGAAGAAGTATGGAAACCTGAAATGGACCCTGAATTTTCAAAGGAATCCATTATTGTCAGCCAAAACCTAAAGAACATTTACCAGAAAATTGCATTAAAAAAAGGCTGCCAATTTCTCGCAGCCTCTGATTATGTAAATTCAAGTAGCGTTGATAATGAACATATGGATGCAGATTCTCATGAAATCTTTGCAAATGCTATTATTGATAAGTTAACAGAACTGGGCCTTTCAGACTAAACTTCAAAATCAAGGCAGCTTCTGGTTTTGAATCAATCAAATGTAAATCTGTCAAAAGTATAGACTTCATCAATATCATCGGATACAAATTCAAAGTAAACTGCATGCTTTCCTATTACACCGCATATAACATCTGCAGTTTTTTCTTTTTCTGTTCCATCAAATTCTACCTCGGAAATCACTCTTCCCTTATATGAATCAATGCGGACATTAACCTTTACAGCTTTTGCTTCTTCGAGGACTACAGTCACTTTCCCCGCAGAATTTGAGCCAAACTGAAGGTATCTAAATCCTACTGTTGTACCTGATGTAATGTTTGCAATAGGTGCGGAAATATCCTCTTTTTGCTCATATACAGGTCTTACATTAGCGTTTTTCTTGCTGCCAAAAATATGACAGGCGTAACCGGCAGATATCCACTTATATGCATCAAGACCATTTATGTGCGGACCCTGAGATGTCATTTCCACAGGCTTTGATGACACAGGTTCTCCTAAGTCGGATCGTAGCCATGTCGTTCTGTGAGCCAAGGAGTTGTCAGTGAGTCTTGTCTTCCTAAGAACCGCTTGGCC